>URPU01000023.1 GCA_900549865.1 uncultured Eubacteriales bacterium
GGCACGCTTTCCAATATCCGCGCCGTCTTTTCCGCGGGCTTCGCCTCTGAGGATGACGTGCGCGCCGCGGTCTCGCGCGTCTGGACGGAATCTGGCTATCTGTGCGACCCGCACACCGCCGTCGCCTTCTCCGTGCTGGCGGAATACCGCCGCGGCGCGGAGTATACCGGCAACAAGTGCGTCGTTCTGTCCACGGCCTCCCCGTTCAAGTTCCCCGCGGCCGTGCTCTCCGCCATCGGCGGCAATGTGACAGGCGATGAATTTGCTGATATGGCGGCCCTCTCGCGTATGAGCGGCCGCGCCGTGCCGGAAAACCTCGCCTCACTCCGGTCTCTGCCCGTGCGCCATACGGACGTTATCGACAGGGCTGATCTGACGCGCTATGTTTCCGATATTCTTTCCAACGGAGGCTTTGATTCCATATGAAGGTCCTTGTTCCTGCCAGCTCCGCCAACCTCGGCCCCGGCTTTGACTGCTTCGGTGTTGCGTGGCGGCTATATAACGAGCTTGAGTTTATCCCCGGCGGCGACGGCCTTACGATCACCGGCTGTGATGAGAAGTACCGCGGTGCGGACAATCTGGCCTATCGCGCTTATTGCAGCGTGCTTGAGCGCGCCGGTCTTAAGCCGGAGCCTCTGCGCATCAACTTCCTGCGCTCAGATATCCCCATATCGCGCGGCCTCGGCTCCTCCTCGGCGCTGCTCGTCGGCGGCGTCATCGCCGCGAACGCCCTGCACTCCCTCGGCATGGACAGGGATGAGCTTTTCTCCCTCGCCACTGCACTGGAGGGGCACCCGGACAACGTCGCCCCGGCGCTGTTCGGCGGGCTCACTGCCTCCGCGGTCGAGGCCGGTATTCCCCTCTCCGTCAGCTATCCGCTCAGTCCGCTGCTGCATTTCACGGCGCTCGTGCCGCCGTATGAGCTGTCCACGGCGCTGTCACGCCGCGTTCTGCCGCATGATGTGCCGCGTGCCGACGCTATTTTCAACGTCTCTCGCGCCGCGCTGCTTATCAGCGCCCTCGGCAGCGGCGATGTGAAGCTTCTCCGCGCGGCCATGGCCGACCGCCTGCATGAGCCGTACCGTATCCCCCTGATAGACGGCTACGACACCGCGCGCGGCCTTGCGCACAAGTGCGGGGCGGAGGCAATGTGTATCTCCGGCGCCGGTTCCACGCTTCTGTGCGTGTCCGCAGATGACGGCTTCTCCGCGCGCATTGAGGCCGACCTTGCCGCGGCGCTCCCCGGCTGGCGCGTTATCCCCCTCCTGCCGGAGCTTGACGGCGCGCATGTCGAAGAATAACGGCATAAAGTGAAAGCAGCCCGCCCGTGTGCATACACGGGCGGGCTTTGCCTGTCGAAAAAGTGGCTTTACCACTTTTTCGAGAAAGCTTCGCTGCGTTCTGCGCCTCTGTTGTCCGCTGATAGCGGACAATTCGACGCTCACTCCGCGCAAAGTGTTTTCTGCCACGCACATGTCGCGGCAGAAAACAAATTATACTGCTTTCGCGTCTGCGGACGCGAAACTCTGCGAGGCTTTTTTGACATACTGAGCCCGCCCGTGTGCATACACGGGCGGGCTATATTATTCCATCTACTGTGTTTTTCTTTTACTTTTTGTACCCCGTCGTGAAATCGACGACGTTAATCAGCTCCTCGCCGCGCATGAAGCGCCCGAGGTTTTCCGCCGCGATGTCCACGATGCACTCCAGCGTGTGCGGCAGGTGGTAATACCCCGAGACGTGCGGCGTTATCATAAGATTATCAAGCGTCCACAGCGGGCTATCCGGCGGCAGCGGCTCCACCTCGCTCACGTCTATCGCGGCGGAGGCTATCCTGACGTTTTTCAGCGCGTCGTACAGCACGCTGTTCTCCACAGCCGCGCCGCGCCCGCAGTTGATGAATATTGCGTCCGGCTTCATTAAGTCGAAGCGCTCGGCGGTGTAAAGGTGCGTCGCCGCAGGCGTGCCCGGCAGCACGGAGAACACCACATCCGCGCGCGGCAGTACCTCGTCCAGCTTCTCCATCGTGTAAAGCTCATCAACGCAGTCGGGCTTTTCGCCCGGACGGCGCTTCACGCCGATGACATGCGCGCCCAGCGCCTTTACTATCCCCGCGAAGTGGCGGCCAATATCCCCCAGACCGACGACGAGCACCGTCGCGTCCGTGATGGATGTGACCGTTCCGAAGTCCGCCCACTCGTGCCTTTTCTGCGCGTCGCGGTAGAGATACAGCTTCTTCTGCATCATGAACAGCATCGCCGCGCCATGCTCCGCCACTGCCTTGCTGTATGCACCCGTGGAGTTGGTGAGCTTCGTTTTCGGCGCAAGCACGCCGGGCCTGACGTATTGCTCCGCGCCAGCGCTGTTGAGCTGCAAAAGCTCCAGCTTCTCCGACGCGTTTATAAGCTTCGGCGCCGGCGTGCCGAGGATGATATTTGCCGCGGCGACGTTTTCCGCCGTTGCGCCGTGCTCACCGGCGTATATAAAGCTGCACTCCGCGCCCGCGGCGCGCTCAAGCTTCTCCTTGTGCCGCTGCTCGACCGGCAGCAGGCAAAGGACCGTTTTCATGCTGCTCCCTCCTCTTCGTCAGACTCCCACAAGCCGCGCGGCCTTGAGTATGGCGGCCTGCGTCTTGATGTCCACGATCTCTCCCGCCATTACCTCGTCCACAAGCTCCTTGAGCGGCCTTGTCTCCACGTTCAGAAACTCGTCCTTGTCCAGCTTCTGCTCGCCCTGATGCAGGCCCTGCGCCAGATACATACTTATCCTCTCCGTGCTGTAGGCCACGGCCGGGAAGAAGTCGCCCATATAGGTCCACCTGTCCGCCGTCAGGCCCGTCTCCTCGTGCAGCTCGCGCTTGGCCGCGGAAAGCCTGTCCTCTTCGGCGCTGTCCAGCTTCCCCGCGGGTATCTCCGTTATGACCATGTCCAGCGGATAGCGGAACTGCCTTTCGACGACGACGCGGCCGTCATCCGTCAGCGGCACTATGCACACCGCACCCAGATGGCGTATATAATCCCTGCCGGACTCGTCTCCGTTCGGCAGGCGCACGCGGTCGTGATATACGTGCAGCAGCGGCCCGTGGTAGGTCTCCGTGCCGGAAATGCGGCTCTCCTTGAGCTGCGCGTATTCCTCGTTATAGTTTTCCCTCATGTATAACCGTCCTTCTTTTGAAAAAATCGGAAGTGAAAAGCTCACTTCCGATTTTAACGCTTGTTGTGCTTGTCAGACCAGTTCGATGACAGCCGTCTCGGCTGCATCGCCGCGGCGGACGCCGACGCGGGTGATGCGCGTGTAGCCGCCGTTGCGCTCTGCATACTTGGGCGCTATCTCGTCAAAGACCTTCTTTGCCACGTCTTCGCGGGTGATGAAGGCAAGAGCCTGACGATAGGAAGCCAGATCCTTCGCCTTGCCAAGAGTTATCATCTTCTCGGCCATGGGCGCGATCTCCTTGGCGCGGGTGACGGTAGTCTCCATACGACCCTTGTCCAGAAAATCAGTGACCTGCTGGCGAAGCATTGCCATGCGTGCAGCGGTGGCCTTGCCGAGCTTTCTTGTTCCGGGCATAATTGCATTTCCTCCTTCTTGAGAGCTTACTGATTATTGTCGTCGTCGGCGAGGGTAAGTCCCATCATAGTCAGCTTGTGCTCGACTTCTTCAAGGGACTTGCGGCCGAGATTGCGGACCTTGATCATCTCATCCTGAGTCTTGCTGACCAGATCCTCGACAGTATTGATATTTGCGCGCTTGAGACAGTTGAAGCTTCTTACGCTGAGATCCAGCTCCTCTATCGTCATCTTCAGGACGGTGTCCGGCTCCTTCTCGACCTTCTCCACAACGGTGGGGTTGTTGGAGATGGTGTCGGAGAGGTCGGTGAAGAGCGTGAAGTGATCACAGAGTATTTTGGCACCCAGAGATACAGCATCACGGGCAGTCATAGTCTTGTCTGTCCACACCTCTATCGTCAGCTTGTCAAAGTCTGTCTGATTACCCACACGGGTGTTCTCGACAGTATAATTGACCTTGAGAACAGGGGTGTAAATGGAGTCAACAGGAATAGTGCCGATGGGCATCTGCGGGTTCTTGTTCTTCTCAGACGAGACATAGCCCCTGCCGTGGTCGAGGACGAGCTCCATATTCAGCGCGCCGTCCGGGCCGAGAGTGGCGATGGGCTGCTCGGGGTTGAGTATCTCCACCTCCGCGTCCGCCTTGATGTCGCCGGCGGTGACAACGCCCTCGCCTGCGGCCTCGATATAGACGGTCTTGGGTCCGGTGCTGTGGAGGCGGGCGATGATGCTCTTCACGTTGAGCACGATCTCCGTCACGTCCTCCTTGACGCCGGGGATGGTGGAAAACTCATGCTGCACACCGGCTATCTTGATGCTGGTGCAGGCAGTGCCGGGGAGAGAAGAGAGAAGTACCCTGCGAAGAGAGTTACCAAGTGTTGTGCCGTAGCCGCGCTCCAACGGTTCGATAATATACTTGCCGTAGGAACTCTCAGCGGGAGTCTCGATGCACTCGATACGCGGCTTTTTAATTTCGATCATATTGTTATATAACCCTCCTTTTAAGTCTGGCGCTGCGGTGCGCCGTAGTGATTCAGCTTACCAATTTGAGGGTGTCTTTATTACTTGGAGTACAACTCGACGATAAGATGCTCTTCGATAGGCATATCGATGTCATCACGCGCAGGAACTGCAACGATTTTTGCCGTCATATTGTTCTTGTCATACTCAATCCACTTCGGGGCGGCGCGGAAAGCGTTGTCCTCGATGTTCTCCTTGACCTTCTGCAGGCCCTTGCCCTTCTCGGTGAGAGAAACGACCATGCCGGGCTTGACCTGGAAGCTGGGGATGTTGACCTTGCGGCCGTTGACGGTGATGTGACCGTGGTTGACGAGCTGGCGCGCCTCGCGGCGGGTCATTGCAAAACCAAGTCTGAACACCACGTTGTCGAGGCGCTGCTCGAGGATGGCGAGGAGGTTCTCACCGGTGATGCCGGGCATTTTCTCCGCTCTCTCGTAGTAGAGGCGGAACTGCTTCTCCAGCACGCCGTAGATGAACTTGACCTTCTGCTTCTCATTGAGCTGAATGCCGTACTCGCTCTGCTTCTTGCGAACCTGAGCCTTCGGGTTGCGTATGGTTTCGATCTTGCTCTTGCCGGTGTATCCCAGAGAGGCGGGAGTAACGCCCAGAGCCTTTGCACGCTTTACAACGGGCTGTGTATTCTTTGCCATTATCTGTACCCTCCTTCAATTAGACGCGGCGACGTTTCGGAGGACGGCAGCCATTGTGGGGGATGGGGGTAACGTCCTTGATCATCGTCACTTCAAGACCTGCGGTCTGCAAGGCGCGAATAGCAGCCTCACGGCCGGAGCCGGGTCCCTTGACAAACACTTCGACGGTCTTGAGGCCATGCTCCATAGCTGCCTTTGCGGCAGTCTCGGCGGCGGTCTGTGCGGCGAAGGGGGTAGACTTCTTGCTGCCACGGAAGCCAAGGCCACCGGCGGAAGCCCAGGATATCGCGTTGCCCTGAGTGTCGGTGATGGTTACCATGGTGTTGTTGAAGGAAGAGCTGATATGAACCTGACCCTTTTCAATGTTCTTGCGCTCTCTTCTGCGGGTTCTGACTTTCTTCTTTGCGTTGTTAGCAGCCATAATTCATATCCCTCCTTACTTCTTCTTATTTGCGATGGTGCGTTTCGGACCCTTGCGGGTGCGCGCGTTGGTCTTGCTTCTCTGTCCGCGAACGGGCAGGCCGCGGCGATGGCGCATACCGCGATAGCAGCCTATCTCGGTAAGGCGCTTGATGTCAAGCGCGGTCTGGCGGCGCAGGTCGCCCTCCACGATGTAGTGGTGGTCGATGCACTCACGCAGCTTGGACTCTTCCTCATCGGTGAGATCCTTGACTCTGGTGTCGGGGTTGATTCCGGTTGCCTCGAGAATCTTCTTTGCGCTGGTTCTGCCTATACCGTAGACATAAGTGAGACCGATTTCTATTCTCTTGTCCTTGGGCAGGTCAACGCCGGCTATACGTGCCATATTATACGATCATCCTTTCGATAATTGTTTCCGCATTTTTCAGAAGCGGGGACTTGATCCCGCCGGAGGGAGTCCCTGTTCCATGCGGGTCTTTCTTATGAGGACAGGTTTTTACCTTGTCTCCTGTGTTGATAAAGGGGAGCTTTCCCCCAGTCTCTGCGATAATTAACCCTGACGCTGCTTGTGCTTGGGGTTCTCGCAGATAACCATGACTTTACCCTTGCGCTTGATTATCTTGCACTTTTCGCACATGGGCTTCACGGAAGGTCTGACTTTCATTTGAATACCTCCTACTTACTTCTCCATGTGATCCTGCCGCGGGTGACGTCGTAGGGCGACATCTGCACCGTGACCTTATCGCCGGGAAGAATCCTGATAAAGTTCATCCGGAGCTTTCCGGAAATATGCGCCAGAATGATGTGACCGTTGCCGATATCCACCTGGAACATGGTGTTGGGCAGGGATTCAACGACCGTGCCCTCGAGTTCTATTACATCGTCTTTTGCCAAAGTAAATTTCCTCCAAAGTCGGTGTGACGCGCTGCGTCAAAGGTCCTCTGCCATTGTGAGTATCTCTGCCTCGCCGTCGGTGATCGCAATGGTGTTCTCGTAGTGCGCGGAGAGCGTGCCGTCCGCCGTGACCACTGTCCAGTCGTTGTCGAGCACCTCCACGTCGTAGCCGCCAATGTTCACCATCGGCTCTATGGCGATCGTCATGCCCTTGACCAGCCGCGGGTCTGGGTGGCGGTGCGCGCGGTAGTTCGGGACCTCCGGCGCCTCGTGCATCTGCCTGCCGACGCCATGCCCGACGTAATCCCTGACCACCGAGTAGCCGTGGCTCTCGACGTAGTCCTGGATCGCCGCGCCTATATCGGATATGCGGTAGCCCACGCGCGCGAACTTGAGCCCCTCAAAGAAGCCCTGTCTTGTGACCTCTATGAGCTTTCTGGCCTCTTCGCTTATCTCGCCGCAGGGGTATGTGCCCGCACAGTCTCCGACATAGCCCTTGTAGGTCGCGCCCACATCGACGGACACTATGTCGCCGTTGTGGATCACTCTCTTGCCGGGAATACCATGTATGATCTCATCGTTTACGGATACGCAGGCGCTGGCGGGAAAGCCGCCGTAGCCGAGAAAGGTCGGCACCGCGCCGGATTTCACAATGAACTCATGTACACATTTGTTTATCTGCTTGGTCGTCACCCCGGCGGCGATGGCTTGGCGCGCTATGCTGCGCGCGCCCGCCGTTATCCTGCCGGCCTGACGCATCAGCTCAATCTCGTGCGGGGATTTAATATAAATGCATTCTGACATATCAAAGCCCCAATTCCTTTTTTATCTCAGCCGTTGTGGCGTCGATACTTGGCTGGTTTTCCACAGTTTTCAGCTTGCCGCGCTCGGCATAGAAGTCCTTGAGAGGCTCAGTGTCTCTGTGATAGGTTCTAAGCCTTGCTTTCACGGTGTCCTCGGCGTCGTCCTTGCGGACCGACAGCTCCCCGCCGCAGAAATCGCATACGCCCTCTGCCTTCGGGGGGTTGGACTCGACGTGGAAGGTCGCGCTGCAATCCTTGCAGGTGCGGCGGCCGCTCATGCGCCTTACGATGACGTCGTCGTGCACCTCGATGGACAGCGCGTAGTCGATCTCCACGCCCATCTTCTCCATGGCTTCCGCCTGGGGGATGGTGCGCGGCACGCCGTCGAGGATATAGCCGCCGGCGCAGTCGGGCTGCGCGAGGCGCTCCTTGATGATGCCGATTATGACCTCATCCGGCACGAGCCGGCCGGCGTTGATGTACGCCTCGGCCTGAAGTCCCACGGGCGTGCCATCCTTGATGGCAGCCCGCAGGATGTTGCCTGTGGAAATGGTGGGTACGTTCAGTATCCTGCTCAAAATCTCTGCCTGAGTACCTTTACCGGCGCCGGGTGCGCCTAAAAGTATAAGCCTCATAAGCACCTCGCGTCTCAGGACAGGAAGCCCTTATAGTTGCGCATGAGCAGCTCACCCTCAAGGGTGCGCACGGTCTCAAGTGCAACGCCGACAACGATTATGATGGACGTGCCGCCCAAAGACAGGCCCGTCAGGGAGGCGGAAGAGCTGAAGTGGGATACCAGAATGGGTACCACGGCGATTATGCCCAGATAAAGCGCGCCGAAGAGGGTGATCTTGTTGAGGACTCTCTGTATGAACTCGCTGGTGGGCTTGCCCGGACGGAAGCCGGGGATATAGCCGCCGTTCTTCTTGAGGTTGTTTGCCACTTCAATGGGATTGAACTGAATGGTGGAGTAGAAGTAGGCAAAGAAGATTATCAACAGGAAGTAGATAATCGCGTAGGTGATGGAGCTGGTATCGAAAGCCTTCATAAACCAGCTGTCCGAGCCCTTGCCGCTGAAAGCCGCTATCGTGGCCGGCAGGGAGGCGATGGACTGGGCAAAGATTATGGGCATGACGCCGGACATGTTGACCTTCATGGGAAGGTGCGTGCTCTGGCCGCCGTACATCTTGCGTCCCACGACCCTCTTGGCGTACTGCACGGGGATCCTGCGCTCAGCATCGTTGACATAGACGATGAGGACGATGATCGCCAGCGCGCCCAGATACATCAGGACCGCGACCCACCATGCGAGTCTGCCTGCAATGCAGTTGCGCACAGTGTTGACGATGCTGACGGGGAAGCGGGAGATGATGCTTGCGAACAGTATCATGGAGATACCGTTGCCGATACCGTGCTCGGTTATCTGCTCGCCAAGCCACATGATCAGCGCGGAGCCGGAGGTGAAGGTCAAAATGATGACTATCGCCGCCCAGACGCTGCTCTGTACATCGGAAACGAGGATGCCGTTGTTCTTGATGAGCATGTAGTAGGCGAAGCCCTGAAGCAGGCCGATCGCCACGGTGGAGTAGCGGGTGATGGACGCGATCTTCTTCTTGCCCTCTTCGCCCTCATCCTTGCTCATGCGCTCAAGTGCGGGGATGGCGATGCACAGAAGCTGAATGATGATGGAGGCGTTGATGTAGGGCTGGATGGAGAGCGCGAATATCGTCGCGTTGGAGAACGCGCCGCCGGACATGACGTCCAGAAGGCCAAGGACGGTGTTCTGCATGTACGTGAAGTACTGCTGCAGCGCCGCCACGTTGACATAAGGAACAGGGATGGAGTTGCCAAGACGATAAAGCAGGACGATGAGAAGGGTGAAGAGTATCTTCCGCCTTATCTCCTCGATCTTCCATGCGCTGCGTAAAGTCTGAAGCACTTATACCACCTCTGCCTTTCCGCCGGCCGCCTCGATCTTCTGTTTCGCGGTTTCGGAGAAAGCAGCAGCCTTTACAGTCAGCTTCTTGGTTATCTCGCCATTGCCAAGGATCTTGACGCCGTATCTGCACTTGGAGAGGATACCGGCATCCAGCAGCGCCTGTGCGTCCACGACTGCGCCGTCGTCGAACTTGTCGAGAACGGAGACATTGACGGACTCAAGGGGCTTTGCGAAGATGTTATTGAAGCCTCTCTTGGGGATGCGGCGTGCGAGGGGCATCTGGCCGCCTTCAAACCCGATGCGGGTGCCGCCGCCGGAGCGTGCCTTCTGGCCCTTGTGGCCGCGGCCTGCGGTCTTGCCGTTACCGGTTGCGTGGCCTCTGCCCTTGCGCTTATCGACATGGGTGGAGCCGGCGACGGGAGAAAGTTCATGTATATACATTCTCTTGCCCTCCTTATTCTTCTGTTACCTTGACGAGATAGCCGATCTGGGCGATCTTGCCGCGGGTCTGGGGATTGTCGGGCTGTACGGTCTCGTTGCCGATCTTGTGCAGGCCGAGAGAGTAGGCAGTTGCGATATGCTTGTCGTGTCTGCCGCTGAGGCTCTTAACGAGCTTTATTCTAAGATTAGCCATGATTCGCCCTCCTTAACCCTGAATCTCTTCAGGAGTCTTGCCTCTGACTGCGGCGACCTGGGATGCGTCGCGGAGAGACTTGAGGCCTTCCATAGTTGCTGCAACGACGTTCGCGGGGTTGTTGGTGCGCAGGCACTTGGTACGGATGTTCCTGATGCCGGCTGCCTCAACGACTGCACGCACGGCGCCACCGGCGATAACGCCGGTGCCTTCGGGTGCGGGCTTGAGCAGCACGCGGCCGGCGCCGAAGCTGCCGATGACCTCGTGGGGGATGGTCGTGCCCTGCAGGGTGACGGTGCAGATGTTCTTCTTGGCGTCCTCGAGGCCCTTGCGGATAGCCTCGGAGACCTCGTTGGCCTTGCCCATGCCGAAGCCGACGCGGCCCTTGCCGTCGCCGACGACGCACAGGGCGGAGAACTTCGCAACACGGCCGCCCTTGACGGTCTTGCTGACGCGGTTGAGGGAAACTACCTTTTCGATATACTCGGAAGCAACTTCTTCCTTCCGGCGATCTCTTCTGTCATTGTTGTATGCCATTTAAGCTTGCTCCCCCTTCCTCAGAACTTGAGGCCGCCCTCGCGGGCGCCTTCTGCCAGTGCCATGACGCGGCCGTGATAGATGTAGCCGCCGCGGTCGAACACTACGTCCTCGATGCCCTTCTTGAGAGCGCGCTCTGCAATAGCTGCACCGACCTTCTTTGCGGCCTCGCAGTTGCCGCCGTTGCCTTCAAAGCCCTTCTCGACGCTGGAGGCGGAAACGAGGGTGTTGCCGGCCACATCGTCGATAATCTGGGCATAAATGTTGTTCTCGCTGCGGAAAACGCAGAGACGGGGCCTCTCGGCAGTGCCGGAGATCTTCCCGCGGACTCTGTTGTGGCGCTTAATGCGCTGTCCTCTGGTATCGGGTCTTTTAATCATTCAGGCACACCTCCGTTTACTTAGCGCCGGTCTTGCCTTCTTTGCGGCGGATGACTTCGTAGTCGTACTTGATGCCCTTGCCCTTGTAGGGTTCGGGAGGTCTCTTACCACGAACTTCTGCTGCAAACTGGCCGACCTTCTGCTTGTCGATACCCTTGATAGTGACGTGGTTGGCATCGGGAACGTCGATCTGGATGTCCTCAGTCTCGGGAACGATGATCTGATGGGAGTAGCCCAGATTCATGACGAGGTTCTTGCCTTCCTTGGCGGCACGATAGCCAACGCCGTTTATCTCCAGCTTCTTCTCAAAGCCGGTGGTCACGCCGACGACCATGTTGTGGACCAGGGATCTGGTCAGGCCGTGGATAGCGCGGTTTTCCTTGGAATCGTTGGGGCGCTTTACGTGGAGGACGCCGTTTTCGACTTCAACCGTCATGCCGGGGAGCATCGTGTACTCGAGCGTACCCTTGGGTCCCTTGACAGTGATGTGGTTGTTCTCGTCTACTTTGATTTCGACGCCGGCGGGGATGGTGATGGGTTCTCTTCCTATTCTAGACATTCTGCTACCTCCTTACCAGATGAACGCAAGGACTTCGCCGCCGACATGCTCTTTGCGAGCCTGCTTGTCGGTCATAACGCCCTTGGAGGTGGAAATGATAGCGATGCCCAGGCCCTTGAGGACGCGGGGCAGCTCGTCGGCGCCGGCGTAAACGCGCAGGCCGGGCTTGCTGACACGGCGCAGGCCCTGGATGGCCTTTTCCTTGCCGGGGAGATACTTGAGGGTGATGCGAATGACGCCCTGCGTGCCGTCGTCGATGACCTGATAGTTCTTGATGTAGCCTTCGTTGAGCATGATCTCAGCAATGGCCTTCTTCATCTTCGAGGCGGGGACGTCAACAGTCTCATGCTTCGCGTTTCCGGCGTTGCGGACACGGGTCAGCATATCTGCAATGGGGTCAGTGATCTGCATAGATTTTTATCCTCCTGATTTAGAGTTACCGCATTTGCGGTTTTGGCGGCGAGGTTCCATGCCAATGCTTGATTGGACACGGCCTTTCGTCATCCATCCTCAGACTGGGCTTGCTCCATTCCGCTTCCGCGGTTTCCGTAGGAGCCGCAAAAGCTCCATATCCGCGCCCCCAGTCTTCGTCCACAAATCAAACCCACTTCGTTGGGCTTTGATTTGTTTTTTAGACGGGGGAAACGTGGCTTGCTCCATTCCGCTTCCGCGGTTTCCGTAGGAGCCGCGAAAACTCAACTTCACATTCCCGGTCTGTTTTATCCATAAGGCGGGAGGGATCGGCTCCCGCCGTGTGGAACATAAAAAGGTTTGTGCATTGCACTAAGTTTTCTTTAGGCTATGGCAGCGAACCGACGCTGTACTAAGGTACTGCGAGGTGAGCTGACGACGCATAAAGGAAACTTGATTTTCTGCACTGATTTTGTCCGAGACGATCTCGAGACGGCGACGCTGTACTGAAGTACTGCGAGCCGGCGAGAGGAAGTATTCGGGCGAAATCAGAAAGAAGCCTTGCGCACGCCGGGGATCTGCCCCTTGTAAGCCAGCTCACGGAAGCAGATACGGCAGATGCCGTAGTTGCGCAGATAAGCGTGGGGGCGGCCGCAGATCTTGCAGCGGTTGTACTTGCGGGTGGAGAACTTTGCAGGCGCCTGCTGCTTGAGGATCATAGATTTCTTAGCCATAATTTTTCTCCTCCTTAGTTGACAAAGGGAGCGCCCATGAGCTTGAGCAGCTCACGTGCCTCTTCGTCGGTCTTTGCAGTGGTGGTGATCGCAATGTTCATACCGCGCAGCTTCTCGATCTTGTCGTACTCGATCTCGGGGAAGATTATCTGCTCCTTGAGGCCAAGGCTGTAGTTGCCGCGGCCGTCGAAAGCGTCTGCGGAGATGCCGCGGAAGTCGCGGACACGGGGCAGCGCCACGTTGAACAGACGGTCGAGGAACTCCCACATGCGGTCCTGACGGAGGGTGACCTTCACGCCGACCTTCATGCCTTCACGGAGCTTGAAGTTAGCAACAGACTTTCTTGCCACGGTCGCAACGGCGTGCTGGCCGGTGATGGCGGAAATGTCCTTGATAACGGCCTCGAGAGCCTTTGCGTTGTCCTTGCAGTCGCCGCAGCCGACGGACACAACGATCTTGTCGATGCGGGGGATCTGCATGGTGGACTTGTACTGGAACTTCTCCATCAGAGCAGGAGCAACTTCCTCAACATACTTTTTCTTCATTCTAGTCATAGTAAGTTATCTCCTTTCTCAGATTTCTGCGCCGCACTTCTTGCAGACGCGGGACTTCTTGCCGTCCGTTATCTTGTGTGCAACGCGGGTGGCCTTGCCGCACTTGGGGCAGACGAGCATGACCTTGGATGCGTAGATCGGGGTCTCGATCTTGATGATGCCGCCGTCCTGGCCCTGCTTGCGGGGCTTCTGGTGCTTGGTGGCGACGTTGACACCCTCGACAGTGACCTTCAGTGCCTTGGGGTCGGCGGAGAGGATCTTGCCCTCCTTGCCCTTGTCCTTGCCGGACAGGACGACAACTTTATCGTCTTTCTTAATGTTCATTCTCTGCGACCTCCATTAAATCACTTCGGGAGCGAGCGACAGGATCTTCATGTATTCCTTATCGCGCAGCTCACGGGCGACGGGTCCAAAGATACGAGTGCCGCGGGGGTTCTTATCGCCGGTGTTGATAAGAACGGCAGCATTCTCGTCGAAGCGGACGTAGGTGCCGTCGGCGCGGCGCACGGGCTTGACAGTGCGGACGACGACTGCCTTGACGACATCGCCCTTCTTGACACTGCCGCCGGGAGCGGCCTTGCGGACGGAGCAAACTATAACGTCACCGATGCTTGCATACTTGCGCTTGGAACCGCCAAGCACGCGGATGCACTTCAATTCCTTGGCGCCGGTATTGTCGGCGACCTTCAGATAAGTTTCCTGCTGTATCATTCTGTTGGCGCCTCCTTACTTAGCCTTCTCTACGATTTCGACAACGCGCCATCTCTTGTCCTTGGACAGGGGGCGGGTCTCCATCACGCGCACGATATCGCCCACGCCGCACTCGTTGTTCTCGTCGTGCGCCTTCAGGCGGTAGGTGCGGCCGATGATCTTCTTATAAGTCTTGTGGGCAACGCGATCCTCAACTATGACTACCACGGTCTTGTCCATCTTGTCGGATACGACCTTGCCGACGCGGGTCTTACGGGAAGTAGTTCTTTCTTCGTTCATTATCGCTTACCTCCTCAGTTCTGCTTCTCGCGCAGTATGGTCTTGACGCGAGCAATGTCACGGCGCGTGGCGGAAATCTTCGTGGGATTGTCAAGATGATTGGTAGCGTGCTGCATACGGAGCATGAAAAGATCCTTCTTCAGGTCGGTGAGCTTGCTCTGGAGCTCATCAACGGACATGTTGCGTATTTCGTTTGCCTTCATCTTATTCACCACCGTTCTCGGACTCGTCGCCCTTCTTGACTATCTTGGTCTTGATGGGCAATTTGTGGCTGGCAAGGCGGAGAGCTTCGCGCGCGGTCTCTTCGGGCACGCCTGCGATCTCAAACATCACTCTGCCGGGCTTGACGACTGCGACCCAGTACTCGGGCGCGCCTTTACCGGAACCCATACGGGTCTCGGCGGGCTTCGCGGTAACGGGCTTGTCGGGGAATATCTTTATCCAGACCTGGCCGCCGCGCTTGGTGTAACGCGTCATGGCGATACGTGCGGCTTCGATCTGATTGGACTTTATCCAGCCGGGCTCCTGCGCCACAAGGCCGAACTCACCGTAGGTCACGAGGTTGCCGCGGGTGGCTTTGCCCTTCATGCGGCCGCGCTGAACTCTGCGGTATTTAACTCTCTTAGGCATTAACATTAGTCGTTGCCTCCTTCCTTCGCGGGTGCAGCCGCGCGGGGGCCGCGGTTGTAGCCGCCCTGGCCTGCGGGCCTGCTGCCGTAGCCGCCCTGACGGCGGTCGCCGGAGCCGCGGTTGTCGCGGTTGTAGCCGCGGCGGTCACCGCCACGGCGGTCGTCTCTGCGGCGGCGCTCGCCTGCGGGCTTGCTCAGATCCATGGTGCGCGGGGTGGTGCGCAGAGTCTGGGAGAGGACCTCGCCCTTGTAGATCCAGACCTTGACGCCGATACGGCCGTAGGTCGTGTTCGCCTCGGCAAAGCCGTAGTCGATGTCGGCGCGGATGGTCTGCAGGGGGATGGTGCCCTCGTGGTAGCACTCGGATCTTGCGATCTCAGCGCCGCCCAGACGGCCGCCGCACTTGACCTTTATGCCGCGTGCGCCCATTCTCATGGCGCGGCCCATGGCGTTCTTCATCGCACGGCGGAAGCCGATGCGCTTTTCGAGCTGCTGGGCAATGTTCTCGGCGACGAGCTGTGCGTTCGTGTCGGGAGTGCGGACCTCAACGATGGAGAGAGCGACGGGCTTGCCGATCAGCTTCTCGACCTCGAGGCGAAGGCGCTCTATCTCTGCGCCGCCCTTGCCGATGACGACACCGGGACGGGAGCAGTGGATATAGATGCGAACCTTGGCGGAATCGCGCTCTATCTCGATGGTGGGAACACCGGCGGAATAGAGGGTCTTTTTCAGGTACTCGCGGATTTTGTAGTCTTCAACTATCAGATCGCCGACCTTGTCTTCTCTTGCGTACCATCTGGAATCCCAGTCTTTGATAACGCCGACGCGCAGGCCGTGAGGATTAACTTTCTGTCCCATAATTCTGCCTCCTTCCCTTACTCTCTCTCAGCCACAGCGATCATAATGTGGCTGGTGCGCTTGTTTATACGGTACATGCGGCCCTGTGCCCTGGGCATGCCCCTCTTGAGGATGGGGCCTGCGTTTGCATAGGTCTGGCAGACGTAGAGCTTCTCGGGATCCATCTCGAAGTTGTTCTCGGCGTTTGCCATGGCGCTCTTGAGCACCTTGATCATCAGCTCGCAGCCGGCCTTGGGGGTGTTCTCCATAAGGGCCATGGCCACGTTTGCATCCTTGCCGCGGATCATGTCGCAGATGATTTCTACCTTGCGGGGAGAAATACGGGCGTATTTGTGCTCCGCACGGGCAATTTTCTTTTCGTCCATTTTTTCTCCTCCTTACTTACCGGTCTTGCCGCCGGAATGGCCGCGGAAGGTACGGGTCGGGGCGAACTCGCCCAGCTTGTGACCGACCATATCCTCGGTGACATACACGGGAACATGACGGCGGCCGTCATGCACAGCGATGGTGTGTCCGACGAAGGACGGGAAAATAGTGGAGGCACGGGACCAAGTCTTGACAACCTGCTTGTTGCCGGTCTTGTTCATCTCATCGACTCTCTTCAGAAGCTCGGGAGCTGCGAAGGGGCCTTTCTTAACACTTCTGCTCATTAACTATTCCCTCCTTACTTTGCGTTGCGGCGCTTGACTATGAACTTATCGGTGGCGTTCTTAGTCTTGCGGGTCTTGTAGCCGAGTGCGGGCTTGCCCCAAGGAGTGACAGGGCCGGGACGGCCGACAGGGGACTTGCCTTCGCCGCCGCCGTGGGGGTGGTCGCACGGGTTCATGACGGAGCCGCGCACGGTGGGACGGATGCCCATGTGGCGTTTGCGGCCGGCCTTACCGATGTGGACGTTGGCGTGGTCGATGTTGCCGACCTGACCGATGGTGGCGAAGCAGTCCATGCGGACCTTGCGGTACTCACCGGAGGGGAGGCGCACGGTAGCCATGCCGTTTTCCTTTGCCATCAGCTGTGCCGCGACACCGGCGGAGCGGACAAGCTGCGCGCCCTTGCCGGGGTAAAGCTCGATGTTGTGGATAACGGTGCCGACGGGGATGTTCGCCAGAGGCAGTGCATTGCCCGGCTTGATGTCCGCCGCGGCGGAGGACTGGATGGTGTCGCCCGCTGCGAGGCCGACCGGCGCGAGGATGTAGCGGCGCTCGCCGTCCTCATACTCGCACAGTGCGATGAACGCGCTGCGGTTGGGGTCGTACTCGAGGCGGAGAACCTTCGCGGTCATCTCACGCTTGCTGCGCTTGAAGTCGATCACGCGGTACTTCTGACGGTTGCCGCCGCCCTGATGGCGGACGGTGATGCGGCCGTAGCTGTTGCGGCCGGCATTCTTCTTGAGAACCTCAACGAGGGACTTCTCGGGCTTGACATGCTTCTCGACTCCGTCAAAGCCGGAGACAGTCATCTGTCTGCGGGCGGGAGTGGTCGGTCTGTAAGTTTTAATAGACATTCTTCATTCCCTCCTTAAGCCATGCCCTCGAAGAGCTCGATGTTCTTCGAGTCAGCACTGAGCTTGACAACGGCCTTTTTCCAGGACGCGGTCCTGCCCATGGGGTAAGCGCCGGTGCGCTTTGCCTTGCTGTGGACATTGGTGGTGGTGACCTTGATAACGGTGACGCCGAAGATCTCCTCGACGGCCTTCTTTATCTCGATCTTGTTGGCATCCTTTGCGACCTCAAACGCGTACTTTTTGATGTCGAGGTCTTCCATGGACTGCTCGGTGATGATGGGGCGGATAACGATATCGTATGCGGTCTTCATCAGGCGAACACCTCCTCGATCTTTGCAAGTGCAGCCTTATCGACTACCATCTTGCCGCTGGTGAGAATCATATAGGGGCTGAGGATGGTGGCGATGGTGGTGGTCACGCCTGCGATGTTGCGCGCGGACTTGACGACGTTCTCTTCAACATTCTCAGTGACGACCAGAGCCTTGCCCTCCGCGCCGACCTTCTTGAGGAAGGCGTCAAAGGTCTTGGTCTTTATCTCATCCATCTTCAGACCGTCGATGACGATTATCTCATCCTCGGCCGCCTTGGCGGAGAGTGCGGACTTGAGCGCGATGCGCTTGACCTTCTTGTTGAGAGTGTAGCTGTAGTCGCGGGGCTTGGGGGCAAACGCTACGCCGCCGTGCGTCCACACGGGGGAGCCTGCGTAACCGGCACGGGCGCGGCCTGTGCCCTTCTGACGCCAGGGCTTTCTGGTGGTGTAGGAAACTTCGCCCTTGGTGAGCGCGCTCTGCGTGCCCTGACGGCAATTGGCCAGGTGATTCTTGACGGAATCGTGGAGAACGCTCTTGTTCGGCTCGACGCCGAAGATGGCCTCGGAGAGCTCGATCTCGCCGATCTTCTCGCCTGCCATGTTAAAAACTTTTGCAATAGGCATTTATGCTGCTCTCCTTTCTTTACTTGGTACGTGCGGAAGCCTTCTGCGGGTTGACACGCGCGGAGGCCTTCTGCGGGTTGAGGCTGATGCCAGCGCCCTCGCCCTTCTTGACGGGCTGGGCCTTGACAGTGTTCTTGATGTAGACGATGCTGCCCTTGGGGCCGGGAACGGCGCCGCGGATAGCGATGAGGTTGAGCTCTGCATCGACCTTGACGATGTCGAGGTTCTGCACAGTGACCTGATCAACGCCCATGTGGCCTGCCTGCTTCTTGCCCGGGAAAATGCGGGAAGGATCAGTGCTGGAGCCCATGGAACCGGCGTGACGGTGGACCGGGCCGCCGCCGTGGCTGGTGGGAGTGCGGCCCTGACCGAAGCGCTTGATAACGCCGGCGTAGCCGTGGCCCTTGCTGATACCGGTGACATCGACCTTGTCGCCCTCGGCGAACATATCGGCCTTGATGACGTCGCCGACTTCCATCTTGCTGCTGTCCTCGAGGCGGAACTCCTTGAGGTGCTTGACCATGCCCACGCCGGCCTTTTCGAGGTGACCCTTCTCAGGCTTGGTGAGCTTCTTCTCGGTCACTTCTTCGTAACCGAACTGGACTGCGTCGTAGCCTTCCTTTTCCTTGGTCATCTTCTGCACGACCACGCAGGGGCCTGCCTCGATGACGGTGACGGGAATGACCTTGCCAGTCTCGTCGAAGATCTGCGTCATGCCGACCTTCTTGCCAATGATGGCTTTCTTCATTTTATTTCCTCCTATCGGTTATTGGTTGCCTCGCTTAGCCCGGATGTTTATCCGTCCAGAGGCTGGCAACTTAACCCGTCCGCATACGCAAGCTGCGGACAATGGGTCTTGACGTTTGTCTGCCGGTCGCCCGGCGCTGGGGAGCTGTGCCGGGGATCAGAGCTTGATGTCGAACTCGACGCCGGCGGGGATCTCGACGCTCATAAGGGCCTCGACGGTCTTCTGGGTCGGGTTCATGATGTCGATAAGGCGCTTGTGGGTGCGGCGCTCGAACTGCTCACGGCTGTCCTTGTACTTGTGAACTGCACGAAGGATGGTGACTATCTCAGTCTTGGTGGGCAGGGGGATGGGGCCGGAAACCTTTGCATCGGTGCGCTTTGCAGCTTCCACGATGGTCTCGGCAGCCTTGTCGATGAGCTGGTGATCGTATGCCTTCAGGCGGATACGGATCATGTTCTTGTTGGTGGTGCTTGCCATGCTGTTTTCTCCTTTTGTACGTTTTGTTCGGCGGCATTGGCTCCGCCTTCATTATGCGTACAGATGAAGCCCGGATTTCTTATACACACAACCGTGCGTATCAGACCGTGTCCGAAAAACAAACCGGCTTTTTACAGCCGGTCCTATCCCTCGTCCGCGCGATATACGCGCATATAAGATAGGCTTCAGCCGCCCGATTTCACGCCGGATAGCTCCGACGCCGGACATACTCCACGGAAGTTACCTCATTTCTGAGCAATCTCCCGCTTCTTCGCATAATACGCCCGTGCTCTCGCACACGCGCTTTATTAATATACCAATATAAGCTCAATATGTCAAGGATATTTTTCGTTATTTTTGCAGAAATTTTCGCATTGATTTTGTACAGTTTTCTCAGGCCGCCCCTCCGACGCGTCAGGGCCGCATTCCGCATGGCAGAGCAAAGAAATATCCCGCCCACGCATGACCGCGCCGGTGAAAAATGCTGCCTCCTTTGGAGGCAGCATTTTTTATATCATTTACTATTTACTTCGCGTAATCGACGGCCTTCGTCTCGCGCAGGACGTGCACCTTTATCTGACCGGGGTAGGTAAGTTCACCCTCGATCTTCTTGGCGATATCCCTTGCCAGAAGCACCATCTGATCCTCGCTGACGTCCTCTGGCTTGACCATGATGCGTATCTCGCGGCCGGCCTGAATGGCGTAGGAGCTTGCGATGCCCGGGAAGCTCTTGGAGACCTCTTCGAGCTTTTCAAGGCGCTTGACATAGTTTTCGATGTTCTCGCGCCGCGCGCCGGGACGGGAAGCGGATATGGCGTCCGCCGCCTGAACGAGACACGCCACAACGGTGTGCGGCTCCACGTCGCCGTGGTGCGCCTCTATCGCGTGGATAACGGCCTCGGACTCCTTGTACTTGCGCGCAATGTCCACGCCGATGGTGACGTGGCTTCCCTCGACCTCATGGTCGATGGCCTTGCCTATATCGTGCAGCAGGCCAGCGCGCTTGGCCGTCGCCACGTCCACGCCGAGCTCCGCGGCAAGCAGGCCCGCGATGTGCGACACCTCGATAGAGTGGTTCAGCACGTTCTGGCCGTAGCTCGTGCGGTATCTCATGCGGCCCAGAAGCTTTATTATCTCCGGGTGCAGGCCGTGGATGTTCGTCTCGAACACGGCGCGTTCGCCCTCTGCCTTGATGGTGGCGTTGACCTCGCGCTGTGCCTTGGCGACCATCTCCTCGATGCGCGCCGGGTGGATGCGTCCGTCCTGAATGAGCTTTTCCAGCGCGATGCGCGCGATCTCGCGGCGCACGGGGTCAAAGCTGGAGACCGTGATGGCCTCGGGCGTGTCGTCTATGATGAGGTCGCAGCCGGTCAGCGTTTCTATGCTGCGGATGTTGCGGCCCTCGCGGCCGATGATGCGGCCCTTCATCTCGTCGTTGGGGAGTGGTACGACGGAGACGGTGATCTCGCTTGCATGGTCGGCGGCGCAGCGCTGTATCGCCGTGGCGATTATCTCGCGCGCGCGTTCGTCGGCCTCTTCCTTGTACTGGGTCTCGACCTCCTTGACCTTCATGGCCATCTCGTGGGTCACATCGTCACGGATGTTGGCGATAAGGTAGGCCTTGGCCTCCTCCACGGAGAAGCCGGAGATCTTCTCCAGCATTTCAAGCTGGCTCTTCTTTACAAGGGCGATCTCCTTCTGCTGCGCTTCGGCAGCGGCGATCTTGCTGTTGAGCGTGTCGTTCTTCTTCTCGACGGCATCGACCTTCCGGTCGAGCGTCTCCTCCTTCTGCTGCAGACGGCGTTCCTGCTTCTGCAGCTCGGCGCGGCGCGCCTTCTCCTCCCGCTCATACTCGGAGCGGGCTTTGTGTATTTCTTCCTTTGCCTCTACGAGAGCTTCTCTCTTTTTGCTCTCTGCACTTTTTATTGATTCATTTATTATACGTTTGGCTTCATCCTCCGCGCTGGCTATCTCGCGTTCGGCTACCTTCTTGCGGTAGGCGACGCCGAGGAAAAATGCAGCGACAGCGGCTATGATTATAAAAACGATCCACAAAGGCACTGGCATAGTAAGTAAACACACCTCCATTCCTTAAGAATTTTTCGGTGGGTTTAACCGATATAACGCTGGTAAAACAAGACGAGTCATAAAACGCACCCGTCGTAATTGAAAAGTAATATCCGGAAGGAGCCTCCCCACGGCTCCTTTAAATATTATCTAAGGTATTTTATCCCCTTATCGGTGTTATGTCAAGTAAAACGCCTCAAAATTTTAAAATTCCCTGAACACGCCCTGCCCCGGCGCTCATCCCTGCCGCGCCTCCATGCTGCGGCGGCGCGCGCTTCGCGCGGCTCTCACGCGGCGGCAAACGAGCGCCAGCGCCAGCGTGAATGCGCACACATACGCCACGAAGGCCAGCTTCTGCGCGCCCTCCGGCATGGGCAGATGCGTCGTTATTATGCTGCCGGTCATTATGGCAACGAAATGTATAAGATATATGTCCGAGCTCAGGTCGGATATGAGCCTTGCCGCGCGGTTCGTCAGCGCGCGTGAGATATACCCCTCTCCGCAGGCGAAGCTGTATACTATCAGCGCCGACGGCAGAATGAAAAGCTCCGTCGTGCTGACAAAGCGCGCCGCGTTCAGCCGCTCAAAGGCGAACTCCGCCGCCGCCCATACCAGCACCGCCGCCGCTTCAAAGGCCGTCGCCCGCGCCGCGGAGGCCTTCCGCGGCTTCCTGTTCATGTATATGTACGCCAGATTGCAGCCTATCGCAAAATCGCCCAGCCTGTACGCCGGCAGCACCTGCGTGAACCACTGGTCAAACGCCTCCGCCGTCTCCATCCCCGGCGCGTAAAGCCTTGCATACAGCCCCGACGCGATATCTGCCGCGACGGCCTGTGCAAGAAATATAAGCCCTATCGCCGCATACGCCGCCTTTGGCGAAGCGTATCTGTCCATCGCGCGCAGCACGACCGGCAGCATGAAATAGAGGAACAGCCCCACCGACAGATACCACGACGGCACGTTGAACGAGAAGTAGAAGTCGTTCAGCGGGATCCACGCGTGCACGAGCAGCGCGTTCGCCGCGAGCTTTTCAAAAAGCCGCGCGGGCGCGACAAGGCCGTTTACTAGCCCGTATATCTGCCCCGCCAGCGGGATGAGCAGCATTGCGATGTGCAGCGGGTACAGCTTCGCTATCTTCTTTATTGAGAACATGGCACTTTCCTTTGCGCCCATGCGCTTCACGCTGTCTCTATCGGCATAGTTGTACGCCGACAAAAAGCCCGACAGCACGAAGAACATCGACAGCCCCGAGTAACCGAAAAGCGTCAGGTACGCGTGAAAGCTGACGACGAAAAGGCAGGCGATGGCGCGCACGGCATCAAGAGATTCAAGCTTCGGTTTCATTTATATCCTCCATATGCGGCTACGCCGCGTGTTCCGTGTATTCACCATCCACAGTGAAGCCCGCCTGCGCAAGCTCCTCCCGCATGAGCGCCGCCGCGGCCTCTATCCGCCCCGGCGCGAACGGGCTTTCAAGCCCCGTCGCCTCCAGCGTCTCAATAAGCCCGCTGTGATCGCGCGGCAGCATCTCGGTGTACTTCTCCAGCCCCGCCCCGGCGCTCTCCCGCTCCAGCGCGTATATCTGCATCGCCGCGTCGTTCGCCACGGGATAGGATATCACGTAGAACGGCGCTTCAAAAAAGTGCGTCACGTCTATCCAGCTCAGCGCGTAGTATTCCTCGTTCGCGCCGAGATAGCCGTACTCCCCCGCAAGCTCCAGCGACAGCAGGTTCAGCGCGTCCGCGTCAAGCTCATCCTCGTCCATGGCGTATACGCGGCTTTCAAACTCCGCAAACGACGCCTGCGTCACGTACAGGTCCAGCGTGTCCAGCAGCTTTATCAGCCGCAGCGCTGCCTGCTCGTCCCCGTCCTGCATGGCGCAGCGGTCAAGCATGATATACTCCATCGCCTGTGAGAAGCACTCAGAGAGGTCAAGCGACTCATAGGCGTTATAGTTCACATACGCGTCCAGATAGTGGCCGAACTCGTGCGAAAGCGTCGTCACGTCCTCCGTGTCGCAGTAGGGGTCTATGAAAAGAAACGGCGCGTCGTAGTTGTCAAGATATGTCGTGAAGGACATGGACGCCTTGCTGCCGCTCTGCGCCGCGTCGTAAAGTCCGTGGCTGCGCATGAACTCGAAGGCCTCCGCCGCGTCGCCGCCGATGTCTGCCGCCGCCGCACCCACGGTGTCCATGAGCCGCTCCTCCGTCATGTAGACGTATTCAAACGCGCTGTACGGCTCCTGCGCCATGACCGCCTTGTACAGCGGCACGATCTCCGCCTTTATCCCGGCGAGGTAGTCCGCGGCCTCCTGCGGGCCGTAGTCGCGCTCAAAGGACTCGTACTGCATCTGCTCATAGCTTTCATAGCCCATCTCCTCGGCGAGGGCGCGCCGCACCTTCACAAGCTCGATGTATATCCCGGCGAAGCGGGCGTTGTACTGCCTGTAGTACTCCATCGCGGCGCGGCCGTAATCATAACCCTCCGCCTGCGCCGTATATTCGCCGTAGTCCACCGTTTCCCCGTCCAGCTCTATCTGCGGCGCGTTCGTCAGCGCGTAGTACTCGCTGACAAGCTCGTTCTCCCTCTGCATCAGCTCCACCGCCTCATCGCTGTAGCGCGAGGCGTCCTCTCCGCCGTATTCCCCGGCGAAGCCCTCCCAGAAGTACTGCTCTTCAAGCTCCTGCGCCGCGTCGGACGACGCGCAGCTTATATAAAGCCGCTCCATCAGCTGCTGCACCGCGGCGTAATTCTCCGCGCACCACGCGTATTCCTGCGCATAGTATTCATCCGACATGTCCTGCATGTAGCGGATCTCCGCAAGCGTGTACATCGTGGAGAAGCTGTAGTACTCCGCATAGCATTCGTCCAGCAGCGCCGTCACGTCCTCCGTGGCCTCCCCGGCGTCCAGCGCGTCCTCCGCAGATATCACGCACGCTTCCAGCGCGGCGGGGTCCGGGCGGGTATATTCCATATCGCCGAAGCTCGGCACGTCCCCATCCGCGCGCGCTGTTCCGGCCGCGCACGCGCACAGCATCAGCGCCGCGAGCACGGCGGCCGTCAGGGAAAGCATTCTTTTCGTCATCATATGCACCTTTTCAAGTCAGAAAAATATCATTTCCGCCGCCGTATATGCACCCGCACAAGAGGCGGCGTAAAATTCCATATTATTTTATCACAATATCATAAATTCGTAAAGATTGCACAAATAAGCTTGAATTCGGCAGTTGATTCCAATATAATCATGGTGCACTGTTCCAATACGCCGTATGGCAGGAGGTAAGGCAAATGAATGAAATATACGTCTCCGGACACCGCAATCCCGACACGGACTCCATCGTGGCCTCGATGGCATATGCGCGCCTGCGCAACGCCCTCGGCGACAGGGAGTACAAGGCCGTGCGCATCGGCGCGATAAACGACGAGACGCAGCATATGCTCGACCATTTCGGGTTTGAGCCGCCCGAGTACATAAAAAGTATGCGCACGCAGGTGTGCGATCTGGACTTTGACCGCCCGCCGGAGCTGAACTGCTCCGTGACGATGGATCTGGCGTGGCGCACCATGCGCGAGGGGGAGATCGCCACCATGCCCATCGTCAACGACGACGGCACGCTTTACGGTATGCTCTCCGCCGGGGATATCGCCTCCTACGATATGGAGACGATATACAGCAGCCATATTGAAGAGCTGCCCGTTTTCAATCTTCTCAGCGTGCTTGAGGGCCGCCTTGTGAATGAGTGCAGCAATCTTGTCAACTCTGTCTCCGGCGACGTGCTCATCGCACTGCCGCAGTCGTTCGAGGATCCCGGCCTCATAAGCCCCGACACCATCCTCATCTGCGGCGACCAGCCGGAGATAATCGCCCGCGCGCTGGAGCACGGCGTGAACACGCTCATCATCTGTCAGGCGGACGTCAGCCCCGAGCTTGCCGATTCCGCCGCGCCCACCTGCATCATCTCCACCCCGCTCGACGCGCGCCAGGTCTCCCGCCTCATCTTTCAGGCCATCCCGATAGACCGCGTCTGCAAGACGACCTCCAACGTCGTCTCCTTCCATCTGGCGGACTATATCGACGACGTGAAGGAAGTCCTGCTCAAAAGCCGCTACCGCTGCTATCCCGTGCTTGACGAGAATGAGCACGTCGTCGGCACGCTTTCGCGCTTTCACCTGCTCAATCCGCGGCGCAAGCGCGTCGTGCTGGTGGACCATAACGAGGTGTCGCAGTCCGTTGTGGGTCTGGATCAGGTGGACATACTTGAGATCATCGACCATCACCGCCTCGCGGATATCCAGACGCGCCAGCCCATCTCCGTGCGCAACGAGCCCGTCGGCAGCACCAACACCATCATCACCGCAATGTATCAGGAAAACGGCGTCATGCCCTCCCCGCGCATGGCGGGGCTGATGGCCGCGGCCATACTCTCCGACACCGTCATGTTCAAATCCCCCACCTGCACCAAGCGCGACATCGCCATGGCCGAAAGGCTTGCCCGCATCGCCAAGATAAACCTTGAAGAGCTCGGGAAGGAGCTTTATTCCGTCTCCGGCGCGGACGATAAGAGCGCCGAGGAGCTTTTCCGCACGGACTACAAGCAGTTCCACATCGCCGACAAGAACCTCGGCGTCAGTCAGATAACCTGCGTGGACGCAAGCCACCTTCTCACAAGGAAGGACGAGTTCATGGCCGTCATGTCGAAGCTGAAAAAGGACATGGACTTTGACGACGTCATCCTCATGATAACCGACGTGCTGCTGGATGGGTCGTATCTTCTCTACGTCGGCTCCGACGATGAGATACAGCAGGCCTTCTCCGTCGTGCCGAAGGACAACTGCGTCTTTCTCCCCGGCGTGATGAGCCGCAAGAAGCAGGTCGTGCCGATGCTCACGGCGCTGTGGGGCTGAGGCGCGGAGGGATATCATGCGCTTCACGAAAATGCACGGGGCCGGAAACGACTTCATTATTATAAACAATATCGAGGAAAAATTACCCCGCGGCGCGCTTCCCGCGCTGGCAAAGCGCCTGTGCGCGGCGCATACGGGCGCGGGGGCAGACGGCCTTATGGCTGTGGAGAGCGCCGTGCGCGGCGGCGACTACGCCATGCTGTTTTTCAATTCCGACGGCAGCGAGGGCGAGATGTGCGGCAACGGCGCGCGGTGCATCGCGCGCTACGGGTATGAGCACGGCCTTGCCGGTGAGACGCAGAATGTTGAGACCGTGTCCGGCACTGTCACGGGGCGGCGCATCACGCCCACGCTCTACCGCGTTCGCCTTAATGACCCCTCTCTCATGGACCTGCACAGGCCCGTCTCCGTCTGCGGCAGGGTGTGCGACTGCGCGTATGCGGAGCTTGGCGTGCCCGGTCTGCCGCACGCCGTCCTGCTCCTGCCGGAGCTTGAGGATATGGATCGCGGCGCGCTTTTCGCGCTGGGCCGCGCGCTGCGCCATGCGCCGGAATTCCCGCGCGGCGCGAACGTCAGCTTTGTCAAGCCCCTCGGGGCGGATGCTTTCCGCGCCGTCACGTATGAGCGCGGCGTAGATGACTTCACCCTCGCCTGCGGCACGGGCTGCGGCACAGCCGCGGCGGCACTCACTCTGCGCGGCCTCGCCTCCGGGCGCGATGTGCGCTTTCTTATGCCCGGCGGGGAGCTTTCCATATCCCTCACCGTTGAAAACGGCGCGGCGCGCGACATATATCTCACCGGCCCCACCGCCGTCGTCTACGAGGCGGAGCTTATCGAGCTTTGACGCCCGTTCAGTAATATAACACTTCCCCCACATCCGCTGCATCGGCAGCGGATGTTTTTTAGGCTCTCGAAAAAGTGGCCTTGTCACTTTTTCGAGAAAGATTCGCTTCGTTCTGCGCCTCTGTTGTCCGCTGATAGCGGACAATTCGGCGCTCACTCCGCGCAAAGTGTTTTCTGCCACGCACATGTCGCGGCAGAAAACGTA
>URPU01000024.1 GCA_900549865.1 uncultured Eubacteriales bacterium
GTATCTGACGCGCGCAGCCTCGCTTTTTCAGACATTTCAAGCGCTTTATCCCTGTTTCTGAATATCTCTTCTATATAATACGCAAGCATGTATGCCTCATCAAATGGATAGAGATAACCCTCACGCCCATGCATCAGCATTGAACTGACGCCGCCGACAGCTGATGACACTACAGGAACGCCAAGAAGCATGGCTTCTCCAACTGAGTTTGGGGAGTTTTCGATTGATGATGCACTGACGAACACGTTTGACCGGCAGTACCTTGCGCACATCGTCTCGGCGTCCAGATAACCCAAAAAGCAAACGTCATCAGCAAGAGCCATGCGCTCTATTTCTTTTTCGAGATAGCGTCTGTAGGACGTCTGTCTGACTCGGTCTTTAAGCCCATGTGCCACGACCGTACTTCCCGTGGTATAGAGCTTTGCCGCGGGATAATCACGCCGGACTATCGCAAACGCCTCCAGGCATTTGTGAAAGCCCTTTATTGGATACGCGCACTGGCTGACAAATATTGAATACGGTTCACATTCGCCGGCATTCCATCTGGCAGAATAAAACGGCGCTCTAAGGGTTTCATTGCAGAAATGATATTCCACGTCAGGATTGATCTGCCTTGTGCACGCCCTGTCCCAATCTGTGCGTCCTATCACATGCCGCACCATTTTCAGGGTCTCTTCTTCGTAAATGCCGCGGGCAAAAAAAGTAGCCTGCTGCTTGGCAATGCTGTCACGGCGGATAATATCTCCAACAGATGGCGGTATGGCCTTTCTCTCGATCCCGGCAAAATACGCCATGGCATAGCGGGAAACCAGTCCCTGTATCGACACCACCGTATTCGCCAGCAATCCGCATTTGCGGCATGCAAGCGCAGCCTCATAGCTGTGCAAATATTCCGTCCCCCAGATATGTATAACGTCTGGCCGAATGCGTGAAATAAGGTCTTCAAAAAAGCCAACTAACGTGGAGTCGGGTTTCACACGTGAAGGAGAACTGCCGAAGGCACAATAATCAAACGAATCGGAAACCTGCCCGAAATCAGGTGCGGTGCCGCTGTCGTAATCCGGGAATGCGACCGTAAGATGTATCCCGTCGTGCCGAGAAAGCTGATCTGCCAGCGTGTCCAGCCAACCGCCGAATACGCCCGCCTTACAGCCGCGCGCGGCGGATATTCTGCCTGTCGGCACATTAGTTATCCACAATACGTTCATATAAATCGCCCTTTCGCGTTTATCCCTGCCTGCACGGGTGTCTATTTTTTCGCAGAATCCATCGCGTGCAGCATTTTTTTTGCGACATCCGCCGAAGTAAAGCCGGACATGGTACTTTCAACCTCTGCCCATGACAAACTCTTTCCTCGGTTTTCGACGACAAAATCGACCGCCTTTTCCGCCGCGGCTTCAAGGCCGGCTGCGTCCGCAAGCTCATCATTGTAAAACTGCACCGCTATTGGATAACGCGCGATATATGGATGCGTGTTGCATGGTCTGTTAGGGCTTATATTAATAATTGGTTTACCGGCAGCAATATAATCAAGCAGCTTTGACGGCATCTGGTTTTTCATTTTATTGCCGAGATTTATCACAGCATCACTGCGCCGGAGCAAATCCATGGCTTGTGGGAACGGCACTGACGGGCTTATAACAAGGCTGTTTTCCAGCGTTTTCTGCACCTCGTCCAGCATTCGAGTAACGCACTTGCCGCCGCAGCTTCCCACTATATACAAGCGCACATCGGCACATTCTTCATGCATTTTTTCAAACAGCCTCAGCATGACATCAGGTGTGCGGACGCCGTCATACAACGTGCCTAAATAAAGGACGTTTATATGTCCGCTGTCAAGATGCAGTTTTGCCGCCTCCAACTTTCCGTCATACGGCACAAGATTTGGATATGGCAGGAAAACAACTTTATCAACATACTGTGAAAGTGCTGTGCCGCGCCAGTCTCCCTCGTGTTCAAGCGAGGCAAAAATCAACTCAGCCTTGGCGCAGGTTTTCAGCTCCTCTTTAAGCCGGTAGTTCGTATTGGCTTCGGAGAACGTCGCATTAAATGTGAACGGATCAAAGTAATACAGCGCAAGGTGCGCCCCATTCAAATCCGCTGCCGCCGCAAGCTTATGAATACAGTACGGCAGCGAGACCGCGACGACCCAATCATAACAGTTTTCCCTGCAAAGCCGCTCAAGCGTCCTGCGCATATTTTTGCAGGCAGCAGGAGCAAAGGTCTCTTCTTCCCCGTGCAGGGATATGGCCTTATGAAAGAGCTTGACAGGCACGGCGATGAACGAACGCAGAAGCACACGCCACGCCGGAAATCCTAAGGAGCGCCCCGTATAACTCAAGCTCATCCATGTTGCCGCAGTATAGAGACTGCCGTATTCATCCGACAGCACATCCGGCACATTCCGCGTAAGTTTGAACGAAAGCACATCGCTCGAAACCCCTGCCGAGGCGAGCTGGCCGCGTATCTTCTGCACACAGTTTCCTATTGCGTCGGGCGCGGGAACATGGCGGTAATCGACAAAAAGTATCTTCAATTCTTTGGCCCTCGTTTTTCTGCACTTAGGACTTCGCAATAGAGGCTGAAATACTTCTCATACATCTCTTTTTTATCATACTCAAGACCGCGCTGCCGGCAAGCGGAACTGCAGCGTCTGCCCGACCAGTCCTTCGTCTTTTCCGTCAGCGCCGCCAAGTCTCCTTTTTTGACCACAGCGCCCGTATCCGCCGTCAGCATTTCCGCACTGCCGCCTGTATCAAAGGTGACAACGGGCGTACCACAGGAAAGCGCCTCAAGATTGACCATTGGGAAATTATCCTGCAGCGTCGGATTTACGAACACAGCCGCAGAGGAATATATTTCCGCAAGCTGCGTCTGATCGTGAATATAGCCAAGCGCTGTTATTCCGGGCGGACACGTTCTAGCAGAATCAAGCCCAAGCACCTGCACCTCATAATCGCTGCCAAGCGCCGCAGCAAGTCCGGGCAAATATCCGCCGCCCTTGAGGTCGTTTTCATTCAGCGACGGCGCGCAGGCCAGCACAACGCGGCCGTTCTTTTCTATACCCGTTGGGGCAAACACAGCGGTATCTATGCCGTTCGGTATCACGCGCACCGGGTATTCGCGCAAAAACGACTCCCCCACAAGCTTTGCAAGCCAGTTTGAGGGCGTTACCACCGTACAGCATCTCAGCCCGGTAAAGAGCTTTTTCTTTACAGAAAAGTTTACCGCGCTGGCATCAATGAGCGCGCGCGGATATTCAAAGCGCTGCGGACAGCGTCCACAGCCGGTTTTCCATTTTGCGCATTTTGCATGGTCAAAATGCGCACAGTGCCCTGTAAACGCCCAGCAGTCGTGCAACGTCCACACGACCGGGATATCCGCTTTCTTTATATATGAAAACAGCAGCGGCAGATTTATGTAAAAACCATGGAGGTTGTGCAGATGGATAATATCTGGCGCATACTTGCGAAGCGCTTGTATCAGATTTTCCGTCGCCCGCTTTGACGCAAAGCCGTGTCGCCCCGTGAGCCGCGAATAAAGCTTGTGCATTTTTAATTGCGCATCAGTCTCAAACCTGACAGCATTCACATTTTTCGTCTGCCCGAGGCCGTAATAGATGCGGTTATCTACACCCTTATCACACAGCATGGCACTTATGTCCTCAACTATGTGCCCGGTACTGCCGTAACCGGAGACCTGATTTATCTGAACGATTTTCATTATCCGCTCCAATCGGTGCCGCAGCTATCTCAACGCAGACAGCTCCGCATAAAGCTGCTCTCTTATGCTCGGCGCGTCATGCCCCTGTATGGCGCACGCCCGCGCACGGCTTTCATATTCCACCCGCAGCGCCTTGTCCTGCACAAGAGCACGCACTGCCGCGCCGATCTCAGCCGGCTTGTCAACGCAATAAGCCGCGCCGGTATTTTTCAGATATTGCCATCCGGCGTTCATTTCCGGGCAGGCGGCAAGCACGGCACAGCCGCTTGCGAGGCAATCAACTATCTTGGTGGAAAAAGAGAGGCGCGTTATAAGCGCGTTCTTTTTATCAAACGACTCCACGTGCAGGGCTATATCGCTTTGCGCGTAGGCGCGCCGCAGGTCATCCGCCGGAATCGCCGCATGGACGAAACAGCATTGCCCGTCATCCAGCGCCGCCGCTGCCGCTTTTTTCAGCGGAGATGAGGTATACACATCCAGCCGCGCTGACATGCCGGCCGCGTTGAGCTCCCTGACGGCACTGGCCACTGCGGCAAGCGTCTTATCTCGGCCGTAATACACACCGCCTGCATATATAAGCCGCACCGTTCCATCCGCCAGTCTTTCAGGCTGCTGCACAGTACCGGCGCACTTGGGCAGGACGCGCATCGGGATGTCAAAATACCTGCCAAATTCCCGCGCCTGTTGCGCGCACATCGTATAGGCGAAGCGGTAAAACGGCAGCGTTTTTCTTATAAGGCGGCGCTGGCGGAACCGGCACAGCCAATACATCGGGGAAAAGCTTACCTGCCGGAGAGAATACAGGTCATCATAAATATATGTAACAGCCGGACAACCGGCAAGCGAAATAACATATCTCTGCACGGCAAGCACGTACATACTGTAGCACAGCGGCGCAAAAATGACATCCGGCGCAAAGCCGCGCACGAAAGAATCTAATTCGCCGCTGCGAAAATCCGCCATACTCCACAGGCACTCGCGCGCGGCGTGGAACACCGGCAGATTGTGCCGGCGGAAAAAATCATAAAAGCCGCGCTTCTCCACCTCCGCCGTCTGCGCCGCGTTTATACCGTTCTCACACTGTACGCGCCGCCCCATCGGCTTTCTGTGCAGGATGTTCTCAAGCGCCATTTTGTCTGTAAGCTGGAAATAGCCGCCGCACAGCGAGTTGTCAGGCAGCCCTGGCTTGCAGTATATATTCGCACACTCCGCATCTATCCCGGAAAACAGCCCCAACAGCACGTTCCCCTCGTTGGAGTCCGTCCTGAGGCATTCTCTTGTTATCAGCAGTACCCTGAGCTTACCCATAATCCCACGCAGTCACATTACCGTGCTTTCTATAAGTTTCTGATACTTTCTTGCCGCAATGTGGATATCATAAAGCGCGCCGATATTTCCGAACTTCCTCGTATCTCTTCCGGCTATCTCGACCAGCGCATCGACCCACAACGCCGCGTCGCCGGACTTCACCGGCAAATGGCGGCATTCACTGGAGACATCGACCTCCGTTGACACATTATCGGAACACAGGCACGGCAGACCGCAGGCCTGCGCTTCTATGGCGACAAGCCCCAGCCCCTCATACCAGCTTGGCAGACAGAAAGCGTCCATCGCGCTGTAAAGCTTGTTCGCGTCGCGCCGTGCGCCCGTGAATATCACCTTGTCCGCGAGCTTCTTTTCCCGAACCAGCGCTTTCATGGCGGCCGCCTGCTCCCCTTCGCCGACGAGCAGAAGCCGCGCTTTCGGCATCCGCGCCGAAAGCTGTTCAAACACATCTATAAGAAACGGGTGATTCTTGGCAAATGTGAAGCGCCCGATATGACCGACGACGAATGCATCGCTCTCCAGCCAGAACTCATCGCGCAGATAACGACGCGCCTTCGTATCATAGCCGTACTTCTCCGCTTCAATGGCATTGGGCATCACAAACACCCGCCCCGTGTCGAACGCCTTATCGCCGTACATCCACCGGCCGGCCTTCTCGCTGCATGCGAACCAATGCGTGGCAAAAAGCTTGTTCAGCGGGCGGAGAATATACTTGAGCAACGTTTTCTTCCCCTCGCCCCACTGCGCAGTGGAATGATTGTGGCAGATGCGCACGGGCACGCCCGCGTGCCTCGCCGCCATAAGGGCAAAGACCGACATGGTGCTGAGATTGGCATGGACGATCTTATACTTGCGCGCTTTGAACGCACTTCGCAGGGCGCGCTGATAGCTGAAAACGTGCGAATACGGCGGTATTCTGTATATTCCCGCGCCAAGGGCGGCAAGCTCACTCTCCTGCGGGCAGGTGCTCCCCTCGGCAAAGTAGAAATCAAACTGTATCTTTTCCCTGTCTATATGACGGTAATAGTTCATAAGAACTGCCTCTATCCCGCCGCTGTCCATTCTGTTGAGGACCTGCGCGACCCGGATCTGTGCACTCACTTTTACCGCCTCCTGACTTTTGACATTGCAACCAGATAATAAATTATACTACAATCCGCGGCACTATGCAACAAATTAAAAACTTAAATTCCGTGGATAAATTGACTCTTTTCACACGGGCAAAAATTTAGTATAATGCGTCTGAAAACTACTGTGGAGCGTACACATGAAAAGGATAGCATGGTTAGACATCGCAAAATACATATGCATAATGGCCGTTATGCTTGAGCATCTTGAAAGCACGACGGACGAGCTGGGCTGCTTTTTCTCCCCGTTTTTCGTGCTGTGCTTTTTCGCCGCGGCAGGCTATACGCACAGGGCAGGTCAGCCGCCGAAAGCGTTCTTCGTGAAAAAACTGCGGACGCTTTTTGTGCCGTGGCTGATATTCAGCGTGTTTGACATTGCAGTATCGCAGCTTGTCTCATTCAGCGCGCATGAGAGCTTTGCCAACGAGCTTCTGTGGAACTTCCTGCAGATTCGCGGCCATGGCGATCAGATATGGTTCGTCGCGGCGCTTTTTGTGGCCTTTATCCCTTTCTATTTCTTTATAGAACTATACGAGAAGCGGCCCGCATCCCTGCGCAGGACGGCGGCATTTCTGCTGGGTGCATTCCTGCTTTTCCTGTGCGACGTGGAATACTCGCGCTTCATGCCGGGAGAGCTGCTGCCGTGGGGAACGCCGGCGCTGCCGTGGCATATCGAATACGCGTTTCAGGGCATGTTTTACATGACGCTGGGCTATATGTTCCGGCAGAGCTGGGAGGCCGGGTTTGACCGGCTGAACACACACGCCGGGCGGGCAGCGCTCTTTGTGTTCTACGCCGTTTTGATCTACCTGCCGTATTTTATTGACGTTCCGGAGACGGCGTTCAGGCTTACCGCCGTGTTTGTCGCGCCCGCCGCCGGTATCGCGCTGGTAACAGCGTTCAGCAAGGTCATCCCGCCGAACAGATACATGCTGTACATCGGGCAGAACACGCTTATATACTTCGCGCTGCACGGGAAGCTGTTTTCCTTTGTGGAGGGGATGCTGACGAGATTTGCCCCCGGCTTCTACAGCGGAATACTCGCAAACGCATGGCTGTCGAACATCTTCGCCGCAGCGTTCACGGTGCTGCTGTCCTTCGCGCTTCTCATCCCGGCGTACATCATCAACCGCTGGTTCCCGTTCGTGCTGGGGCGTAAGTGGAAAAGCGCTGTGCGCGCCGGATAAACAGACAAATAAAATGCGAAAAAAAGCTTGAATTGTGCGGACGCTTATGTTATACTTATCAGGCTGTTAATTTGTACAACTCGGAAAGGATTGAAATAAATGTCTACCCTTACTATTATCTTCACGATTCTTCAGGTTCTCTCCGGTCTTGCTGTGACCGTCATCGTTCTTATGCAGAGCGGCAAGAGTGCCGGCCTGTCCGGTGCGATCTCCGGCGGCGCAGAGACCTTCTTCTCCAAGGGCAAGGCTAAGACGCTGGACGCAAAGCTTGCAAAGATGACCAAGTGGTTTGCTCTCGTCTTTGTTGTGCTGACGCTCGTGCTCAATCTCATCTGATATCTTAAAGGGTCTGACGCCCCGCGCGTTTAGACAACGCCATATAAAATGCAGCAGTCCGATTTATTTCGGGCTGCTGCATTTTTGTTTTCATTCCCATGTTTTCCATACGTCCGGGCAATAGCCGACGGTGGCCTGTTTCCCGTTGCGCACGATGGGTGTTTTTATCAGGTACGGTATCTCATAAAGCTTATCAAGCTTTGCCTCGTTCGAGGCGAGATACTGTACGAGCGGATAATCCTCATCCGTCGTGTTTATCATCGCCTCAAGGCCGACGGCATTTTTGACGGAGTTAAGTTCTCCCCTGCTCATGCCGTATTTTATCACGTCTATGAACTGATATTTTATCCTGCGCTCTTTAAAATAGCGCTCAGCCTTCTTCGTGTCGAAGCACTTGGCTTTACCGAATATCTGTATATTCATTATATATTATATCTCAGTAATGACGGGCAGTATCATCGGGCTGCGGCGCGTCGTCTTATAAAGATAGCCGGATATATTACTCTTCACCTTGCTCTTTATCGTGGTGAAGTCGCTTATATGCTGCGCCTCGCACGCGGCGACGGATTCCATGGTCACGCGCTTGAGCTCTTCGATAAGCTGCTCTGCCTCCTTGACATATATGAAGCCCCTTGTGACGATCTCCGGGTCTGCCAATATCTTATGGTCATTCGACGAGAAGGGCATGACGACAACGACCATGCCGTCCTCCGCGAGACGGTGCCTGTCGCGCATGACGACGCTGCCGACCTCGCCCACGCCGCTGCCATCGACCAGCACAGCGCCGGAGGGCACGGACTCTTCGCACTTGATGGACTTCTTGGTTATCTCAATGACCTTGCCGTTCTCGGCGAGAACGATATTCTTGGGGTTGACGCCCATTATCTTCGCAAGCTCCGCATGCTTGACGAGCATTCTGTACTCGCCGTGCACGGGGATGAAATACTTCGGCTTCACAAGGCCGAGTATCATCTTGTGCTCCTCCTGAGAGGCGTGGCCGGAAACATGCAGATCGGTGTGGCGGTCATATATGACCTCCGCTCCCTTGTGGAAAAGCTCGTCAATAACGCGGCTTATCATATTCTCATTGCCTGGGATGGCGGATGCGGAAATAATGACCCTGTCGCCAGCATCGACGGTTATCTGCTTATGCTCAGAAAACGCCATACGGTAGAGCGCGGACATGGCCTCACCCTGACTGCCGGTGGAAATGATGACGACCTTGTTCTTCGGAAGCTTGTTGAGCTTGTCGATATCCATCATCACGTCGTCGGGGATGTCCATATACGAAAGCACCGTGGCCACGCGCAGGACGTTCTCCATGCTGCGCCCGGTTATGCCGACCTTGCGGCCGTATTTAGAGGCGACGTTGATTATCTGCTGTAGCCTGTGCACGTTTGAGGCGAAGGTGGTGATGATGATGCGCTTATCACAGCCCATGAAGAGCTTGTCGAAGCTTTCGCCGACCTTGCGCTCAGAGTCGGAATGGCCGGCCTTTTCCGCGTTCGTGGAATCGCTGAGCAGCGCGAGAACGCCGTCGTTGCCGAGCTGGCCGAAGCGCGCGATGTCGAGCATCCCGCCGGATATGGGCGTGACGTCTATCTTGAAGTCGCCCGTATGGATAACGGTGCCGAGGGGCGTGCCGATGGCCAGCGCGACGGAGTCAGGAATGCTGTGGTTGACGTGGATGAACTCCACCGTGAAGCAGCCGAGGCGGAAAACGGAGCCCGTCTTTTTTGTAAATATCTGTGTATTGTAAAGCAGGTCATGCTCTTCAAGCTTAAGCTCCACCAGCGCCGCGGTGAGGGGCGTGGTATAAATGGGTATGTCAAGCTCACGCAGAACATAGGGCACGGCGCCGATATGGTCCTCATGCCCGTGCGTGAGTATCATGCCGCGGATCCTGTCCGCGTTGGATCTGAGATAGCTTATGTCGGGCAGGACTATGTCGATGCCGTACATATCTTCATCCGGGAAGCCCATGCCGCAGTCAACGACGATTATATCGCTGCCGCACTCGAACGCCGTCATATTCTTGCCGATCTCGCCGAGGCCGCCCAGAGGGATTATTTTCAGTTTAGATATCATATTTACTCCATTCTCAATAAATTTTTGCGCGAAAACCTATGGCAGTCAGAAAACTGCCCTTTATGTATGCGTATAAAGTATAACCGTACAAGAGTATTTGAATACCGCGAGAGGATATTTTATACTCTTATTTCACATTTCAGTGCGCCCTTCCATGGCGCGGTTGAGCGTGGCATCGTCGGCAAACTCAAGGTTGGAGCCGACGGGGATGCCGTATGCAAGGCGCGTGACCTTGACGTCAAAGGGCTTGAGCAGGCGGGAAATATACATGGCCGTCGCCTCCCCCTCGGTGTCGGGATTCGTCGCCATGATGACCTCCTCCACGCCGGGCTGAGCCGCGCGCACGAGAAGCTCCTTTATGCGGATGTCCTCCGGGCCGACATGACTCATCGGCGAAAGAACGCCGTGCAGCACATGGTAGGTCCCGTTATATTCCCTGCCGCGCTCTATACTGAGGACGTCGCGCGGCTCAGACACGACGCAGATGGTGGACTTGTCGCGCCTGTCGCTGGCGCAGATCTGGCATATCTCGCCCTCGGTGAGATTCTGGCATATCTTGCAGCAGTGAACGCTTTCCTTTGCGGCGGTTATGGCGTTTGCAAAGGCCTTCGCGTCCTCATCCGGAAGCGCAAGCACGTAAAACGCGAGGCGCTGCGCGCTTTTTTTGCCGATTCCGGGGAGGGATGCGAATTTATCTATAAGCGTCTCAAGCGACGCAGGGAAAAAGGACATGGTAAGCTCCGGCTTTCTAATAGATTCATGTTCAGGCGTTTCTGATCGCGGCGATTGCGGCGGCCCTATCCGCCTTGCTGAACACGGCGCTGCCCGCAACGAGGACATTGCAGCCCGCTTCCTTCGCAAAGCGCGCCGTCTCCCCGTCTATGCCGCCGTCGGCCTCAAGCTCGCACGCGGGATTCATGGCGTCGATATAACCGCGCAGCTTCGCTATCTTGTCAAGCTGGTCATACATGAAGCTCTGTCCGCCGAAGCCAGGCTCCACCGTCATGACAAGAATAAGCTCCACCCTGTCTATGAACGGCAGCACGGCCTCCGCCGCCGTCGCGGGCTTGAGCGTGACGCCGGCCTTCTTGCCAAGGGCGTGCGCCTTATCTATCGCCAGAAGAATGTTTTCCTGCGTGTCGGCCTCAATGTGGAAGTTCACAAGATCCGCGCCGGCCTTGCAGAACTGCTCCGCATACCTGACGGGGCGCTCTATCATGAGATGCACGTCAAGGAACATATCCGTCGCGCGGCGGATGGATTTGACGACAGGCACGCCGATGGAGATATTGGGAACGAACAGCCCGTCCATCACGTCCACATGGACGTAGTCGGCCCCGCCCTTCTTAACGTCCTCTATCTCTGCGCCGAGGCGCGCAAAATCCGCAGATAATATTGACGGTGCCACCTTTATCATGATGCCGCTCCTTTACCAAACTTTATGCTCACACATTTTGTTTATTATACTACAACAAATATTCCAATTGCAATATTGACGTGAAGAATATTTAGATATAAAATAAACTATTGAAGAAGATATACGGAGGACACTGATTTGTCAAGGAGAAATAAGAGACGCAGATCCGTCGGTTTCATATACGGTTTTGCCGTCACGTGGCTGGTAATGGCCGCGTTTCTGCCGATGTACAAGCTGTGGGCGGTGATAACCGCGCTGTTCACAAGCATCCTTGTGTCATCGGTCATCGCTTCCGCGTCCGGCAAAAAGGCGCAGGCGGAGGAAGAAAAGGCCGCGGCAGAGCAGCGCGAGAAGGAGAAGCAGGAGAGCGAAAAGGCGGCCGCGGCAGGCACGAGCTACAGTCCAGAGGTCAGCGCGATACTGGCCGAGGGCAACCGCGCCCTTTCCGAGATGGGGCGGCTGTACATGTCGATAAAGGATCCGGAGGTGCGCGGGAAGATAAACGAGATAATGCGCATCACCGACAAGATAGCACAGGACGCCATAAGCGACCCGTCCGACATTCCGCAGATAAAGAAGTTCATGAACTACTATCTGCCCACCACGATAAAGCTGCTGAACGCCTATGACAGGATGAGCGCGCAGGGCATTGAGGGAGAAAACCTCGACAAGAGCATGAAGAGCATAAACGACATGCTCGACACGGCAATAGAGGCATATAAAAAGCGGCTGGATTCGCTGTTTGCAAATCAGGCGCTGGATATAGAGACAGACATACAGGTGATGAACACCATGCTTGCCCGCGAGGGGCTTTCCGGGGGCAAGGATTTTGAAGTGAAAGCAGACGCACAATAAAAATCAGAAAGGATGCAGAAAATGAACGATCAAACCAGCTCCATTCCCACCCTTACGCTCGACCCCAACGCCGCAGCATCCACTCAGGCCGCCGTTGAAGAAGCGCCCGCGGAGGAGGTCTCCGCCGCGCCCGCCGAGGTGAAAACGGAGAAGCCCGATCTCAGCGCGCTTTCCGACGCGGAACAGGCCGCCGTGCGCGATTTTTCGGAAAAGATCGACATTACCAATACAGAGCAGGTCATGAATTACGGCGCGGCGGCGCAGAAGAACATTTCGGAGTTCTCCGACGCGGCGCTGGGCACCGTGCGCACGAAGGACCTCGGCGAGGTCGGCGACATGCTGGGCGACCTTGTGGTGGAGCTTCAGGGACTCAACTTCACGCAGGAGGAAAAGAAGGGTCTGCGCGGGCTTTTCAAGAAGGCGACGAACGACATCGCCTCGATGAAGGCGCAGTTCGACAAGGCCGAAGTGAACGTGGATAAAATAGTCGAGGCGCTTGAAAAGCACGAAGTCACGCTGATGAAGGACATCAGCATGATGGATAAGATGTACGACAAGAATCAGGAGTACATGAAGGAGCTGACGATGTATATCCTCGCCGGCAAGCTCAAGATAGAGCAGCTTCGCAATGTGGAGCTGCCCAAGTACATCCAGCACGCGCAGGAAACCGGTCTGCCCGAGGACGCGCAGGCGGCGAACGACTTTGCAAATCTCATCGGCCGCTTTGAAAAGAAGATACACGACCTTGAGCTGACGCGTCAGATATCCGTGCAGATGGCGCCGCAGATAAGGCTCATCCAGAACAACGACAGCCTCATGGTGGAGAAGATCCGCTCCTCCATCGTCAACACCATTCCGCTGTGGAAGAATCAGATGGTCCTCGGGCTTTCCATGTTCCACTCCGAGCAGGCCATGAAGGCACAGCGCGAGGTCACGGACACGACGAATGCCCTGCTGATGCAGAACGCGCAGGCGCTGCATCAGGGCAGCGTCAGCGTGGCAAAGGAGTCCGAGCGCGGCATAGTTGACATAGAGACGCTCAAGAAGACGAATCAGGAGCTTATCAAGACGCTGGACGAGGTGCGCCAGATCCAGGATGCCGGCCGCGCGAGCCGCGCACAGGCGGAGGCGGAGCTCACCCGCATCGAGGATGAGCTCATGCAGAAGCTGCTGGAGATGAAGGGCTGACGCCCGCTTCTCCGGATAGGAGGGTCAGATGGAAGTTTTTAAAAAGCCGTGGGTCGCGGTGCTGGTGTCCATTGCGCTGGTGTTGGCGTCCACGCTGATATCCGCAGGAACGAAGCTTGACCGCAAGGCGGCCGAGGTCACGGACGGATTTTATGAGGGCGTGACCTACGACGGATATAAGCACCCCAGCATTTACAGCCAGCTCAGCAATCTGTGCGGCGCGGCGGACGGGATCGCCGCCATTGCCGCAAACAACGGCATAGACTGCAATGAGCTGACGAAAGCGTCAAATGGGCTGAAGGCCAGCATCTCCACGATGCACGACAACATTTCGGCCATATACGAAAGCTACAGCACGCTCAGCGGCGCACTGTCGGAATTTCTGCTGCGTCTGCCGGAGGATCAGCTTTCGGCGCGTGAGCTTGAAGGGCTGGAGCAGTACAGGCAGACCGTGGACGGCACGGCATCCGTCATAGATGAAGCCGGATACAACGAAAGTGTGCGCAGCTTCAGAAGCACGCTTCTCTTCCCTGCCGATGTGTTCATGTTTGTGTGCGGAGTGGACTATCCTGAATATTTTTCCTGAAATGAAAACAAAACGCATAATTTCTTATATTGCGGCGCTGCTTCTGTGCGCCGCAATGTGCACGGGCGCATACGCGCTCGTCTCCCCGTCGGATGAATTCTATGTGACCGACAGCGCCAACGTCCTCTCAAACGAGACGGAGCAGATGATCATAAACTACAACGGCGCGCTTGAGCAGCAATGCAGCGGCGCGCAGATAGTCGTCGTCACGGTGGACTATCTCGGCGGCATGTACTGCGACGAGTACGCGTATCAGCTGTTCAACGACTGGGGCGTCGGCTCCAGCGAATACAACAACGGAATGCTTCTGCTGCTGGCCGTGCAGGAGAACAAGGCGTGGCTCGCCTACGGCCTCGGGCTGAATTCGCTTATCAGTTCAAGCGACGTGGACGACATGCTGGACGAATACTTCTGGGACGACTTCGACAGCGGCGATTATGACGAGGCCGTGACGGCGCTGTTCAAGGCGCTGCTGAACTGGTACGACGAGCATTACGACAGCAGCACCGCCTCGGCAGGTCAGGTGCAGAGCGGCACGTATTCACAGCCGCAGGACGGATATTACAGCTCATACGGGCGCAGCTCGTCCTCTCTTGGCGGCATCATCCGCGTTATCGTAATAGTGCTCATACTCTCCGCCATATTCGGCGGCGGAGGACGTGGCCGCGGTGGCGGCTCATGGCTTCCGTGGCTGCTGCTGTTCGGCTCAAGGTCGAACCGTGGGCGCAATGACCGGCACGACTGGCCGCCGCGCGGAGGCGGAGGCTTCGGCGGTGGAGGCTTTGGCGGCGGTTTCGGCGGGCACAGCGGAGGCTTCGGCGGGGGCCGCGGGGGCGGCTTCGGTGGTGGCTTCGGCGGTGGAAGCGGCCATGGCGGCGGCGGATTTTCCGGCGGCGGAGGCGGCCGCAGATAAAGATAAACAGCCGCACTCGCGGCAGATAAGGAGAGACAAACGATATGTCTATAGAAAAAGGGCGGGCGTATTTCCGGGCGCTCGGCATTGAGGACAGGGTGCAGGAATTCAGCGTTTCGTCTGCGACTGTTGAGCTTGCGGCGCAGGCGCTCGGCGTCGAGGGCGCAAGGATAGCAAAGACGCTGTCATTCAAGACGGAGGACGGATGCATGCTGATCCTCGCCGCGGGTGACGCGCGCATAGACAACCACAAGTTCAAAGAGAAGTTCCACTTTAAGGCGAAGATGCTGTCCGCCGATGAGGTGTTGGAGCTTGTCGGCCATCCTGTCGGCGGCGTGTGCCCCTTCGGCATAAACGAGGGCATCCCCGTGTATCTGGACGTCAGCCTCAAGCGCTTTGAGACGGTGTTCCCCGCCGTCGGCAGTGCCAGCAGCGCAATTGAGCTGAACCTTGACGAGCTTTATAAATACTCCAAGGCTCTGGAGTGGATAGACGTGTGCAAGTTGCCCGAATAACAGGGCGCACAGACGACCGCGGTCGTGATACACGGCCGCGGTCATTTTTTAATATGCGTTTTTCATGACGGTGTTCTCAAGATACGATGAGAAGCGCGCGTACTCTTCCTCCGTCAGCGCATTCGGGCAGGACATGACAACAAGCTCATGCCCGGCGTTCTGCGCGTGATACGGCGGGTGGACGTGATGAAATACATTGGCCGTAAATCCGGCGCGCTCATAAAAGCCCTTGCGCCGCCCTGACATCTCGTCAACCGGCGGGTCTATCTCAAGGATGATCGTCTTGCCGCACTGCGCCAAAAGGTGCAGCGTCTGTGAGCCGTAGCTTCTCCCGCGCAATTCCGGGAAAATGCAGAAATGCTCAACATACACAAAGGTGTCGGTCTCCCAGCACAGCAGGAGCCCTGCGAATATATCCTTATCATACACAAGCTCAAACCGATATTCCTCGTCCGACAGTATGTCGTCCTGAGAACGCGCCTCCCGCTGCTCATGATAAGGGAAGCTCTCCCGGTACAGCGCAAGCGCTTTGTCATACTCCGGCCTTTCCGTCGTCGCTAGGCGCACAAAATGCATAGCATATCCCCCTTTCGCGCACGTGCTTACACGCGGGATTTTAGCACGAACGCCCCGGCTTGGCAACTCATTTTGTCCGCGGCGGCAAATTGGGATGAAAGTTCTTATTTATGAATTGAATGCTGCCGCGCGCGGGTTTATAATATATCAAAATTTTTCTATGGAGGCTTTCATATGAAAGATAAAAGCATACTCAAAACCGTAAAAACCGTATACAGCGCCGTGGCGGTGCTTGAATGCATACTCGGCCTTGTGATGCTGTGCTATCCGGGATTTTCTCTTTCGGCGCTTGGCATCATCCTCGGGATAGGGCTTGTCCTGTTCGGCGTTGTGGAGCTCATCGCCTACTTCTCCGGCAGTGCGCCGTTGATCCTTTCCAGAAACGTTCTGGCGGGCGGCATTTTCTTCATCATCCTCGGCGTGCTCGTGCTGACGAATCCTTTGGGGCTGATGAACTTCATATGCATCGTCATCGGCGTCGGCATCCTCGCGGACAGCCTGTTCAAGCTCCAGTCCGTGCTGGACGTCAGGCAGTTCATGAGCCGCGGAAGCTGGTGGCTGGTATTCGCGGCGCTGCTGCTGTCCGTGCTGGCGGGCATTCTGCTTGTCTTCTGGCCGGGTGAAAGCGGGCGCGCGCTCATCGTGCTGCTGGGCATCGGACTTCTGCTGAACGGCGCGTTCAACATCTTCGACGTGGTGTATGTGACCCGGTACGTCAAGGAATTCAAGGATTACTACCACACCAATTTCGATTATTCCGACGTTGTGGACTATCAGGACGACGACCGGAACAACTAACTGAAAAGCAACGTGGCCGCACATGGCGGCCACGTTTTTTTACGCTTCCTTATCGAAATGGAACCTGAATGCGGTGTATTCACCCGCCGCGGGAAGCGGAATGCCGATGAACATCAGCTCACTTCCGCTGAGCGTCATGCCGGTCTCGCGGCAGACGTAGCGCACGTGCGCGTCAAGCCCCTTACAGCGGACGTAGATAACGACCGGGTTTCCATAGTCCGTGCCGCTGCTGTCGGTGGTGACGGCTGTGAGAAGCGCGTGCGCACCGTCCGGGCTGACGGAGTTCCACGCCATATAGCCGGACTTATCCGGCCAGTCCGTCACGCGGTAATACAGGCCGTTGTGGATAAGCTCCCAATCAGCCTTGAACGCCTCTATCTGGCAGCGTATTTTACTCTTATCCTCATCCGAAAGCTTCGTCAGGTCTAGCTCATAGCCGAAGTTGCCGGACATGGCGACTGCCGCGCGAGTGTCTATATCCGTGACACGGCCGTTCTGGTGATTCGGCACGGCCGAAACATGACTGCCGACAACGGAGATGGGATATCCGAAGGACGCGCCGTACTGGATGCGCAGGCGCTCGATAGCGTCGGTATTGTCACTCGTCCATATCTGGGGCGTATAGTACATCATGCCGGCGTCAAAGCGCGCGCCGCCGCTGCTGCACCCCTCTATGAGCATATCAGGATAGCGTGTGCGCAGACGCTCGATAAAATCATACACGCCGAGGACGTATTTATAGCACAGCTCGCCGAAGTTCTGCCTTTCGGCAAGAGCCGAGTACGCCTCGCAGATGCTGCGGTTCATGTCCATCTTGATATACTCAACATTTGCCGAGTCTATGACGGCGCATATCATGTCATATATCGCTGTGCGCACATCCGCGCGTGTGAAGTCCAGCACGAGCTGACTTCTGCCGAGGACGGGCGGCTTGCCGGGTATCGTCATGGCCCAATCGGGATGCGCACGGTAAAGCGCGCTGTTTTCGTTGACCATTTCCGGCTCTATCCACAGGCCGAATTTAAGCCCCAGCGCGTTTATTTTGTCCACGGTGTCTTTAAGCTCCCCGCCGAGCTTACCGGTGTTCACATACCAGTCACCGAGGCCGCGGTCATCCGGGCCGCGCTCACCGAACCAGCCGTCGTCCAGCACGAACATCTCTATGCCGAGCTTCGCCGCCTCCGCGGCTATCTCGACGAGCTTTTCACCGGTGAAATCAAAATACGTCGCCTCCCAGTTGTTGACCAGAACGGGGCGGCGGGAGAGCTTGTACGGCTCACGGCAGACGTTGTTTCTGATAAAGCGGTGGAATATGTGACTCAGGCGGCCAAAGCCCGAATCGGAAAACGCCATTATGACCTCCGGCGTGAAAAAGTGCTCACCACAATCAAGCAGGAAGTCGAAGCGCTCATCTGACACGCCCATCTGTACCCGCGTCTGCGAGTACTGATCCTGCTGCGCTTCAAGGATGAAATTGCCGCTGTACATCAGCGCCATGCCATAGACCACGCCGTGCTCCTCCCCTGCGCCGCTTTCCGCAAGCATTGCGAACGGGTTGTGCTGGTGGCCGGACACGCCCCTGCGGCTGCCGATGGCAAAGCAGCCATGCCCGACAGGTGTCCTCTCCGGATTCATCTCGTGGAAGTGGCGGCCGTAAAAATGCACGAGCTCGTACTCCCCTGACAGGAAGTCCATGGACATGCTCATGACGCGGTTAAGGTGCAACGCGTCTGTGCCGGTATTCTCCACCTCGACAGCGCGGCATATAACATCCTCATCATAAAACACACCGTAGCGCAGCGTCACGCGCACGCCAACGCGCTTGTCCTCCAGCACTATCGCGCAGGTCTGTGCCCCGCCGCCATATGCCGCGGGGAGCCCCGGTATAGAATACTTCCCTTCCGTAATGCTGTGGCCGGAATAGCGCAGATCGACGGCGGAGCTTCCGTCCGCGCCGGTGACGACGAAGGCATGCCGCCTGTAATCCCCGCCGCCGCAGCATGAATACTCCTGCGGGAGAAAATCGCATGAGAACGTGTTGCCGCCCTTGTAATCATACGGAACGCCGTTTGCGCCGCGGAAATAATATGTGAGGAGCTGCGAAGCGTCGCAGTCCATACGCGGGCCGTAGTACAGATGGAAAAGGAAGCCCTTTTCATTCACGCCCATCTGATAGCTTGTGTTTTTCGTGTTCAGCGTAATAAGCTGCATAATATCCCCCTTACTTTACGGCGCTGTCTATCATGCCCTGAATGAAGTACTTCTGCAGAATGATAAAGCAGACGATAACGGGCAGTATCGCCAGCAGCGCGGCCGCGGAGGCCGCGTACAGGTTGCTGTACGTCTGCGAGAAGAACTGGGAAATGGACAGCGTGACCGTGTTCATTCTGGAAGCCTGAAGTATATAGCGCGTGAACTGATAGTCATTCCAGCAGTTTATGCCGGCCAGTATTGCGACGGAGGCCGTGACGGGCTTTAGCTGTGGAAGGATTATGAGAAAGAAGGTCTTGAACGGGCCGCAGCCGTCTATCGTCGCCGCCTCGTCCAGCGCGACGGGAATGGAGCGGATGAAATTCGTGTAGAGAAATATGCCCTGCGGGAGCTGATACGTGATGATGACGAGTATCACGGCCCAGAGCTTGTTTATGCCGCCCATGCCGACGATGATGGAGTACAGCGACACAAGTATGCTCAGCGGCGGCACCATCATTATCCCCAGCACGAACGCCTGCACACCCTTGTTGAAGCGGCTTTCGCGCCGTGCCAGCGGATAGGCCGCAAGCGCGCTTATCGCAACGCCCAGCACCACCACGCACACGGTTATTATCGCGGTGCGCCCAAGCGCGCCCATTATCCCCGCCCCGGCTATCGCCTCTTTGAAATTCTCCAGCGTGGGCACATCCGGGAAGTGCCAGTAAGAACTGCGGTCTGCCGGGTTTTTGAAGGATATGGTCGTAAGTATGTAAAATGGCGAGATATAGACCAGCGTGACCAGCAGCAGCACCGGTATGCGCAGCAGCCTTCTCGCCGTGCTTTCATTTTTCACAGTTCCACCTGCCTTTTTTGCAGCGCCTTTACCACGGTGTTGCTGACTATCATAATGAAGACGAAGAACACAAGTCCGACCGCCGCAGCGTAACCGGCGCGCTCACTGCCGAAGTAGAGACGGTGGATGAGCGTGGAGAGCGAGTTCGTGTCATATCCGGGGCCGCCGCCCGTCAGCGCAGAGATAACGTCGAAAAGCTTCAATCCGCCGATAAGGTTGATGGTGACGGAGGATGTGACGGCGGGCATCAGAAGCGGCAGGGTGACGTAGAAAAAGCGCTGCCGGTCATTCACGCCGTCTATCGCCGCGGCGTCATAGTACAGCGTCGGGATGTTCTGAAGCCCGGCGAGGTAAATGACCATGGATATCCCGGCAAATTGAAGCGAGTTTACAAGCATGAGTATGATAACGGCCCTGCTGCCCTTGGCAAGCCAATCGACGGGCTGCGCGCCGAAGAGCTTCAGCACATCGTTCACAGCGCCGTTATTATAGGTGAAGAAAAAGTACATGATATAGCCCATGATCAGCGGCGCTATCATGACCGGAAGGTATATGACCGTGCGGATAAGCGACCGGCCGCGGAACTTTTTGTTGAGCAGCACGGCAAAGGCAATGCCCAGCACATTCTGCACGAGCGTGCTTCCAAAGCCGTATATGATGGTGTTGACAAACGCCGTGCGCACGTTTTCATCCGTCAGCATACGGGCGTAGTTTTTCAGCCCGACGAATTTATAGCTTGGGGAATAGCCGTTCCAGTTTGTGAGCGAGAGGTAAATGCCCTTTATGAACGGCAGCACCACAAACACGGCGAACAGCGCCAGCGCCGGAACGTAGAACAGGTTGATGAGCCTGTTTTTTTTCTGCATAACGATGCCTCCGAATTCAAACCACGGACAGGGATATAAAGTCCCTGTCCGTGAGATTTTTGTGAAAGTACAGGCCCTTATGCGCCGAACTTATCGTTGAATGTATCCTTGACGAGCTTTGCCGTGGATTCCACAGCGCCGTCCTTCTGTGCAAGGACATCCTGTCCGGAGGCGCAGATGGTGTCCCACAGGCCGCTGGGGCAATACTCGCGGTCAAAGAACGGGAAGGCCCTGACGCTGGAATACTTGTCGAGGTAGGGCTGGATCATGCCGAGATCGACCTTGACGTTGGTGAGGGCCGGCTTATTTCCGGTGGCCTCGGGGATGGCCTTGGCAACGTCGGGCTGGGCAAGGTAATTGAGCAGTTCTATCGCGGCATCCTTCACCTTGCTGTCCTTGCTTATGCCGAGAGCCACGTTCTCACCGGAGATGAGGGTGACATCGTCATCAGCGGTCTTTGCGGGCAGGGGCATCATGCCGAGGTTGACATCGGGATTCATGCTGAGCGCGATGGGAACGGCAATATTGCCATAGAAGAGGAATGCGGTCTCGTTCTCGGCAATGGAGGCAACGTCGGCGGTGTACTCGCCTGTCACGCAGTCCTCATTGAGATAGCCCTTGCTGACCCAGGAGTCGAGCATTGCGGAGATCTCCGCCCAGACAGTCTCGTCAAAGTTACCGGCCTTGAGGTCTGCCGCGAGGTTGCCGTTGGGATTGGTGATGAAGTAGCTGGGTGCAACGCGGTCATAGAACCAGCCGACAGTGAAGTTGTTCGCGCCGCCCATGTGAACAGGATTCTTGCCGATGGCGAGGACCTTGTCAAAGGCCGCTTCCATGTCCATCCATGTCTTGATGTCATCGACGTTTACTCCGGCTTCCTCGCACACATCGACGTTGTAGACTATGCCCTCGATGGACATGTCAAACGGAAGCACGAACATGTTGCCGTCCTCATCGGTGATAACGGGCGCGATCTGCGGGTCTATGTACTGGACGAAGTTCAGCTCGTTGACCGGCATGAGGTAATCGCTGTAGCGCGCGACGGACCAACCGTGCGTGTCAAACACGTCGGGCATGTCGTTCGCCGCCATCTTGGTTTTCATAAGCTCTTCATAGGTCTCGCCGGGGGCAGAGAACTCGACCGTGTAGCCCGTCTCCTCCTCAAAGGCCTTGACCGCGGCCTGCATGGCCTCGACCTGCGGGCCGGCGCCGCTGACCCACATCGTGATGGTGACGTTTTCCGCGGGCGCTTCGGCCTCCGCCGTGGTGTCCGCCGCCGGAGCCTCTGCCGCCGGCTGCGCCGTCTGTCCGCAGGCGGCCATTGACAGCGCCATGATCAGGACGAGAAGCAATGCTGTGAATTTTTTCATTTTGAACCCCTTTCTGAAATTTCGGTGTATTTTATGGCTGTAATTATTCTACAGCTTTTTTCTCTGATTTTATATGCCCCAATCCTACGATTCAGAAGCTGTTTTGTACACTTAGCCAAAATAGGCGTAGAAATCCGCGGCGCAAGCTGGTATAATTGTGGCATAAGCACAGTATGAAAACGAAGGTAACATGGCCTATGAAAAGAAAGCTTCTCGGCTCCAGCTTCACACGCACATTCCTGCGGCAGTTTTTCTTCAGCGCGCTTCTGCCGCTGATCGGGCTGTCCGCCGCTCTTTCCATATACTACAGCCGCACGGCGTTCGACTTCAACGCAACGCTTTATTCCTCCATGCTGGACACTGCGGCCGGGGCCATGGCGGACTCCTTCAACGAGCTTGAGCAGATATCCTTCACCCCATATTTATATAAGGAAGCCTCACTGACGGTTTCCTACATGCACAACGGCTTCTGCCGCGCCGGAGCGGAGACGCCGGAATACTTAAACACCGCCCCCGCCGTATCGGAATACACGATGCTGCTGACAAAGATGCTGCACTCATCACCGCAGCATATAGAGGGCATCACCTTCTACCCTCTCGGCGAATATCAGGGGGACGCGTACTCCATCCGCCGCAGCACTGCCGGGCTTATTGAGGAGCAGGCCGGGCGCGAATATGTGCAGCGGCTTTACGAGCTGACGGGGCGGCAAAGCACCGCGCCCGTATTCCTCCGGCTGGACGGCGCGGAGGATAGCTTTTCCCTTCTGCGCGTCATACAGGATTTTGACAACGGGCGTAGCCTTGGCATAATGCGCATAGACACGCGCGCGGATGCACTGGGGCAGAGCCTCGCGGCTTTCGACGTGTCCGAAAACTCGTTTCTTCTGCTGGCGGACAGCCGCGGCGGCACGGTGTACAGCGTCGGCACGATACGCCCGGAGCTGACGGAGGCGGCGCTCAACGGCGCGGGCACAGCCCGTTCCGGCGGCGCGAAATACCACATCTTCACGCCCGCGCTGGCCGCGCCCGGCTGGATGCTGGTCTACGCCGTTTCCGACGCGGATATGGGCGCAAGCTTCGCCGGGTCCATCAGCATAATCATCGCAATGGCGCTGCTGGCGTTCGCCGTCACCTACATTCTCTGGCGGATACGCTCCGCCGGAACGCTGGCCTCTATCGACGCCATACTTGAGGGGATAAGACAGCTTCGCCACGGCAACTTTGCCTATAAATGCACCGTGCCGGACAGCGAGGGCTACGGCATGATAGCGGACTCCCTCAACAAGACGGGGCAGCGCCTGCACGAGCTTGTCGAGGCGGAGGCCAGCGCCCGCGAGAGCCAGAGCCGTTCCGAATACCTCGCGCTGCAATCGCAGATAAACCCGCATTTCCTCTACAACACGCTGAACGGCTTCATCGCCCTGAACCGCATGGGCGAACGAAAGCTGCTGGAAAACAGCATAATACAGCTGACGCGGCTGTTCCGCTATACATGCAGCAGCAGCGACATATCCACGGCGGCACAGGAATACCAGTTCGCCCGGCAGTACCTTGAATTGCAGAGGCTGCGTTTCGGGGAGCAGCTTGAGTATACCATATCGGTGGACGAGGGCGCAGGAGACATCGCCATCCCGAAGCTGATAGTGCAGCCGATCGTGGAAAACTGCGTGGTGCACGGCATGGAGGACACCGGAGAGGCCATAACCGTCACTCTCGCCGCCCGGCTTACAGACGGCGGAGAGAACCTGTGCATGGAGATAAGCGACAACGGCGCGGGCTTTGACCCGGCGCTTGCGGAGAATGCGCCGCACGTCGGCTTGGAGAACGTGAAGCGCCGGCTGGAGATGTTCCGCCGCGGAGCAAGCTTCACGATAGAAAGCGCCCCCGGCCACGGCACACGCGTGCGCATAACGATACCGCTGGACGGTGAGGAAAAGGCATGAAGATATTGATAGCTGACGACGAGAAGCTTGTGCGGATAGGGCTTGAAAGTATGCTGGAGGAGCTGCTGCCGGGCCGGGCGGAATACCTGCACGCCGCCAACGCTTTTCAGGCCATGGCGCTGCTGGAAGAGCGCGGCGCGCCGGAGCTTGCCTTTGTGGACCACAAAATGCCGCGCATGACGGGGCTGGAGCTTATAGAGAGCTGCGCCGGGCAGTATACCGGCACGCGCTGGATGCTCATGAGCGGCTATGACATGGCGCAGTATTCGCCGCGCATCGCGCGCTGCGGCATTGAATGCGTGCTGCCGAAGCCCGTGAGCACGGACGAGCTTGCAGCGCTGCTTATTTCATTCGGGATAGAGGTGAACGCGCAATGGTGATACTTATTGCCGACGACGACAGGCTTGCCCGCTTTCAGTTAAAAAGCCTTCTGTGTGAGCTTGACGCGGAGACGCTGATAATCCACGAGGCCGCGAACGGAAAGCGCCTTGTGGAGGAGTGCCGTCTGCACAGGCCGGACGTCGCCTTTGTAGACATTGAAATGCCGCAGATGGACGGCCTGTCGGCCATTGAAGAGTGCCGCCGCATCTGTGCCGACACGCAGTTCGTCATCATATCCGCACACTCCGATTTTGGCTTTGCACGGCGCGGTATAGCGCTTCAAGTGGCGGATTATCTCTTGAAGCCCATAGAAAGCGAGCAGCTTGAGCAGCTTCTCGCCAAGCTGCGGCAGCAGCTTGCGCACACGCGCAGAGGGATAAACACGGACTTCGGCGTGCGCGCGGCGCAATGCCTCCAGCTCTGGGAGGAGATAGGCCGCTGTGAGGCCGCGGACCCGTGTCAGAGCCGCAGCGGCTGCTATTTCGGCTACAGGTTTTATATTGACTGCGCGCCCGGCGGCACGGCTTACGGCAGCGCGTATCTAAAGCTGACGGAGGCTTTGCAGGGGCTGAGCGCGGAGCTTGCCGGACAGCGCGTAAGGTCGCTCATATGGGAGCCGAAGCAGGCAGGGCTGGATTTCATCATATTCTGCGCGGCCCCTCCGGTGCAGATAAGCGCGCGGCTTGAGGCGCTGTGCCGCAGGCTTTCCGGAAGCGGGCTGTGCGTGACCTGTCTGTGCGCGCAGGGTGCGACGCTCTGGGCGCTGTACACGCAGATGAACGCCGGTGACGGGCAGCAGGCTCTGCGCTTCGGCGCGGCGGGAGAACTGCGCACGCCGGACGAGCTCCACTTTCCCACGGCGGCGCTGGAGCTTTTCCACGCTGCGGACGAGCTTGCCGCAAGCTTCCACGAGGCTGACGGCCTTCGCTATGAGAAGGCGCTGGCAAGGCTGAAAGGCGCATCCTCGGGCGCGGCGGCGATAGATGCGGCGCGGTTCACGCGGCTGCTCGGCACATGTCTGGGGGCAGAGCTTGTCTGGGATGGGCAGTTCGGCGCGCTTGCGGCGCAGCTTATGGCGCACAAGGCGCGCATATACAAGGCGGGCGGCGGACCCGGCGACAAGATGGACAGAGTCGTTGACTATGTTGAGCGGCATTATATGGAGGATATAAGCGTGGTGTACCTCGCGGAAAGGCTGGGTATGACGCCGAATTATTTCAGCACCGTCTTTCATGAGCGCATGGGGCAGACCTTTTCCGCATACATAACCGGCGTGCGCATAGAGCACGCAAAGCAGATACTCCTCTCCAGGCCCGACGTGCGTGTGCGCGAGGTCGCCGTCATGGTCGGCTACTACTCGCCACGGCATTTTTCCGGGGTGTTCAAGAAGCTGACCGGCTGCTTCCCCAGCGAGTTTCGGGAAAGCGCAGGCGGGCAGGAGCGCGCATAAAGCAAAATGTGTTTGCCGCGCAGAACTGGCTGGACGCCATCGGCACGCCGGACGAAGCGCAGGCCGCGAAGGAGCTCATAGCAGAGCTTGAAGAGGACGTGGAGCCTATCGACGATCTTATCGCGTTCGGCAAGTCCGACAGGTGCGCCCAGATATTCGGCGCGGAAGGCGCGGCGGGTCTGCTTGCCCATGCGCAGGAGCTGAAGGCAGCCGGGGCAAAATACTGCGACTGCCCGGCCTGCGCCGCGGCCGCCGCTATCCTTGAAAAGAAAGACGAGCTGCTGTAAATGCGGCGCACTCACCTTTCGTTTACGCAGAGCAAAAGAGCGTGTACGGGATCTCGTACACGCTCTTTCATAATTTCATCACATCTCACGCCTGTTGCGCCGGAGGCTTTCGTACAGCGCAGAAACGGTATCGGTTATTATCTTCATCTCTTCCTCAGTGCAGTCGTCCAGAAGCGCCGACAACTGACCAAGCGCAACGGGCTTTGCCGACCCGACCTCAAGCGAGAACAACTCGTCCATTGAGCAATCCAAGGCATTTACGATCGCAATAAGCGTTTTCAGGCTCGGTATCGTGTTGCCCGTTTCAATGTGGCTTATATGCGTCACGCCGACATCAGCCAGCGCGGCTAACTGCTCCTGCGTGATTTTCTTTTCCAGTCTGGCTTTTCTGATTTTGACGCCGATCTGCTTATAGTCGATCATATCATACCTCTCAAGTTTTGCTGCACTTGTATTGTATGTGCAATTGGGTTGTGATATAATGACTTAAAAGCGCATCGGACTATATAAGCCATACAAAAAGAAGAAGATTTTATAAGGAGCACACAATGAAGAACTTATGCAATGTATCTGAGTTGAAGAATTATAAGGAAGTTCTCAGCAAGGTCACGACCGGGGTGCCGGTGTTTCTTGAGGACAAAAACGAAGTGCGGTATATTATACTGACAATAGACGATTTCAGCCGACTGCACACAGAAACATATTTCGGGGAGAATCAGGCAAACACACAATAAAATGAACTGCGAAAAACCACATGGGCTGCGTTTCCACAGCCCATGTGGTTTTTGTCTATTCTTCTGTAAAGCCCATGTCTTTTATGGTCAGCTCTCTGCCGTGCAGCAGTTCATAGTCCTCTGCGCCGCAGGCGGGACAGCGGTGCGGGCACACGCCGCAGCCGATGCACTTATCCGTGTCCACAACGGACTGTCCGCAATGGAGGCAGCGCTTGGCCTCGCGGCGTATCTGCTCCTCTGTCAGCCCCTCGCGCAGATCCTTAAAGGTCTTTGCGGAGGCCTTTCCGTCAACCTCCGGCGCAGTCTGGCGCGGAGTCGCGTCTAT
>URPU01000025.1 GCA_900549865.1 uncultured Eubacteriales bacterium
CATGTCGCGGCAGAAAACGTATAATACTGCTTTCGCGTCTGCGGACGCGAAACTCCGCGAGGCTTTTTTAACGAGGCTTTTTTAACATGCTGCCAAACATCCGCTGCATCCGCAGCGGATGTTTTTTGTTGAAGTGCGCGCGGGCATGTGGTATACTCTCTTCAATACCATGACATTCCATTTTACAGAAAGAGATCAGATATGAAGCTTAACGATGTACAGCTCCGGCAGGTGGACGCGCAGGTCAAGCGCATTCTCGCCTCCGACAGCTATTATGCCCGGATATACCGCGACGCCGGCATCACCAAGGTGGAAAGCCAGGCGGATTTTGAGCGTATTCCCTTTTCCTGCAAGAACGACCTTCGCAACGCCTACCCTCTCGGCATACAGGCCGTGCCGGATGAAGAGGTCGTCCGGATACATTCCTCCTCCGGCACCACGGGCAAGCCCGTCGTGATCCCCTACACTGCCAAGGACGTGGACGACTGGGCCGCGATGTTCGCGCGCTGCTATGAGTTCGCCGGGGTCACGGCGGAGGACCGCGTGCAGATCGCCGTCGCCTACGGGCTGTGGACGGCGGGCAGCGGCTTTCAGGCCGGGGCGGAAAAGCTCGGCGCAATGGCAATACCCATGGGGCCGGGCAACACCGAAAAGCAGCTTCAGATGATGCAGGATCTCGGCGCCACCGTGCTCACGGCGACGTCGTCCTATGCGCTGCTGCTGGCGGAGGAGGTGCGCAAGCGCGGCCTGCGCGATAAGCTCCGTCTGTGCAAGGGCATCTTCGGCTCTGAGCGCTGGAGCGAGAAGATGCGCGAGTGCATCCGCCGCGACCTCGGCATCGAGCTTTACGATATCTACGGCCTTACGGAGATATACGGCCCCGGCATCGGCATCAACTGCCGGAAGGAGCAGGGCATACACTATTGGGATGATTTTATTTATATCGAGATAATCGACCCCGCCACCGGCCTTCCCGTTCCCGACGGCGAGACCGGCGAGATCGTCATCACGACGCTCGTCAAGGAGGGTGCGCCGCTGCTGCGCTTCCGCACGCGCGACCTTTCGCGCATCATCCCCGAAAAATGCAGCTGCGGAAGCTGCTTTCCGCGCCTTGACACCATTCAGGGCCGCAGTGACGATATGTTCAAGGTGCGCGGCGTGAACATGTTCCCGCGCCAGGTCGAGGAGGTGCTGCAAAGCGCCGGCGGCCTTCTCAGCGAATATCAGATAGTCATCACGCGCGACGAGCAGGCCAACAAGGACCGCATGACCGTCACCGTCGAGGGCGAGGGCGGCACGGACTTCCCCGCCGCGGAGGCGCGCGTCCGCGAACTCTTCAAAAGCCGTATCGGCATGACGCCCGATATCCGCGTCGTGCCGGAGGGCACGCTTGCCCGCAGTGAGAAAAAGACGAAGCGCGTCATCGACCACCGCTATGACTGACGCCGCGCCGTAAACGAAAATGTGATATTGATATGACGACACCCCGGCGAAAAATTCGCCGGGGTGTTTAGACTGTTGAAAAGCGGCTTTGCCGCTTTTTTCGACACTCTCATAATTATATCATATCTCTGTCCGTCTCGCGGCCGCAGATTATGCTCAAATTCCCGTTGCGGCAGCGCAGCGCGTCTATGAACTCCTTGCTCATGCCCGCGCCCTTCAGGCTTATGAGATACGTCAGCTCGAAAAGCGTGCCCATGTTCGTCGTGCGCACGCGCACCAGTTCATGACTCGTCGTGTACTTTTCAAAAAGGTCGTCGAAAAGCTCCTCATAGTCGAGGTTTTCCGGGATAGTTATCTTAAGCTGCCTCGTGCCGCCGTTCTCGCCGAAGTGCGTATAGGTCAGCACGATAAGCGCCAGCGAGAATATCACGAAGAACACCGCCGCCAGCGCCACATAGCCCATCCCGCAGGCAAGGCCCAGCGCCACGGCGAAGAAAAGCCCCGTTATCTCGCGCGCGGTGCCCTGTGCGCTGCGAAAGCGCACCAGCGCGAAGGTGCCCGCCACGGCAAGCCCCGCGCCAACATTGCCGTTGACCATCATTATCACCACGGCCACCACGCTCGGCAGAAGCGCCAGCGCCACGGCGAATGAGCCGGAGTGCCTGTTTTTCAGCGTGAACACGCACGACGCCAGCACGCCCAGCACGAGCGCCGACGCCACGCACACCAGAAATTGCACCAGATTTATCGGAACTGTAATAATGCTGTTAAACACTGAAAATCACTCCGTTTATAAGATTGGCCTTGTAGCATTCGCCGTATTTTGAAAAGCCCGCCGGGAAAAGCCTGTTCTCGCTCAGCATTTCCGCCAGCCACAGCGGCGCCGCCTCCGGCAGCTTTATCTCCATCAGCACGCTGCCCTGCGGCAGTATGCTCTCCCCGCCGTCGCCGCAGGTGAGGTCAAGCTCTTCAGCGCGCCAGCGTATGTTTTCGTCAAAGGTTATCCTCAGCTCGCCGTCGCCGCGCCCTGCATAGGCCTCGCGGTCACAGGCGATGAACGCGCGCGGCCTGACCTCATGCGTTTTCAGAAACCAGTCTATCTCGCGCGTTACCTGCCCGTCGCCGGGTGCGGCGCGCCCCCCGGCGAGGTATTCCGCGGCGTCGCGCGCGCCCATGGCCGCGCGCCGCTTGTACACCACGCCCTTGAACTTCTTTTTCAGCTCCACGAACACCGTGTCCTCCGGGCCGGGCACGTTATAGCTGCGCAGACGCAGCTTCTCCTTGTACACCGGCGCGTCTATCGACCGGCGTATCAGCTCATAGTCGTCCGTGTCGTAGTAGAGTGAGCACACCGTGCTTTTGAAAAACACATCCGGCACTATGTATGGGTCGAGCTGCCGCCGTATCCCGGCGTACTGCCCGGCGGTCAGGAGGTATTTCTTTTCATAGCGCTTTAATGTAAGCTGCGTGTCCTTCATTTCCGCCCGTCCTTCCGGCCATTCACGCGGGGAAATACTCCTGCATCTCCGCGTCGCTCAGATGCATGTACTGCCCTATCGCCGCGACGCACCTGCCGCGCCAGTCCTTTTCCGTTATCGCCGCGCGAAGTTGCGCCACAGCGGCCTCCCACTGGGCATAGCTCATCCTTCGCAGCGCGAAGTCCCGCGCGACCTCCGGCGCTATCTGCGCCGTCATTTCCGCAATGCGCGCGTCCACGTTTTCATTTGAAAGCGTCGTGGAGAGGACCTCCGCCGCCCGCCGCAGGAATCTGTCTCTGAATTCGGCGTTGTTTGTAAGCTGGGTTATGAACTCCGCGCTCTGCGTGGAGCTGGGCGTCAGAACGTTTCTGAATATATTTGCCGGTATCGTCAGCGTGGCGTCCATGTCGTACAGCATGTACCGCCATTTCCCGTCGCCCTCGCTCGACCGGGCATAGCGCAGATTGCTTTTTGCAAGGTCCGTGTTCGCCGAATAGCCCTCTATTATCATCCAGTCTATGAGGTTGTCTATGTCCACCAGCTCGCAGAAGCGCGCGTAGGCCTCCGGCGCCGTCAGGTCGTTGTCCTCCGCGAAGCGTATGACGGTTTCGTAATACTCCGTGCCGGGGTTTGCCCACGCCTTCATCACCGTCACGCTCTCGCGGCTGACGCCCATGAGGCTTGCGTAATGCTGCTTGTCCACCTTCTCCATCAGCGTGTATATCCCGCGGTACTCGCCGTTGACGTACAGCACGCAGTAGCGGCTGCGCTGCGTGGGCACGCTGTCGGAGTATTCAAGGCACAGATCCTCCAGCAGCTCGTTTCTTATTATGGTGTTGTTCTGATCCTGTCCGGCGCGCAGTATAAGCCCCGTGAAGCTCGTCACCCCGCCGGAGAATATGTCGCAGTCAAGCTCGCTCAGGCCGTATGCGCCGCAAAAGCGCAGACCCATGTTCTTCTTCGGCATTTCAAGGCTTGTCTCGCCGTGCATGTCTATGCCGCAGGGCGCGGTGAAGAGATCCTCCTCCCCCGCGTAAAGCGAGATGCTGCCGGGCAGCTCTATGTTCTTTTTCTTGTTGTTGTACATGCGGCCGAACTCATCCGGGTCGTCCGCGACGAGGCTTGCCACCGGCAGGGTATGCCCCTCGTTTATGATATAGCTCAGCGTCAGCGCCGGGCTTTTCAGCGCACCATCCTCCACGGATACCGCCCTTATCACGGCGGTGCGCGTCAGCTCTATCGCCCCGTCGTATACCTTGCTGTTTTCCGTCGGGAGGGAGCCGTCCGTCGTATAATATATCTTCCCTGCGGCGCTCAGCTCCGCCGTCACGGAGTCCACGCCCTCATAAACGCCGTCTCTGCCCAGACATATGGGCGCTGCCGAAATGCGCCGGCAGCCGCCGGTCTTTTCCGCCCCCGGCTGGGGCGATGCAAAGTAAAACCAGCCGTTTTCGCCGCTCATACGGCCCATGCTCCCGCCGTATGGGATGTCATGCAGAAACGCACAGTCGCGCACGCGGCCGCTCCTGTCGGAGAGATACAGCCCCTCCGCCGTGGAGTCCAGCTCGAACGGCGCGTGCAGGAAGCCCGCGTCGGCCGCGCCGCTTCCCTTGTCGCACAGCACGATAACGCTCTCTCCCGGTGCAAGCGTCACATCCGGGAAGGCCCATATATCCAGCGCCGCCGCATCGTCGGAAAGATAATACTCCGAAAGGCGCACGCTCTCATTTGATATGTTCTTTATCTCCGCCCAGTCGCAGTAGCCGAGGTTTTTCTGCTTCAGCGTCGAGAAATTCGCCGTGACGGCCTCGCTTATTATGACCGGCGTGTCCGCCGTCAGCGCCGCCTGATACGCGTCGTAGCCCGCAGCGGAGTTTTCATAGCCGGGCGTTGCGAAATACGTCGCCTCCCACTCCCCCGCGCCGTTTAGGCGCAGCGCCATATTCGCCTTGCCCGTGCTGCATTCCACCGCGTCCACGATAAGCCCGCGCGCATCACGCAGCACCGCCGTCTCGCCCTTGGAAAGCGAAAAATCCGTGTGCAGCGGCGCCTCTCTCTTATCCGTGCCGTCCGCGCATATCACCATCCGCTCCCCCGCGCCGAGCGTCACGCACGGGAAGCGCCAGCCGTCCTCGTCCACGCCGTCCGCCAGCGTGAAATCCGTCAGGGCTATCGCCTCTTCCGACACGTTCTCAAGCTCTATCCAGTCCGGGAAAGCGCCCGTTTCATCCATGTACGCCGCGGTGTTCTTCGCCATCAGCTCCGATATGCGAAGCTTCCCCGCCCACTCGCTCTCTGCCGGCACGGGCTGGGCCTGCGCCGCGGGCGCGGCGTCGTCCTTTCGCGTCATGCGCGGATATACGGCCGCCAGCAGCACTATCAGCAGCAGCGCGGCCGCCGCCGGGATCGCCGCCCTTTTCAATTTTTCACTTCCGCCGGACTTTGCCATTCCACGCCTCCGCGCCGCTGATAGTTGTGCTGAGAGTCGTTGCGCGCTGCCGCACTATAAATAAAAATAATAAATCTTATTACCCTCGGTAGACAAGAGCACATACGCCTGACGGCGTCAGAAGAAGTTCGCGCCATTCCGTTTCCACCTTGCGGTGAAAACTCCATTATGCTCTCTCCTTCTTCCTTTTTCCTCGCAAACCCGCTTCGCTGGGCTTTGCTCGGAGGACGGGGGAGTAAAGAAGTTCGCGCCATTCCGTTTCCACCTTGCGGTGAAAACTCCATTATGCTCTCTCCTTCTTCCTTTTTCCTCGCAAACCCGCTTCGCTGGGCTTTGCTCGGAGGACGGGGGAGTAAAGAAGTTCGCGCCATTCCGTTTCCACCTTGCGGTGAAAACTCCATTATGCTCTCTCCTTCTTCCTTTTTCCTCGCAAACCCGCTTCGCTGGGCTTTGCTCGGAGGACGGGGGAGTAAAGAAGTTCGCGTCATTCCGTTTCCACCTTGCGGTGAAAACTCCATTATGCTCTCTCCGCCTGTCAGGTGCGAAGCAGTTTTGACGGAGCAGAAAGGCAGCCAGACGATGAAAAGGCCGCAGAGAATACTTTGTGTATTTTCAAGGCCTTTGAGGATGTATGGGTGCTCTTTCTGCCCGTCAAAACCGTGTGTGTCCTTGTCGATCGAGGGTATTATACATTTTTCCATCTTTCCCGTCAAGCACAGCTTGCTTTCGCGCCGCGTGCAAAAAAGCATATGCAAAAATTGATTAATGGCGGCGTTCCTGTTATAATACATGGCATAAAACTTTCACCGGGGGACGGCAATGGAAACTGTAGTTATAATCGGCGGCGGCGCGTCGGGCATGATGGCGGCGCTGACGGCGGCGCGCGGCGATAGGCGCGTTATCATCCTTGAAAGGCAGCAGCGCGTCGGGCGCAAGCTCCTTGCCACGGGCAACGGCCGCTGCAATCTCACCAATACCGGCGCGGCCCCTGAAAACTACCACGGGGAGCTTCCCGGCTTCGCCGTTCCTGCGCTTGCGGCCTTCACGCCGCAGGACACGCTCGACTTCTTTCACTCTCTGGGCCTCATAACGGTCACGGAGCACGGCGGCCGGGTCTATCCCCTTTCCAACTCCGCAAACAGCGTGGTGGACGTGCTGCGCTTCGCGCTTGAGCGCGCCGGGGTGGAGGTCATGTGCTCCACCAGCGCGCGTGAGCTGATCCGCCGCGGTGCGGGCTACACCGTGCGCACCGACTCCGGCAGCATCGACGCGGACTATCTCATCGTCGCCTGCGGCGGGGCCGCGGGGGCGAAGCTCGGCGGCGTTATGGACGGGTATGAGCTTTTGAAGCCGCTGGGGCACAAGCGCACGCGCCTTTGCCCCGCCCTTGTCCAGCTCACTGCGGAGGGCGGATATCCCCGCGCGCTCAAGGGCGTGCGGGCGGACGCGGCGCTGTCGCTCGTCTCCGGGGGCGAGGTCATTGCCCGCGGCGCGGGGGAGCTTCAGTTCACCGAAACGGGCGTCTCCGGCCCCGCGGCCTTTGATATCTCCCGCGCCGTCTCCACCGGCGGCGGCAAGGCCGGGCTGCATATCGACTTCCTGCGCGGTTATGACGGATCCGCCGTCGCGCAGATGCTTCGCGCGCGCTGCCGCGCCCTGCCGGATCTCCCCTGCGGGGAGGTGTTCACAGGGATGCTGCATAACCGCCTCGGGCGTATGCTCGTCAAATACGCGGGCCTTGACGCCGCCGCGCCGCTCTCGTCCCTCGGCGCGGACGCGCTTGATGCCGCCGTGCGCGCCGCGAAGGACTTCACGCTCACCCTCACGGGGACGGAGGGCTTCGACAGCGCGCAGGTCACGGCCGGCGGCATCCGCACCTCCGGCTTTGACCCGGAAACTCTGCAAAGCTGGTTTATGCCGCGCCTCTTCGTCTGCGGCGAGCTTTTGGATATCGACGGCGACTGCGGCGGCTACAACCTCCAGTGGGCATGGGCCAGCGGCCATATGGCAGGGAGGCTTGGCGAATGATACTTGTAAGAAAGCTGCGCCTCGCCCCCGGCGAGGATGCTTCCGCCCTGCGTGCGCGCGCGGCGAAGAAGCTGCGTCTGCCGTGCGCGGAGGTGGAGGAGCTCACGCTCATAAAGCGCTCCCTCGACGCGCGGCATAAGGACGATATACACTATGTCTGCTCCGCCGCGCTCTCCGTCTCCGGGGATGAGCGGCGCGTAATCGCCCGCGTCAAGTCTCCGGACGTGTGCGAATATACTCCGCCGGAATATTCCGTCGCGCGCGTTTCGCCCGGCGAGGGCGCGCCGCGCCCCGTCATTGCCGGCTTCGGCCCCGCGGGCATGTTCGCCGCGCTCGTGCTGTCCATGGCGGGCGCGCGGCCTATAGTTATCGAGCGCGGCCGCGACGCGCTCTCCCGCAAGGCCGCCGTGGACGCGTTCCGCGCCGGCGGCGCGCTGGATACGGAGTGCAACGTGCAGTTCGGCGAGGGCGGCGCGGGCACCTTTTCCGACGGAAAGCTGAACACCGGCACGCACGACGCGCGCCTTTTCTGGGTCCTGCGGCAGTTTTACGCGCACGGCGCGCCGGAGAGCGTGCTGTACGACGCCAAGCCCCATATCGGCACGGATATCCTCATCAACGTCGTCCAGCGCATCCGCGCCGACGTCATCGCCCGCGGCGGAGAGGTCCGCTTCTCCACGAGGCTTGAGCGCCTCGTTATTGAAAACGGCGCGCTGACGGGTATAGAGGTGCGCGACGCGCAGGGGCTGCATACGCTTCCCTGCACACAGCTCATCCTCGCCATCGGGCATTCCGCGCGCGACACTTTTGAAGCGCTCCATGCGCAGGGCGTGCCGATGGAGCCGAAGCCCTTTTCAATGGGCGTGCGCATAGAGCACCGCCAGTGCGATATCGACCTTGCGCAGTACGGAGCCGCGCGCGGCGCTCTGCCCGCGGCGGACTACTCGCTCAACGTCCGCCTACCCGACGGGCGCAGCGCTTATACCTTCTGCATGTGCCCCGGCGGCGAAGTTTTTGCCGCCGCGTCGGAATCCGGCGGTGTCGCCACGAACGGCATGAGCTATTCCCGCCGCGACGGGGAGAACGCCAATTCCGCCCTGCTCGTCACGCTGCACCCGGAGGACTTTCCGGATAAAAGCACCCTCGGCGGCATGTACTGGCAGCGCGAGATAGAGCGCGCGGCCTACGCCTTCGGCGGCGGCAATTACCTTGCCCCGGCGCAGCTTGCGGGGGATTTTCTCGCCCGCAGGCCGAGCACCGGCCCCGCCTCCGTCGCGCCCAGCTACCGCCCCGGCGTCGTCTGGGGTGAACTGCGCGAGGTGCTTCCGCCGCGCATCACCGCCGTGCTGGAGCAGGCCATCCCCGCGCTGGGCAAAAAGCTCTCCGGCTTTGACTCGCCCGACGCCGTCCTCACCGCGCCCGAGACGCGCTCCTCCTCCCCCGTCAGGATACTGCGCGGCGCTTCGCTTCAAAGCGCCGTCGCCGGGCTCTATCCCTGCGGCGAGGGCGCGGGCTACGCGGGAGGCATAAGCTCCGCCGCCGTGGACGGTATGCGCTGTGCCGAGGCCGTGCTGCGGGATATCCAATCGACGTATACTGGCAGTAAAGACGTACCCTAATAGTAAAGATAAAAGCGAGGTAAGCGTTATGCGTCTGCATACAGAACCGCTCAACAGCAAAAAGTCAAAGCGCATCCTGCTCTCCGCCGCAGCCGCGGTCATCCTCATGCTGGTGCTGATACGGTCCATACAGCGTCAGGGCGAGCTGCTGCTGTTCCGTTATAATCTGGGCTTCTCCATCGAAGAGGCCGGGATACTCTACGATTTTCAAACGGTGATGCTTCTGCTCGTCAGCCTCTTCGTTTTCACGGCCGTCTTTTTCCTTATTTTACCCCCCCGAACCGGCGACCAAGCTATGAGCGCTTTTTCGCGCTTGCCGCGCTGGCGCTTGGCCTGATATATCTCTTTGTCATCACGCCGCTCTCCGTTCCGGACGAGTCAACGCATTATCTCGCCATATCCGAGCTTACGAACGGGCTCTTCGGTATGCCGGACACGGCCTATGCCTTGGACCCCAGCGGCTTTTCAAATCAGAGCAATGTCTGCACGGGCTATCTCCGCGTCATAAGGGATCTTTTCGGGCGTGGCTCCGACCCGAATGTTATACAGTCCAGCCTGATGTCATATATGTGGACGCTCGTCTATCCGCTGGAATATGCGCCGCAGGTGCTGGGCTTCGCCATTTCGCGGCTGCTTTCCTTCAACGACGTTACCACCTTCATGATGGGCAGATTTTTTAATCTTCTTTTCTATGTTGTCTGCCTCTATATCTCGGTAAAGCGGGTCCCGCGCTTCAAGCTGCTGTTCGGCCTCTCCGGCATTCTCCCCATGGCCATGCAGCAGGCCGCGTCGCTTTCATATGACACCTTTATCAATGCGCTCTCTATGGTCCTTTTGTCCTCGCTTTTGAGGGAGATATTCTCCGAAGGGGCTTTGACCCTTTGCGATCTTCTGTATATATTCATCCCTGCGCTCCTCCTCGCCCCCGCGAAGGGCGTCTATGCGCTGTTCATCCTTCTCTTTATATTTATCTCCAAAGAGAGATTTACCGGGAAATGCGGGAAAACCGGCTGCTTCTGGCTTCTTTTCGCGTCCTGCGCCGCGGCGTTCATCGCCGTGTCCGCGCCGTCGCTGCTGCGCATCATGCACAGCACGCCTCCCAGCTATGGCGATGAGGGCGGGGAGTCCTATACCCTGCGCTTCTTCCTCACCAACCCCGGCGACGCGTTCGGCATCTTCAAGAACTCCTTCAACGTCTATTTCAGCACGTGGTTCGCGCAGGCCGTCGGCCAGAGTCTCAGCACCTGCCTGCTGGAGCTCCCTACATGGATAGTTCCCGCTTTCACGGCGCTGCTTATCCTCTCGGCGCAGAATATCGACGGGAATGAGCTGGATATGCCGAGAGGCATGCGCCCGGCGCTGCTGGCGCTCTCCGCCGCGGTCGTGCTCTCCTTCATGGCGACCATGTTTTTGACGTGGATACACAATACGGATAAAATAATCGTCGGCGTGCAGGGGCGCTACTTCATTCCGATCCTGCCGCTGCTCATGCTCTCGCTGAACAATAAAATCGTTGTTCTGCGGAAGAACATAGACCGCGGCATGACCGTCCTCGCCATCCTGCTTTCCGCGCGCACCGTCCTCGCCATTCTCGATTTCACGATGTTCAACGTGTGATTTTCCGCTTGACTTTTCCGTAAAAAAGTTGTATAAAATACGCGCAACGAGCAGCTAAACACGGCATAAGACCGGTTGTTTGGCTGCCCGTTGTATTTTTAAACACTTTTAAGGAGCTGCTGCGCAATGCAAAACGACAAAGTCTGGACGAAAAATTTTCTCCTGATAATAATCATCAATTTCCTTGTTTTCATGAATCATATCATGATCCTTTCCACCTTCCCCATGTTTCTTGAGCAGGTGCTGGGGCTGAACGCGGCCATGGCGGGGCTTGCCGCCTTCGGCTTCTCCGCCGTGGCGGTGGTGCTGCGCCCCGTGATAGGCTGGATGCTCGACTGCGGGCGGCGCAAGCACCGCTCATCCTTCACCTACGCAAAGCGCCGTGATTCATAAGCGTCTTGCGGCAATATCCGCTCCATCCTCATCCGCGCATAATGACGTCTGAATGTATATCTCCTCGGCATTCTCCAGCGCCTTTTGCAGTTTATGCATCGTTCCCCGCGCCGCGGGGATCGCTTCAAGCGCCGTGATGGAGTCATCCACCGCCGCGCACAGTCCTGTGTACATTTTCTTGTAGTCTGCCATTTTTCGCGTCCTCCCAAAAGTTTTATGCTCATAATTATACGCTTCGCGCCTAATTATGTCCATAGCGTTGTGGACTTATTGCGCCTAATTCGGCGATAATAAGTGTACAATTAGGTTTGGGCGGTATAATTATGGATTTCAGGCAGGGCGGACAGGTAATACAGGATGCGCGCAAGGCGCACGGTCTCACGCAGGAGCAGCTTGCGGACATGACCGGCCTCACCTCCAATACCGTCTCCCGTATCGAGCGCGGCCTGCTCGTTCCCTCTCTGCCCACGCTGATAAGCCTGTGCAACGCGCTCACCCTCGCGGCGGATTCTGTGCTTGCCGCCTATGTGGACGCTGCGGCTCCCGTTCGCTGGTCCGCGCTGGCGGACAGGATGAGCGCGCTTCCGCCGGAAAAGCGCGACAAGGCCGAAACGCTGCTGCGCTGCATCATTGACACGCTGTAGCGCCGCGATTCATAAGCGTCTCTGTAATAAAAACACCTGCCCGCGGGCAGGTGTTTTTGAGACTGTCGAAAAAGTGGCTTGGCCACTTTTTCGAGAAAGAACCGCTTCGTTCTGCGCCTCTGTTGTCCGCTGATAGCGGACAATTCGACGCTCACTCCGCGCAAAGTGTTTTCTGCCACGCACATGTCGCGGCAGAAAACGTATAATAATGCTTTCGCGTCTGCGGACGCGAAACTCTGCGAGGCTTTCTTTGACATGCTGAAAAACACCTGCCCGCGGGCAGGTGTTTTTTGCAATCTGTTATGCGTTATGCTCTGTTATGCCTGTTATGCGTTATGCTTTTCAGTTCAGGAAGTCTCTCAGCTTCTTTGAGCGGCTGGGGTGGCGCAGCTTGCGCAGCGCCTTCGCCTCTATCTGACGGATACGCTCGCGCGTGACGTTGAACTCCTTGCCGACCTCCTCCAGCGTGCGCGTGCGGCCGTCCACTATGCCGAAGCGCAGCTCCAGCACCTTCTTCTCGCGCGGGGCCAGCGTGTCCAGCACCTCTTCAAGCTGCTCGCGCAGGAGGGAGAAGGACGCGGCCTCGCTCGGCTCCGAGGCGTCCTCGTCGGGGATGAAGTCGCCCAGATGCGAGTCCTCCTCCTCGCCGATAGGCGTTTCGAGGGAGACGGGCTCCTGCGCGATCTTTAATATGTCGCGCACCTTTTCCACGGGCATATCCATCTCGCGGGCTATCTCCTCGGCGCTGGGGTCATGGCCCAGCTCCTGAAGAAGCTGACGGGAGACGCGGATGGTCTTGTTTATGGTCTCCACCATGTGCACAGGTATGCGTATCGTGCGCGCCTGATCCGCTATCGCGCGGGTAATGGCCTGGCGTATCCACCACGTCGCGTAGGTGGAGAACTTATATCCCTTGGTATAGTCGAACTTCTCCACGGCCTTTATAAGGCCAAGGTTGCCCTCCTGTATAAGGTCGAGGAACAGCATCCCGCGCCCGACATAGCGCTTCGCAATGGACACGACGAGACGGAGGTTCGCCTCAGTCATGCGGTGCTTTGCCTCCTCGTTGCCCTCGGCCATCTGTATTGCAAGCTCGACCTCCTCGTCGGGCGTCAGCAGCGGCACCTTGCCGATCTCCTTGAGGTACATGCGCACGGGGTCGTCGGTGGCGAAGGAGTCCATCAGCGCGTCGGTGTCGTTTATCTCCTCCTCCGTGACCTCCTCTATCCCGGCCAGATCCTCCACCTCGGGCAGGATGTCATCTATCGGGGGCAGCACGTCGGCCGCGCCGACGTCTACGTCAACGCCGTTGGCCTCAAGCGTCTCGTAGAACTTGTCCACGGTCTCCCCGTCGAGGTTCATCTCCTCCAGCACTTCCAGCTCCTTGGTGGTCAGGCTTCCCTTCTTCTTGCCCTTTTCAAGCAGCTCGTTCAGGCGCTCCTCATTGGTCTTGGCGGCCTCCGCGGGGTCGGCCTCCTTCTTCTTCGCGGCCTTTTTCTTGGGCTTGGGCAGCTCCAGCTCCTGCTGGTCGCTTATCTCGCTCATCGCCGCCTGCTCCAGCAGCTTGTCTGCCATGCTTTCGAGTTCTTCTTCCTTGAATTTCATTTCGTCTGACATAGTTTATCCCTCGTATCCTTTTCTTTTTTTCTGCGTGTCGTAGGCTGTGTTCTGCTTCTGGCGCAGTATCTCCGCGAAGTCGAGCCCCGCGCTGCGCCGCGCGCTCTCGCTTTTTATCCTCTGCGTATAATCGCTGAGAGTCCGCCGGGCGTTTGAAAGCAGCTCCGGCTTCTGTATTATATTGACCACAAGGCTCATCTCCTCGCCGCTCAGCACACCGCTGAGCGTGGTGGTGCTGACCTTCTGCCCGCTGTCCAGCATCTCGCGCATCTTCGTGTATATGTGCGCAAGCACCGGCGAGGAAAACTCCCCCGCCTCCGGCAGCGCCTCCGCGGCCAGCTCCGGCTCGAGATATAAAAGCCTTATCACGCCCTCCTCCGCCACGGCGGAAGCGGGGTTTTCGTATTTTATGCCCTTCTCCGCGGGCTGACTCTGCCTCTCGGGGCGCGTGGCATCCCTGTCTGCGGCGCGGTGCGCCTGACTCAGCAGCTTTTTGCGCCGCCGCTCGGCCTCATCCGTGACGACGCGCGCGTCAACGCCCGCCATGGACGCCACGCGCATGGCGTATACCTGCCGCTCCACTGAGCCTGGCAGGCGCGCCACGAGCTCCGACGCTTCCTTGAGGAATTCCACCTTCTGCTCGTCCACGGTCAGGTCGTACTTGTCCGTGACCGCGCGCAGCCGGTAATCCACCTGATTTTCCGCCGCGTCTATGAGATTGCGGAACGCGTCCGGCCCCTTGAGCTTTATGAACTCATCCGGGTCCTTCGCCCCGCTCATGCGCAGCACCTTTACTCTGAGGTCGAGCTTTTCAAGTATTCCTATCGCGCGCTGTGATGCCTTCATTCCCGCGCCGTCGTTGTCATAGGCGATGACGACCTCGTTGGTATAGCGCGAAATGAGCCGCGCCTGCTCCGGTGTCAGCGACGTGCCCAGCGAGGCCACCGCCGAGTCAAAGCCCGCCTGATGCAGACTGACCACGTCTATATTGCCCTCTGAGAGAATTATATATCCGCTTTTTGATTTTTTAGCCAGATTAAGGGCGAAAAGGTTGCGGCTTTTGTTGAATACAAGCGTTTCGGGGCTGTTCATATATTTCGGCTCCCCGTCGCCGAGGATGCGCCCCGAAAAGCCTATCACGTCGCCGCGCACGTCTATCACCGGGAACATCAGCCGCCGCCGGAACGTGTCGTAAAACCCGCCGTTTTTCCCCCGGCGCACAAGTCCCGCGTCGAACATCTCATAGTCAGTGTAGCCCTTGGCGCGCATCGCGTCCAGAAGTCCGCTCCACCCGTCCGGCGCAAAGCCCAGCCCGAAGGCCGTCGCCATTTTGCGCCCTATCTGCCGCTTTGCTATGTATTCGCGCGCGATGCCGCCGCCGGGCGCGGAAAGCTGCTCGTAAAAATACCGCGCCGCGTCCTTGTTCAGGGCCAGCATCCTTGCGCGCTTGCGGCTCTCGCGGCTGTCGGTCTGCTCCGGCAGGGCCATGCCCGCGCGCTTTGCAAGAAACTCCACCGCCTCCGGGAAGCTGAGGTTCTCTATTTCCATTATGAAGTTTATCACGCCCCCGCCCTTGCCGCAGCCGAAGCAGTGATATATCTGCTTGTCCGGATTCACCGAGAAGGACGGCGTCTTTTCGCTGTGGAACGGGCACAGTCCGAACAGGTTCGACCCGCTCTTCTTCCCAAGGCGCACATATCCGGACACGACGTCCACTATGTCGTTTCTCTCCGCCAGCTCCGTTATGAAGCTTTCGGGAAATGCCACGCGCTCCTCCTCCCTTCTCTCCGCTTCGCGCGCCGCGGCGCGCTCCCGGTCATTTCACCGTCCATGCAAAGGGGATGAATATCTCCCCGTATTTCTCCATCGCGTACCCGTCCGTCATGCCGGAGATATAATCGCAGGCGGCGCGCTCTATCCCGTCATGCTCTATCACGCCGCGGAAATCATCCGGCAGCGCGTCGGGATGCGACGTGTAGTATGTATACAGCCCGCCGAGTATGCCCTTGACCTTGTTCTCCTCGCTCTTGGCGACGGGATTGGTGTAAACGTCGGAGAACATGAACGCGTGGAAGATGTTGAAGGTCTCCTGCATCTCGTCCGACATTTTGAGCTTGCCTCCGCCGCTGTTTGCGATAAGGTCCGATATGAAGGCGTTTATGCGCCGGCTGTTCTTGTCGCCGCAGTTTTCGCGCACGCGCGCCGGGACGTTCTCCTCCGTCAGTATGCCCGCGCGGATGGAGTCGTCAAGGTCATGGTTGACGTAGGCTATCCTGTCGCACAGGCGCACGGTCGTCGCCTCCAGCGTGTCGTCGGGCGCGCCGACGGTGTGGTTAAGTATGCCCATGCGCGTCTCATAGCACAGGTTCAGCCCCCTGCCGTCGCGCTCCAGCACGTCCACCACGCGCAGACTCTGCTCATAGTGCTTGAAGCCGCCGGGATATATCTCGTTGAGCGCGCGCTCGCCCGCGTGGCCGAAGGGCGTGTGACCCAGATCGTGCCCCAGCGCGATGGCCTCCGTCAGATCCTCATTCAGCGACAGGGCGCGCGCCACCGTGCGCGCAAGGCGGCTGACCTCCAGCGTGTGCGTCAGGCGCGTGCGGTAGTGATCCCCCTCCGGCTGCAAAAACACCTGCGTTTTGTGCTTTAACCGGCGGAACGACTTTGAATGCGTTATCCTGTCGATGTCGCGCTGAAAGCAGGTGCGGATGCTACACTCCTCCTCGTCCTTCAGCCGGCCTCTGGAGCTGTCCGCCAGCACCCCGTAAGCGCCGACGATGTAATGCTCAAGTCTTTCCCTTTCCTCTCTGGGACAAAGCATACGCGTACACCTCCTCTTTTTCATCAGTGCCGCGCTTCATTGCAAAATAAAGCGCCGCACAGGAGCATGAAATGTCTTTCCATTACTCTTATACGACGCCAATTTATATTTCCCTCTATTTTCTTAAAAAAATTTTTTCGCGGCCTTCCTCTTACCTCACCGGCACGGCGCGGAAGTCCTCGCCCGTTACGACGGGCTGCACGCTGCCCGCGCTTATGTCGAATATGCGCGCGCAGAAGTCCTCCGCGCGCTCCTCCGGCGCAAGCGCCTTTATCGTCACGCCCGCGGCGTAGTCCATCCCCGCCACGACGCCGCCCGCCGCGGCGATTTCGAGCTTGAGCTTCTCGCTCTGCGCGTAGGAGCAGGGTATGTCCAGCTCCACCCAGCGCCGCACGGCCGACACGCCCGCCGCGGTCAGTGCGTCCTTCGCGCTTTTCGTATACGCCCGCAGCAGTCCGCCCGCGCCCAGCAGCACCCCGCCGAAGTACCGCGTCACCACGCACACGACGTTCGTCACGCCCTCGCGCCGGAACACCTCCAGCATCGGTATGCCCGCCGTGCCCTGCGGCTCGCCGTCGTCGCTGTAGCGCTCCGCCCCGCCGCGGATGATATAGCACCAGCAGTTGTGGCGCGCGTCGTAATACTTCTTCTTCATTTCCGCGATGAACGCGCGCGCCTGCTCCTCAGTCTCCACGCACCGCACGTGGCCGAGGAACTGTGAACGCTTTTCCGTCAGCTCCGCCTCGCCGGGAGCGGTCGGGATATAATACTCAGTCATCCTCCCACTCCTCTTTTTCCTCCTTGTAATCCGGGATGAACTCCTTCACCCGGCCGAGGAGCGCCGGCGTCAGTACGGCCTCTGCTTTTATGCCCTCGTCGGTGTATTCCATGCTCAGCACGTTCGCCTCGCGCTTTAGCGCGTCCACTACCCCCGCCTTTGCATACGGGATGGACAGCATGACGCGGCGCTTTGCCTGCCCCAGCATACCGGCGAGCTTTTTCACCAGCGCGTCCGCGCCCTCGCCGCTTTTTGCCGACAGGCACATGACGTCCTCCCCGTGCGGCAGAATGCCGAAGTACGCGTCGCACTTGTTGTATACGCGGATGCACGGCGTGCTCTCCGCGCCGAGCTGGCGGATAAGCTCGTCCACCACGCGCGCCTGCTCCTCCCATTCGGGGTTGGAGATGTCTATCACGTGCAGCAGCACGTCGGCGTATTTCAGCTCCTCCAGCGTGGCCTTGAACGCCTCTATAAGATGCGTCGGCAGCTTTCTTATAAAGCCGACGGTGTCGCTCAGCAGCACCTCCTGCGTCTCGTCCAGCCGCAGGCGGCGCGTCGTCGTGTCCAGCGTGTCGAAAAGCCTGTCGTTCGCCGGGATGCTCTCCCCCGTCAGGCAGTTGAGCAGCGTGGATTTCCCCGCGTTCGTATAGCCGACGAGCGCCACGACCGGCATCGCGTTCTTCTCGCGGCGGCGGCGCTGCGTGCCGCGCACCTTGCGCACGGCGGCCAGCTCCTCCTCAAGCTTCTGTATCTTGCGGCGGATGTGGCGGCGGTCGGTCTCAAGCTGCGTCTCACCGGGGCCGCGCGTGCCTATGGGCGACGCGCCGCCGGAGGCCGTCTGGCGCACAAGATGCGTCCACATGCCCGTCAGGCGCGGCAGCAGATATTTGTACTGCGCCAGCTCCACCTGAAGCTGACCCTCGCGCGTCTGCGCGCGCTGGGCGAATATGTCCAGAATAAGGCCCGAGCGATCCAGCACCTTCACGCCCAGCTCCTCGCTCAGCACGCGCATCTGCGACGGACTAAGCTCGTTGTCGAACACGGCGAGGTCGCAGTCGTTCATCTCTATTATGCCCTTCAGCTCCTGCACCTTGCCGTCGCCGATGAAGCTGCGCGGCTCCGGAGTGGGGCGGTTCTGTATAAGCATCGCCACGGTCTCCCCGCCGGCCGTCTCCACAAGCGCGGCAAGCTCCTCCATCGACGCGTCGGAGGAGCGCTCCCGCTCATCCATGCTCGCCGCGGCAAGCCCCGCAAGCACGGCCCGTTCCTTTTTTATCTCGGTGTTTTCTATGGTTATCAGTCCTTTAAAGCGCCGTGTAACGCCGTATTTTTATATATCCGTATTATTATACTTCATCCCCGGCATTTTGAAAAGCACGATTTTGCCCCCTGTGCCGCGGCCGTCATACAAGGAAGCGCCGGCTGCGCTTCCTGCGGCGCAGCTCCTCCTTGGCGTCTATAAGGATGATGTCGCTGCCAATGCGCACTATGCACTTCCACGGCAGGACATAATCGTCCTCGCGGCCGAAAAGGCCGAACCACTTCGCCCTGCCGGGCGTTATCAGCGATATCACCTGCCCCTGCGCGTCGTCGAACTCTGCGTCGCACACATAGCCCAGCCGCAGCCCGGTATGCACGTCTATGACCTCCTTGTATCTCAGTTCAGAAAAATAGTTTATCATATATGTCTTTTCACCCCTTCCCGGCAAAAAGCCGCCGTCTCCATAAATATACGGAGACGGCGGCCCGTCCTATTCTTCGCCCGGCTGTCCGCCCGCCGCGCCTGCCCCCGAAAGGGCCGCGGCGCGCGCCTTTGGTATGGATATCGTGAGGATGAGCGAGTCGTCCGTCTCCTCGCGGCGCATCCCGGCGTCTATGCCGCCCTGCTTCATCAGGTCTATGCTGCGCGAAAGCGTATTGAGGAACACCCGCACATCCTTCAGCACGAAGGTGCGCTTCTGCCCCTTGGCCTCCGGCTGCTCCGGCTCCGCCGGGCGGTTCAGCAGCGCCTCTATGTACGCCTCCGTCGCGGCGACGTTCAGCGCGTTATCCACGATGTACTCCAGCGCCTCGCGCTGGCGGTCGGCGCGCGTCAGGCGCAGCAGGGCGCGCCCGTGGCGCTCAGTCAGGCCGTTTTCGCGCAGACCCCCCAGCACGTCCTCCGGCAGCTTGAGAAGCCGCAGCTTGTTCGCTACGGCGGACTGCGATTTGCCTATGCGCCGCGCGGCCTCCTCCTGACTCATGCCGAACATGCATATAAGCTGGTTTATGCCGTTGGCCTCCTCGATGAAGTCCAGGTCCTTGCGCTGTAAGTTCTCTATAAGCGAGATGAGGCTGGCGTTTTCCATGTCCACCTCTATGAGTATGCACGGCACCTCCCTCAATCCTGCAAGCTTTGCCGCGCGCAGCCGCCTCTCCCCCGCGACGAGCTCATACTTCCCTCCGCGCGACCGCACCGTCAGCGGGTTCAGTATCCCGTAGCTTTTTATGCTTTCGCTCAGCTCCCTGAGCGAGTCGTCGTCGAATATCCTTCTCGCCTGCACCGGACACGGGGCAATGTCCTCCGTGCAGAGATAAATAATGCCGCCCCGCTTCAGTCCGGGGCGCGTGCGCAATGCCTGCATCGCAAATCCTCCTTTATCTTCTGACCGTGCCGCGGCGCGGGTCGCTCCCCCCGTGCCGCCGGATATTTTCAGCAGGAAAAGCATACACTGGCCGCGGCAAAAATACGGGCGAATCGGCGTGCCGGGCAAACTTTCGCTGCGCACGGGTATAGAAAAGCGGCTGTCCCGACACATGCCGGAACAGCCGCCGTTTTTATCTTTTTACTTCTTCTTTGAGAATATCGAGGTCTTTACGCCGTCAAGCTCGCCGGTGCTGGCCGCGTACTGGCGCAGAAGCTCCTTCTGTGAGCCGGTCAGATTCTTCGGCACGGAGATATTCACCGTCACGAACTGATCCCCGCGGCCAGAGCCGCGCAGATACGGGATTCCCTTGCCGCGCAGGCGGAAGGTCGAGCCGGGCTGCGTCCCCTCCGGGATGGGCATCTTCACCTTGCCGTCAAGCGTCGGCACCTCTATCTCCGCGCCGAGCACTGCCTGCGCGAAGCTTATCTGCTGGTTGAGCAGGACGGAATTGCCGTCGCGCTCAAAGCGGGCGTGCGGCCGCACTATCACGGAGACGAGAAGGTCGCCTGCCGGGCCGCCGTTCACACCGGCGTTGCCCTTGCCGCGCTGGGATATGGCCTGCCCGTCGTCTATACCGGCGGGGATGGTGACCTTTATCTTGTGCTGGCGGCGTATCGCGCCCATGCCGCGGCAGGTCTTGCACGGCTGGTGGATGATCTTGCCCGTGCCCTTGCACTTGGAGCACGGCGCGTTGGACTGCACCATGCCGAAGGGAGTGCGCTGCGTCGTGCGCACGGAGCCTGTGCCCTTGCAGTCGGGGCAGACCTCGGGCGTCGTGCCGGGCTGGCAGCCCGTGCCCTTGCAGTCGGGGCAGGACTCCACGCGGCCGACTGTCACTTCCTTCTCGCAGCCGAAGGCCGCCTCCTCAAAGCTTATGCTGACGCTGGTGCGTATGTTGTCGCCCTTGCGCGGGGCGTTGGGATTGGCGCGCTGGCCGCCCCCGCCGAAGCCGAATATGTCGCCGAAGCTGCCGAATATGTCGCCCAGATCGCCGAAGCCGTCAAAGCCGAAGCCGCCGCCCCCGCCGAACCCGGCGTTCGGGTCGAATGCCGCGTGGCCGAACTGATCGTATTTCTTACGCTTATCCTCATCGGAAAGCACCTCATAGGCCTCGTTGACCTCCTTGAAGCGCTCCTCGCAGGCCTTGTCGCCCGGATGCAGGTCGGGATGATTCTCCTTTGCAAGCTTTCTGTATGCCTTTTTTATCTCATCGGCGCTCGCGTCCTTTGAAACGCCCAGCACCTCATAATAATCACGTTTGTCTGAAGCCATTTATACTCCGATCCCGCGTAGAGAAATACACTTTACGCGCTGAAAAAATACATGCCATTGAGGCGAGGGTTCATTTTCCTCGCCTCAATGTTGGAAACATTAACATGCCGGGATATGCTGCAAGGGTCGGGCATGGATCACTTCTTGTCGTCGTCCACCACGGTGTAGTCCGCATCGTAGTAGTCCTGACCGCCGTTCGCGCCGCCCTGTGCGCCGCCTGCGGCCTGATTCGGGTCGAAGCCTGCGCCCTGCGCGCCGCCCGCGGCCTGATACAGCTTCTCGGACACCTTGTAGAAGGCCTGGGTCAGCTCCTCCGTCGCGGTCTTGATGGCGGCGGTGTCGGTGCCGGTCAGCGCGCTCTTGAGCGCGGCCAGCTTGCTTTCGACTTCGCTCTTGTCGGCGGGGTCGAGCTTGTCGCCCATCTCGCTGAGGGTCTTTTCGGTCTGGTAGACCATCTGGTCGCCCTGGTTGCGGGTATCGACCTCTTCCTTGCGCTTTGCATCCTCCGCCGCGTACATCTCGGCTTCCTTGACTGCCTTGTCGATGTCCTCCTTGGACATGTTGGAGGAGGCGGTGATGGTGATGTGCTGCTCCTTGCCGTTGCCGAGATCCTTTGCGGAGACGTTGACGATGCCGTTCGCGTCTATATCGAAGGTGACCTCTATCTGAGGCACGCCGCGGCGGGCCGGGGCGATGCCGTCGAGGTGGAAGCGGCCGAGGCTCTTGTTGTACGCGGCCATTTCGCGCTCGCCCTGAAGGACGTTGACCTCAACGGAGGTCTGGTTGTCGGCCGCGGTGGAGAACACCTGGCTCTTTCTCGTCGGGATGGAGGTGTTGCGCTCGATAAGCTTGGTGAACACGCCGCCGAGCGTCTCTATGCCGAGGGACAGAGGCGTAACATCGACAAGGACTATGCCCTCAACGTCGCCGGAGAGAACGCCGCCCTGGATGGATGCGCCGATAGCCACGCACTCGTCGGGGTTGATGCCCTTGAAGCCTTCCTTGCCGATGAGGGACTTGACCATCTCCTGCACTGCGGGGATACGGCTGGAGCCGCCGACGAGCAGCACCTTGGTGATGTCGCTGGGCTTGAGGCCGGAGTCGGACAGCGCCTGCTTGACAGGGCCGCTGGTCTTTTCGACGAGGTGGTGCGTCAGCTCGTTGAACTTTGCGCGGGTCAGGGTCACGTCGAGGTGCTTGGGGCCTGTGGCGTCGGCCGTGATGTAAGGCAGATTGATGGTGGAGGTGGTCACGCCGGAAAGCTCGACCTTTGCCTTCTCCGCCGCCTCACGCAGACGCTGCATTGCGACCTTATCGCCGCTCAGGTCTATGCCGTCGCTCTTCTTGAACTCGTCAACGAGGTACTTGGTGATGCACTCGTCGAAGTCGTCGCCGCCGAGGCGGTTGTTACCGGCGGTGGCCAGCACGTCGATAACGCCGTCGCCTATCTCAAGGATGGACACATCGAAGGTGCCGCCGCCAAGGTCGTACACCATGATCTTCTGGTCGTTCTTTTCCTTGTCCAGACCGTATGCCAGCGCGGCTGCGGTCGGCTCGTTTATGATACGCTTGACCTCAAGACCCGCGATCTTGCCGGCGTCCTTCGTGGCCTGACGCTGTGCGTCGGTGAAGTACGCAGGAACGGTGATGACGGCCTCGGTGACGGTCTGGCCGAGGTATGCCTCGGCGTCGGCCTTCAGCTTCTGCAGGATCATCGCGGAAATCTCCTGCGGGGTGTAGGACTTGTTGTCTATGTTCACCTTGTAGCTGGAGCCCATTTCACGCTTGATGGAGGAAATGGTACGGTCGGGGTTGGTGATGGCCTGACGCTTTGCGACCTGACCCACCATACGCTCGCCGGTCTTTGCAAACGCAACGACGGACGGAGTGGTGCGCGCGCCTTCGGCGTTGGGGATGACGACGGATTCTCCGCCCTCCATAACTGCCACGCAGCTGTTAGTAGTACCAAGATCTATACCTATTATCTTACTCATTGTTTCTTCCTCCTGTATATACGATTTGATTTTTTACTTGAATTGAAAATATATACTAAACCGCTTTCGCGGTATTAGCCGTTTTAATTTGCGACCTTGACCATTGCGAACCTGATGACCTTGTCGCCCAGCCGGAAGCCCTCCTGAAAGACCTCGACTATCTCGTTCTCGCCCTTTTCCTCGTCCTCCACATGCATCACGGCATTGTGCAGCGCGGGGTCGAACTTCGCGCCCAGGCTTTCTATCTTTGTCACGCCCAGCTTTTCCATCGTGGTGTTGAACTGATTCATCGTCATTTCAACGCCCTTCTTGTACGCCTCGTCCTCCGTCGGCGTGTTCAGTGCGCGCAGGAGGTTGTCGTACACCGGCAGGAACTTCAGCAGCGTGTCGGCCTTGACATCGCCGTAAAGGCTGTCCTTCTCCTTCTGGGAGCGGCGGCGGAAGTTGTCGTACTCGGCGCACAGCCTGAGATACTTGTCGTTCAGCGCGGCCATCGCCGTGTCCAGCACCTTTTCTGCGGCCTCGGCTTCCTTCTTTTCCTCGGTCTTCTTTTCCTTCTTCGCGCTCTTCTTGTCGTGCTTCTTTTCGTCCGCGGCGGTCTTGGGCGCATCGTCGGACTTTATCTCTTCGGCCTTGACATCGGCCTTGGCCTCGTCCTTTATTTCCTCGGTGCTCTCCGCCTGAGCCGCGGCGTTCTTTTCCTTTTTATCTGTGCTCATTCGGTTCATCCCCCTTGATGATTAGTTTGTTGTGCAGTCCCTCCGGCGGAGCCTCTCCCCCGCCAAGCCTGCGCGAAAGCCCGGCTGCAAGGGCGCTCAGCTTCGCGGCCACGGCGGAATAATCCATCCGCGTCGGCCCGACTATGCCGATAAGCCCGCGGGTGTTGTCCCCCGCGTCATAGCTTGCCATCACGACGCTTGAGCCTTTCAGCTCCTCCGCCACGTTCTCCGGCCCTATCAGGACCCTCACGCCGTCGCCGCCGTCTATCACCTCATCCGGCGGAAGCACGTACCCGCCGCCCGAAAGGTAATTCATCAGCGCGTGCGCCTTGTCCGGGTCGCGGAACTCCGGCTGGTTGAGGAGCCTGTTCTCGCCGCTTATGAAGGCGGCGGGCTTGTCGGCCTCGCTCAGCACTTCTATGGCGAAGGCGGCAATGACCGATGTGATGCCCATGGTGTCGTCCGCCGCGCGCTCCGCCGCGCTTATCATCAGCGGCGTTATCTGCCCCTCGGAAACGTTTGTGAAGCTTGCGTTGAACAGGGATGAAAGCTTTCTCATCATGCTTTCCGTCACGGAGACGGGCAGGTGCACCAGCTTGTTCTTCACGCTGTTGTTGGAGAGCATCACCACGATTATAAAGGTGTTCGCGTCAACATATATGATGTCGAAGCGCTTTATCGTCACGGTGCTGTGCGTCGTCAGTGCAAGCGCCGGGTAATCCGTGAGCTGTGAGGCCAGGCGGCTCACCGCGTCTATCGTGACGTCAAGCTCCTGAAGCTTTGAGTTGAGGCGGCTGTTCATTTCCTCCGTCTCCTCAAGGGAAAGCTTCTGCTTTTCCATCAGCTCGTTGACGTACATCCTGTAGCCCATCGGCGTGGGCACGCGCCCGGCCGAGGTGTGCGGCTGCTCAAGATAGCCCATGCTGACAAGCTCTGCAAGCTCGTTGCGGATAGTTGCCGGCGAGCAGCCCAGCCCCGCGTTCTGCGCGATGGCCTTGCTGCCGACAGGCTCCGCCGTGCGGATGTATTCATCCACGACCGCGGCGAGTATTTTCTTTTTTCTATCGCTGATAGACATTACTCATAAACCCGCATTTCCCGCATTGCCGTCCGGTTTAGCACTCTGCACTTCGGACTGTTAGCACTCTCTGCTTTCAAGTGCTAATATAACACTGCGGGCTTTCATTGTCAATAGCTTTGCCTGCGCTTGTGCGCAAAATTCACATTTTGTACAAGAAAAAACTTTTCCCCGCGCCGGGGCGCTTTTGTGTTTACAAAAGCGGATATCTGCGTTAAAATGAAAGCCTATCAACAAGCCAGACGGCCGGGGGTATTTTCATGCTGCAAGAGAATTTTTCCAAGGTGTACGACAAGTTTAAGCTCCAGTTCTACCGCAAGGTGTTTGAGCTTGTGCGCGAAAGGGACGGGTCGCTTTCCGCGATGGAGGCGTTTTCGCTGGAGGTCATCCAGATGCTCAACACGCCCACCGTCGGCCAGTTCGCGGATTTTCTGAACATTTCCCAGTCGAACGCCACCTATAAGGTCAACAGCCTCATCAAAAAGGGCTATCTTGAGCGGCAGAATTCCCAGCTCGACCGGCGCGAGTACCATCTCATTCTCTCCGAGAAGTATTATAACTACATCGGCCTGCTCAGCTCCTATGAAAGCACCGTGACCCAGCGCATGATAGACCGCTTCCCGCCGGAGGATATCGCCAAGTTCGACGAGATGCTGCGCATCATCTCGCAGGAGCTCATGCCTGAGTGCAGTGACTGACGTCAGAAGAAACTTGCACCATAAACGCCATAACTAAAATATAATTTAATAATAAAGTAGAAAAGGAAGAGTTTTTATGAAATCAAGCGGCTCCGGCCTGAAGCTGAACTACAAGCGCACATTTCTGATAGGCTTCGCCTTCTTCGGCATCCTGCTTCTCTGGCAGGTGTACGACTCGTGGTGCCCCACGTTCCTGACGGACATATTCGCCCGGCGCATGTACGGCATCTCCTCGGCGGAGCTCAAGGCCGGCGACCCGGCGAAGATACTTGAGGTCCAGTGGCTCGTCGGCATAATCATGGCCTGCGACAACCTCGCCGCGCTCATCCTCCTGCCCATCTTCGGCAACCTCTCGGATAAGACCGTCACGCCCATCGGCAAGCGTATGCCCTATATCCTCACGGGCACCTTCGTCGCGGCGATCGCATTCCCGTTCATCCCGCTGTTCTTCCATTACAACAACATTGTCGGCATGGTCGCCATGATGGCGATAGTGCTCATCTTCATGATGATGTACCGCAACCCCGCCGTCGCGCTCATGCCCGATATCACGCCCAAGCCCCTGCGCGCCAAGGCCAACGGCATTATAAACATCATGGGCTATCTCGGCGGCGCGTTCGCCACGGTGCTGGGCATCTTCCTAAAGCTCAGCGACTACATAAATGCGGCCGACGAGGCGCGCAAGGTCTGGATAATAGAGCTTCCCTTCATCATCGCCTCCGTGCTGATGGTCATTTCCGCGCTGGTGCTGTTCGCCACGATAAAGGAGAACAAGCTGGCGGAGGAAATGAAGGACGAAATGGCCGAGGGTGAGCGCCTCGCCGCCGTCGCCACGCCCATTGACGACGACAAGCCCATGTCCAGGGAGAACAAAAACATGCTCCTTGCCATTCTCGGCGCGGAGTTCCTGTGGTTCATGGCCGACAACGCCATCGGCACCTATATCGGCAACTACGTTATCTATTACCTCAACTCCTCCTCCAGCGCGACCATGGTGCTGACCATTGCCGGCGGCCTCGCCTCCGTAATAGGCTTCGCCATTGCCGGCGCCATCGCCGACAGGATAGGCCGCAAGTGGACCATCGCCTCCGGCCTCGCGCTGAGCTTTGCCGGGCTTGTTATCATGTGCTTCGTCGCGCCGACGGGCATCGTCACGGGCGCGCACGGCGAGTACGCCTTCCCCGCGCTGCTGTATGTTGTGTGGGCCATAAAGGGCTTCGGCATGGCGCTGGTGCACAACTGCTCCTTCCCGATGGTCGTGGAGCTGTGCTCCTCCAAGAAGATCGGCAAATTCACCGGGTACTACTACACCGCCAGCATGTCCGCGCAGACGGTCACGCCGGTGTTCCTCGGCTTCGTGTTTGACGCCATGGGCGCATGGCGCGCTCTGCCCGTGTACTCCAGCATCCTTATCCTTTGCAGCTTCGCGGTGTTCTCCCTGCTTGTCAAGAACATCAAGGCCAGCAAGGTGGAAAACGTCGTCGGTCTTGAGGCCCTCGGCGACGACGACTGATATATGCATCCCAAGCGGGCAGACCCACGCCGGTCTGCCCGCTTTCTTCCCCGCCCCCCCCCGCGGTTCAGCTTGTCAAAAAGCCTCGCAGAGTTTCGCGTCCGCAGACGCGAAAGCAGTACGATCCTTAGATTGTCAAGTTAAGTGCAACAGGGTGTCAAAGAAGACCTCAAAGGGAGAT
>URPU01000026.1 GCA_900549865.1 uncultured Eubacteriales bacterium
GGCAGGTACAGCCCTTTGCCGCGTCTTGAAACACATTTTTGACAATGTGGTCTTCGAGAGAATGGAACGTGATGACAGCCAGTCTACCGCCGGGCTTCAAATGATCAATCGCGGCCTCCATGCCCTGCCGGACTGCGCCGAGTTCGTCGTTGACGGCAATGCGGATGGCCTGAAAGCTGCGCTTGGCCGGATGCTGCTTTTCTCGAAGCGCGCTGGGCGGCATGGCCGAGCGGATGATATCGACCAGCTCCAGCGTTGTTTCAATAGGCCGGTCGGTACGCACGCGTTCAATGGCAGCGGCGATCTGCGGGGCGTAGCGCTCCTCACCGTACTCGTAGAGAATGGATTTTAATTCCTCGCGCGGCCAGTTGTTGACGATCTCGTAGGCCGTGAGAGACTGGTCGCGGTCCATGCGCATATCCAAAGGCGCGTCGGCCATATAGGAAAAGCCGCGCTCCGCGTCGTCAAGCTGCGGAGAAGAAACGCCCAGATCGAACAGCATGCCGTCGATCCGGTCAAGTCCCAGTGCGGTGAGGATCGCGCCGACGTTTTCAAAATTATCGTGTACCAGCGTTACTTTTTTTGCGTGGCGGTACAGCCGCTTTTTTGCGGCCTCCAGCGCAACCAGATCACGGTCAACGCCGATGAGTCTGCCGGTGGTGAGGTTCCGGCAGATCTGCAGTGAATGCCCCGCGCCGCCAAGCGTCCCGTCGAGATAGATCCCGTCGGGCTTGATGGCCAGCGCGTCTATGCACTCGTTCAAAAGCACAGAGCGGTGTGCGAATTCCATCAGAAGCCAAGTTCCTCCATGACAGCCGCCAGATTTTCAGGCGTCAGCGTCTGCTGCTCCAGTTCGTCATAGGCCGCGCTGTCCCAGATCTCCGCGTGGCCGCCCTGTCCGATGAACGTGACCTCGCTGGAAAGACCCGCGTATTGGCGCAGTTCGGCCGGGATAAGGAAGCGGCCCTGCTTATCGGGCTCACATTTGGCGGCGTTGGCAAACAGAAAGCGCATTTTTCGTGCCTGTACGATCGGCAGCGCGTTATATTTATCGACAATGGCCTTCCATCCCGCCTCAGTATATACGGACAGACAGTGGTCAAGGCCCAGTGTTACATAGAAGGTGCTTCCCAGTTCGTCGCGCAGCTTGGACGGCACGAACAGACGTCCTTTTTCATCGACAGAGTGCTTATACTTCCCGAACATCCCCTCGCGCCTCCTTTTGCTCCACTTTACTGAAATTTCGCTCCACTTTGCTCCACTTCAATAATATAATACGTTCTGTTTACATAAATTGCAACCCTTTTTTGAAAAAATTTTTCGGAGATTCTTCGACGTTTTTCGTGAAAAATCCCCGAAAGTCGAATTTTGAACGTATGTTTTAGAAACATCGTTCCGGTGCTTCCACCTGCACGCTCTCCTGCCGCCAGACGACGCGAAGCGTTCGGACAGATGGATCGCGCAGCAGCAGTTCTGCCGCCGGGCCCTCGATCTCGGTCTGAAGCCTGCGGCGCAGGCTGCGCGCCCCGCCGGGTTCGTTTGCACAGAGTGCGCCGAGGTGCTCCGGCAGTTCCGGCGCGAATCCCAGCGCAACGTTCTGCCTTTTCAGGCGTTCGGCAAGTTCCCGCAGCTGGAGCGCAGCGATCCTTGCAAGATCCTCCGCCGCAAGCGGACGGAATGACGCGATGCAGTCGATTCGCCCCAAGAATTCTGGCGAAAATGCCTCCCGCAGAATGGTTTGCGCACGGATATCCGCGCAGTCCGGCGTGAAGCCGAGGCCAGGTTTGCCGGTCTGCGGCCCGGTCAGATTTGAGGTCATAACGACAATGGTATTCTTGAAGCTGACAGTCCGGCCAAGGCTGTCAGTCAGAATACCGTCGCCGAGCAGCTGCAAAAGAATGCCGGTGATATCGCGGTGTGCCTTTTCCAGTTCGTCGAACAAGACGACGCAGTACGGGCGGCGGCGCACCTTTTCCGTAAGCGTCCCACCCGCGTCGTAGCCGACGTAGCCCGGAGGCGCGCCGAGCAGGCGCGAAACGCTGTTCGGCTCCATATACTCCGACATATCCACACGGATAAGCGCATCCTGACTGCCGTAAACAACCTGCGCAATTTGTTTGCATAATTCCGTTTTCCCGACACCAGTCGGGCCGATGAGCAGGAATGACGCAGCAGGGCGGCCAGCATCGGCAAGTCCCGTCCTGCCGCGCAGAACGGCGGCGGAAACAGCATCAACGGCGGCCTGCTGGCCGATGATGCGCTGGGAAAGCGTCTGACGCAAGGACAGCAGTCGTTCGCGGTCGGACTGCCGGAGCCTGCCGACGGGGATACCGGTGCGCTCTGCAACAACGGCAGCGACATCCTGCCGGGTCAGACTCACAGTGCGCTGGGCGCGGCGGGCCGCAAGCTGGCTGCGCACAAGCGTGCGCAGTTCGTCTCGAAGCTTTGCCGCCTGCTCATACTGTGCGTTCGCCACGGCCTGCTCGAGCCGCTGCTCCAGCTGCTGCTGGCGCTCGGCGTCCTCCGCCGGAGTTCCCCCGCCGAGCCAGACGTGCGCCGCACCCTCGTCGAGCAGATCCAGTGCCTTGTCCGGCAGAAAGCGGTCGGTTAGATAACGGCTGGAAAATTCAACGGCGGCCTCAATGGCCTCCTGCGTGATGCGGATGCGGTGGTGCGCTTCCAGTCCCGGGCGGAGCGCTTCGAGCATGCGGCAGGCTGTTTTTCGATCCGGCTCCCGGACGATCACGGGGCGGAAACGGCGCTCGAGTGCAGCATCCTTTTCGATGAATTTGCGGTATTCCTCCATGGTCGTCGCGCCGATCATCTGCAGCTCTCCCCTGCCGAGCGCGGGCTTGAGCAGGTTCGCCGCGTCGATCGCGCCCTCGGCGCTGCCCGCGCCGATGATGGTGTGCAGCTCGTCGATGAAAAGGATAACGTCGCCCGCGCGCTTGACGTCCTTCAGTACGGCCTTCACGCGCTCCTCAAAATCCCCGCGGTACTTCGTCCCGGCCAGCATCGCCGGGATGTCCAGCGACACTATGCGCTTGCGCGCAAGCTCCGCCGGTGCTTCGCCGCGCGCCACCTGCATGGCAAGCCCCTCCGCCACGGCCGTCTTGCCCACGCCCGGCTCGCCGACGAGCACGGGATTGTTCTTCGTGCGCCTTGAAAGTATCTGCACCGTGCGCAGTATCTCGTCGCCGCGCCCCACGACCGGGTCCATCGCGCCGGAAAGCGCAAGCTCTGTCAGGTCGCGGCTGTACTGATCCAGCACGCGCGTCTCCGCGCGGCGGATGGTGGAGCGCGCCGTGCCCGCCTGCGGCTTCGGGCGGCTGTTCGGCGCACCGAAGGCGTCCATTATGTCCGTGTATATGTCGTTTATATCCGCGCCCATGCTCTCCAGCGCGCGCACGCCGCCGCTGTCGCTCTGGCGCAGCACGCCGAGAAGAAGGTGCTCCGTGCCGATATAGCCCTGCCGCAGTCTGTCGGCCTCCGCCGCCGCGCGTTACACCGCGATGCGCGCCCGCGACGTCAGGCCCTGTCCGGGAACGCCGGGCGCACCGGTGCCGTTTATATCCGCCACGGCGCGGCGAAGCGCGCCCGCGCTTATGCCGCGCTTTTCCAGTATCCGCGCGCCAAGCCCCTCGTTTTCCATCACTATCCCCAGCAGCAGATGCTCCGTGCCGACATAGCCGTGGCCCAGACTGCCTGCTGCCGCTCTGGCGTTCTCTATGGCCAGCTCCGCCCTCTGCGTGAACTGCTCGTTGCTTTTCAAAATGTAACCCCCCTGCGGCGCACCAATGGCACATGATAATTGATTATCGCCCGGACGCAGCGCCGAATACGGCGAAACTCAGCGGCGATCAGAAAAATTATCCCCAGCTTTTCAATGATTTATATTCTCCTCATAATTTTTCAATTGATTTTTCCATTGCGATGTGTTACATTGTGTTTTGGAAAGGTCAATGGCTAAAAAGCCGGAGGCTAAATATACATACGGAGGTAACGTTATGGCTTTTGTTATTACCGACGAGTGCCTGTCCTGCGGTTCCTGCGCAGCTCAGTGCCCTGCCGAAGCTATCGATATGGGCGATCTGCACTATGTTATCGATCAGGACAAGTGCCTTGAGTGCGGTTCCTGCGCAGCTCAGTGCCCTGCCGAAGCTATCGTTCAGGAGTAATAGGCAGACTTGATTTGAGGGGACGATGTATGTCGTCCCCTCAAATCGTTTATACGAAACTATCATGCGAAAGGTTGTGCTCTCATGGCGGAATTCTGCGCCCTCTGGCCGGACGGCCCGCTCTTTGCGCAGGCAAGTCACTTCCGGCTCGGTACGGACTGCGTGCTTTTGTCGGACTTCACGGCCATCGGCGGGGCGAAGCGCGGGATAGACCTCGGCTGCGCCTCGGGCGCGATAATGCTTCTGCTGCTTTCGCGCAGTGAGCGGCTGCATATGACGGGGCTGGAGCTTTTGCCCGAGGCCGCGGCGCTTGCGCGGGAAAACATGGCCGTCAACGCGCTTGAGGCGCGCAGCGACGTCGTCACCGGCGATATCCGCCGCTTCCGGGAGCTTTTCCCCGCGGGGCGCTTCGACCTTGCCGTGTCGAACCCGCCGTATTTCCCCGTGGGCAGCGGGGCCGCGGCACGGGATGCGGCGCGCGCGGCAGCGCGCGGCGAGACGGACTGCACGCTGGACGATATATGCGCCGCGGCGGCGTGGCTTCTGCGCACCGGGGGCAGCTTCTCCCTCGTGCACAAGCCGGAGAGGCTCAGCGAGGCGTTCTGCACGATGAGCGCGCGCGGGATAGAGCCGAAGCGCCTGCGCACGGTACACAGCCGTTATGACGCGGCCCCCTCTCTCGTGCTCATAGAGGGGCGGCGCGGCGGGAGGCCGGGGCTTAAAATAGAAAAGCCGCTCATCCTCACCGAAAACGGCGAAGAATCCGCGGAATTCCGGCGCATATACCACAAGTGACGCGCGCGGCTTGATAATAAAATGCAGATATGCAACCACCCCGGCGGTCATAAAAACCGCCGGGGTGTTACAGTATGTCAAAAAAGCCTCGCAGAGTTTCGCGTCCGCAGACGCGAAAGCAGTATAATTTGTTTTCTGCCGCGACATGTGCGTGGCAGAAAACACTTTGCGCGGAGTGAGCGTCGAATTGTCCGCTATCAGCGGACAACAGAGGCGCAGAACGCAGCGAAGCTTTCTCGAAAAAGTGGCAAGGCCACTTTTTCGACAGTCTCGTTATAGTATTCGCCCTCAGAACACGCCTGCCTCCTGAAAGGCCGGGATGAGCGCCTGAGTGATATAATCGCTGTACAGCGTGAGGCTGTATTTGTCATCCAGCACGGAGTAGATACGCGCGGTGTCCGCGCCCGTGATAAAGCCGACGCCCATACATACCGCGCCCAGCACCACCACGGCCAGCACTATCATAAGGATAATGTTCCAGCCCTTTTTCATACCGCAGGCACCTCCTTATAGCACCACTTGCCGGCAAGCTTTATAACGCCGTTTATAAGTCCGGCGATGACCCCGCCGATAAGCCATACGAACATCCACAGGAACAGCAGCCCCAGCGCCAGCACCACCAGCGCGCAGCCCAGCACCACCATCACGTCCGCAAATATCGAGAACGCGCCGAAGGCGGAGGTCAGCGCAAGGCAGCCCACCACTATCGCGCCGCCCGCCAGCGCAAGGAAAAGCAGCGTCGGCAGGAGAAGTATCAGCACGCCCAGCGCCGTCAGGGGAACGGCGATAATTATGTACAGTATGAGAAGCGGCACGTTCGCCCGGCGCTCAGTAAGCTCCACCGCGGGCGGGGCATTTCTCTTCACCTGTCCGTCGCGGCGCGGCGCGGCCTGCGGCCGGGGCGGCGCGTCAAAGGTGAAGTCCGGCAGCTCGTCCGGGTCCTCCGCCTCAACAGGTACGGGCGCGGCCTTGGCCTGCGGCGCTTCATCCTGCCCGTCCAGCTCGTTGCCGTCTATGGAAAAGTCGGAAAGGAACGCGTCCACCTCGTCGCCGTCGTCCTCATCCGCCGCGGCAGCGCCGGCCTCCGCATCTGCCTCGTCCTCTGCGGCGGGCACATCAGGCGCGGCGTCCTCCGCGCTTTCTGCGGGCTGTGCGGCCTCCGGCTCGATATCCTCCGCGGGGGCATCTTCTTCCGCCTCCGCAGCCTTTGCGGGCGCGGGCGTCACGGGCACGGGCTCCTCTTCCTCCTGCGGGTGCACCCCGTCGGCAAAGAGGCTGAACTGATCCTCTGACACCTCCGGCACGATAAGCTTCCGGCTTATCGCCTCGTCCTCAAGCGCCTCTATCGCGTGCACGAAGTCGGGCGTGCCCTCCTGCTCGTCATACAGCGGGTCCTTGGCCTGCGTGCTCACCTGGAGCTTGCGCTCTCTGGCGTTATACGCGCGCGCGATTACGACGGCCTGCCGCGTGGGGGAGATAAGGAACTGTATCAGCGCCTGCTCGTCGCGTGCGTTGTCAAACATTCTGCCGTACATTGCAAGGGCGGTCTGCCTGTCCTCATCGTACATAAAGGTCAGCAGCTTTCCCAGCTCGGCAAGGAATTTTTGCTTATTTATATGAGTCACCTCCAAGCGTATGTGTCCTCAAACGCAACTATTATACATTTCGTGGGGCGCAAGGTCAAGAAAAAATATGGATATGGGTGTATTGACAAAGCAAAATGGGGACTGTAAAATAATTTGATGCGTCTGTCCGTCCCCGCGGGCGTGCCGGGCGCGAAAAATACGGCGGGGCAAGGGCCCTGGCGATCGAATGGAGAAAATAAAATGGCAAAAGACAAAAAGGTAGAACAGATCACCGATATGGAGGTCGATTTCGCCCAGTGGTTCACGGACGTGTGCACCAAGGCTGAGCTTGTCGATTACTCCGGCGTAAAGGGTCTGTACATTCTGCGCCCGTATGGCTATGCTATCTGGGAGAATATCCAGCATATCCTTGACGGCATGTTCAAGCGGGACGGACATGAAAACGTGTCCATGCCCCTGCTCATCCCCGAAAGTCTCCTTCAGAAGGAGAAGGACCATGTTGAGGGCTTCGCGCCCGAGTGCGCATGGGTCACCATCGGCGGCAGTGAGGAGCTTCCCGAAAAGCTCTGCATCCGCCCGACGTCCGAGACGCTTTTCTGCGACCATTGGAGTCATGTCGTGCATTCCTGGCGCGACCTGCCCATGAAATACAACCAGTGGTGCTCCGTTCTGCGCTGGGAAAAGACGACGCGTCCCTTCCTGCGCGGCAGGGAATTCCTCTGGCAGGAGGGGCACACCCTTCACGCCACCGAGGAGGAGGCCCGCGAGGAGACGCTGCACCAGCTTGAGGTCTACGCCGACCTGTGCGAAAACTTCCTCGCCATGCCCGTCATCCGCGGCAACAAGACGGAGAAGGAGAAGTTCGCCGGTGCCGTCAACACCTACACCATCGAGTGCATGATGCACGACAAGAAGGCCCTCCAGTCCGGCACCAGCCACTACTTCGGTCAGGGCTTCGCCGAGCAGTTCAACATCACCTTCACCGACAAGGACAACCAGCAGAAGCACCCGTACCAGACCTCCTGGGGGCTTTCCACGCGCATCATCGGCGGCATAATCATGACCCATGGCGACAATAACGGCCTTGTCCTGCCGCCGCGCATCGCGCCGGTGCAGGTCGTCGTCATTCCCGTGGCGCAGCATAAGTCCGGCGTGACGGAGAAGGCCACGGCTATCTATGAGGCGCTTCGTGCCGCCGGCATCCGCACCCGCATCGACGTCAGCGACAACAGCCTCGGCTGGAAGTGCGCGCAGTATGAGATGAAGGGCGTGCCCCTCCGCGTTGAGATCGGCCCGCGCGACATTGAGAACAACGTCTGCATGGCCGTCCGCCGCGACAACGGCGAGAAGGTCAGCGTCTCTCTGGACGAGCTTGCCGCGCGCATCCCGGAGCTGCTCGACGCCGTGCAGGACGGCCTCTACGCCAAGGCGAAGAAAAATCTGGACGAGCATTGCTACACCGCCTATTCCATCGACGAGGCGAAGAAGCTTCAGGAAGAAAACGGCGGCTTCATCAAGACCATGTGGTGCGGCGACCTCCAGTGTGAGCTGGACATGAAGGAAAAGGCCGGCATGTCCTCGCGCTGCATCCCCTTCGAGCAGGAGCACCTCGGCGACGTGTGCGCATGCTGCGGCAAGCCCGCAAAGCACATGATCTACTGGGGCGTGGCGTACTGAGGCGTACTGAATTAAACGAGACTGTCAAAGAATCCATGCTGCAAAGTAAAGAGACAGAGCAGCAGGGGAGCTTGAGGGTAGCGAAGCGGCGGCACGGGAGTGAATGACATGCCGGGGGCATGTCAGAGCCGTGCCGTGACCGAGCCGCAGCGAGAAAAGGCCCGCCTCAAATTGGATAAACCGCCGCAGAAAGGCTTGATACATCAAGGCTTTCGGGCGAAGCGGCATTTTGAACGCTTTCAAAATGCCCGGCGGATAAGCGCGGTCAAAAAAGTCTCACAGACTTTTTTGACAAGCTGATTAAACAATATATCCCGTGCAAAATCCGGCGGAGGCTGTCGTGCCCCCGCCGGTTCGGCTAAATAATATAAAACGGAGGCGGACATGGATACCATAGGCGCGGTGAGGACGCGGATACTGAGGCTGTGCGAGGCGCGCCTGCGGCATTGAATTCCACGCGGCAAGCCACGTGTCGCTGACGCGCTCCTCCCCGTCGCGCGTATCGCCGGTTATGTTCAGCGCGACCATCCGGCAGTAAGCGCCGTATTTCGCGTCCGTCTCCGCTATGGCGCGTTCGGAGCGCTGCCAGTACAGGTCTATTATCTGGGTATCGTCCATATCCTCACCTCATGCTCAGTAATAAGACCGCTTTCACCTATATAGACACCCTTTTCCGGGATATGTTGCGCAAAAAGGGAGAAATTCCGTATAATTTTCCCGGGCGCGTATAGCCCGCGCCGCTCATTCTGCGTTCTTTTCCGCGTTCCCGGCTTGAAACCTTGCAAAAAGTGCTGTATACTACAAAAAACAAACGGCAGACGAAGCGCGTCTGCCGGAATCTTCCGCATCCACGGAGTGTGCCGCATGAAAAAAGAGGCCAGCTTCGCCCTCGAGGGCTATCTCCATGAAAATTATCATTACTTCCACCTGCGCGACACCGCCGGGCAGGAGAGGGATTTCCACTTCCACGACTTTGACAAGCTCGTGCTGCTCATTTCCGGCAGCGTGGACTACGCCCTTGAGGACACGGTGTACCGCCTGCGTCCGTGGGATGTGCTGCTGGTGAAGCACCACGCCATCCACAAGGCGCTCATAAACAAAAGCGAGCCTTACGACAGGATAATCATCTACCTCGACCGGAAGTATTTTGACCGCATCATGCCGGAGGCCGGGCTGATGGACTGCTTCGACCGCGCCGACAAGTCCGGGCGGAACCTTCTCGCGCCGGACGCGCGCCAGCGCGCGGAGCTTGAAGCCGCACTGAAAGCGTATGAGGCCGCGCTGGAGGATGAGGCCCTCGGCGCGCAGGCCATGCGCGACACCATGATGATGCAGCTTCTCATCCGCATAAACCGCATCGCCGCGGCCGCCCCGGAGACGGAGGAGGCGCGCCTTGACCCGAAGATTGCGGACACGCTTTCATACATAAATGAAAACCTCGGCCGGGAGCTTACCGTGGACGCACTGGCGGACAGGATCTATCTCAGCCGGTATCACTTCATGCGTCTTTTCAAGGCGCAGACGGGCAGCACCGTGCACGCCTACGTCAGGCAGAAGCGGCTTCTGTACGCCTCGCGCCTCATCCGCGAGGGCGTAAGCGCAAGCAAAGCCGCTGCGGACAGCGGCTTTGCGGATTATTCTTCTTTTCACCGGGCGTTCCGGGAATGCTTCGGCATGAGTCCGGGCAAGCTCAAGCGGTGACTGCGGCTTATTCCTCGTCCCCGCCGTCCGTCTCCTGCGGCGCATCCTCGCCGTCGAGGTCGAACTCAAGCTCTTCCCCGCACTGCGGGCAGATGATGGAGCCTTCCGTGAGCGTGTCCTCGTCGAAGGTGATCTCCTCCCCGCACACGGGGCAGGTCACGTCGTACATCACGCCGTCATAGCTCAGCTCTTCATCCTCGTCCTCGCCGTCCTCACTGCCGGAGACGCAGCAGCGCCTGCCGCAGCCGGAAGGCCGGTAGTACTCATCGTCATCGTCATCCTCATCCTCCGGCATATCCAGATCGCACGTCAGCTCCTCCAGATAGTTCAGCTCGTCGCTCATATCGTCCAGCGCGCCGGCGAAATCCAGATTACTCTCCTGAAGGTCCTCTATTTCATGCGCCATGTCGGAAACGAGCTCGCAAAGCGCGCCCCACAGCTTCCCGTCTCTGGATTCAGGATCGACGCCCAGACCCTCGGTGAGTCCCTTCAAATAGGCTGCCTTTTCAACAATTGTCATTACTTTTAAACCTCCTTCAGAACTGAAACCTTCATCATGCTGTTTATGCTGTCACGCCGTACAGGCGTATGACACGGTGGAATTCTTGTCAGATGCATCATGACCATGGCCGCAGGCGGCAGTCATGCATTCAATCCCCCAGTCACATCGCATACGTAAAGTATGCGTGTGACAGCCCCCTTTGCAAGGGAGCCATGATGAAGCGGATTATGAACTGCATACAGCCGGTCTGGTGGTATAGCGAAGAAGCACGCTTGCCCTAGTTCGGTGATACGCACAGCAAATTCACGGCGCACCCTTGCCTCCCTTGAAAAGGGAGGTGGCGAAAATTTACAAATTTTCGCCGGTGGGATTTTATCAGGCTTCTGACAAGCCGGGGAGACTCTTTTGAGTCTCCCCTTTATCTTTTTTATTATGTCTCTTACGCGCGGCTGAGATACTCGCCGGTGCGGGTATCGACCTTGATCTTCTCGCCGACGTCGATGAACAGCGGGACCTTTATCTCCGCGCCGGTCTCAAGCGTTGCGGGCTTGGTGGCGTTGGTGGCGGTGTTGCCGGCAAAGCCGGGGTCGGTCTCGGTGACCTCGAGCTCCACGAAGAAGGGCGGCTCAACATTAAAGACCTTGCCCTTGTAGGAGTAGATGGTGCATTCCATGTTCTCCTTGACGAACTTGAAGTTGTCGCCCAGAACGGAGGCATCGACCGGCTCAAGCTCATAGGTCTCGGGGTTCATGAAGTAGTAGAGGTTGCCGTCGGCATAGCTGAACTCCATGGTCTGACGGTCAACCGTCGCGTTCTCGAACTTTGCGGTGGGGTTGAAAGAAGTCTCCGTCACGGCGCCGGTGATGACATTCTTCATCTTGGTGCGCACGAAAGCCGCGCCCTTGCCGGGCTTGACATGCTGGAACTCAACGACCTGCATGACCTGGCCGTCCATCTCAAAGGTAACGCCGTTTCTGAAATCGCCTGCTGTGATCATAAAAAGGGTCCTCCCATATATAGATTATGCTTTAGCATAGTACATACTTAGCCTTGTCATTTTACAGTATATATGCGCATTTTGCAAGAGTTTTTATTCGGACGCGCGCAAATTTTGCCGCGTCACAGGATGATAAGCTTCTTCGGGGCCTTTGTTATGACCTCACAGCCGCCCTCGCGCAGCACCATCACGTCCTCTATACGCACGCCGAAGCGCCCTGGGATGTATATTCCCGGCTCCGCGCTGACGACGGACCCGGCGGGCATTATGTCCGCGCCGGAGGGGTTGGCGTTGGGCCATTCGTGTATGTCCAGCCCCAGCGAGTGCCCGAAGCCGTGTCCGAAGAACTCGCCGTAGCCCGCCTGCCGTATGACGCCGCGCGCCGCCGCGTCTATTTCGCGGCCCGGTATCCCCGCGCGCGCCGCCGCGATGCCGGCAAGCTGCGCCTTGAGCACGATGGCATAAACGTTGCGCATCTCCTCGCTCGCGCTGCCCACGGCGACGGTGCGCGTCATGTCGGAGCAGTACCCGTGCTTTATGCAGCCGAAGTCCATCGTCACGAAGTCGCCCGCGGCGATAAGCTCATCGCCGGGCACGCCGTGCGGCATACTGGTCTTTTTCCCCGTTATCACTATCGGGTCGAAGGAGTTCCCCTCTGAGCCGTGCCGCAGCATCCTGTACACCAGCTCCGCCGCGATCTCGCGTTCGCTCACGCCGGGGCGGATGAGCGGCAGGGTCTCCGCCAGCGCCGCCTCCGCGATGGCCTGTGCCTCCCGCATCGCGGCGATCTCCTCTTCATTTTTCGCCGCGCGCAGGCTCTTCAATATTCCCTGCGCGTCCTCGAGCTTCATGCCCAGCGCCTTTTCCCAGCGCAGGAAGGCCGCGTGGCTCAGCTTGTCCTCCTCCGCGCCGAGGCGGGCTATCCCCTCCGCCTCTGTCACCGCGCGCACGCGCGCTGTGAGCGGATGCGCCGCGTCGTACTGCACGACCCTGGCAAAGCCGCCCGCGGCGGCCTCCGCCGCCTCGATATAGCGCGAGTCCGTGATGAGCCACGCCCCGCGCCGCGACACGACGACGGCACCGTCCGTGAACGGGAAGCCCAGCGCGTAGCGCTGATCCTTCTCGTCCGTTATCAAAAGCGCGTCCAGCCCGGCCGATGCCAGTCTTTCCTGTATTCTTTCTATGTTGTTCATATTCCTGTCTCCTCCGGTGTCGGCCGCGGAAAGCTCACGATGAAGATGGAGCCCTGCGGCTTGTTTGCGCCGACGGTTATCGTTCCGCCGTGAAGCTGCACCGCGTCGTGCACGATGCTCAGGCCAAGCCCGCTGCCCCCGGCCTCGCGTGAGCGCGCCTTGTCCACCCTGTAAAAGCGCGAGAAGATGTTGAACCGGTCCTCCTCCGGGATGCCAATGCCCGTGTCCGACACGGACAGCTTCACCGTCTCCTCATCGCCGCGCAGCTTCAATAGCACGTTTCCGCCCTCGACGTTGTATTTTATTGCGTTTTCAACAAGGTTGAATATTATATGGAACATGTCGTCCACCGTCGCCATCACGACGCAGCCGTCCTCCAGCTCACTGCGCATCCGCACCTTCCGGCTGTCGGCAAGCGGGCGCAGCAGCACCAGCGCGTCCACGGACACCTGCTTGAGATCCACCGGCTCCGGCACGAAGAGCACGTCGTCGTCCATGCGGCTCAGATCCAGCAGCTTTTCCGTCGTGCGCTGCAAGCGCGCCGCCTCGTCGCCGATATCCGTGACGAATTCGCGCACGGTGCTCGCGTTCATGTTCTCGCTCTGCACGATGCTGTCGGCCAGAAGCCGTATGGAGGCCAGCGGCGTTTTCAGCTCGTGCGACGCGTCCGACACAAAGCGCCGGCGCGACCGCTCCGTCGTCTCAAGACGCTCTGTCAGCATGTTGAACTCCTCGCCCAGCTCCGTCAGCTCGTCATGGCCGCGCGTGGCAAGGCGGTATCCGTAGTTGCCGGAGGCGACGATGCGCATCGACTCCACCAGCTCGTGTATGCGCCGCAGCAGCACGTTTGCGAAAAGCGCCGCCAGAATGAGCGCCGCGCCCGCTATCACAAGCGAGGTCATGCGTATCCTGCCCTGCATCGTCTTTATCATTTCCGCCCGCTCGGTGTCGTGCTCACGCAGGTACACCGCGCCCACTGTCGCGCCCTGACTCGTCATCGGCATGGCGAAGCAGCTTTCAAACGCCGTGTCCGCGAAAAGGGAGCGGAACACCGTCTTTCCAGACAGCGCCGCCGCCACGTCTCCCGCCTCCGTATCCAGCGCCGCGCTGCCCTCGTCGTACAGCACCGCGCCGGTCTCATCCACGACGACGGTGCGCGCAAAGCCGCTTATGTCCAGCAGCAGCAGCACGTCCTTTATGTTGTCGCGGCCGGGGCTTTCAAGGTTCGCCAGCGACGAGGCGACCACCGCCGCCTGACTGCTCAGCGAGTTTTTCTTCTCCTCAAACACCCTGTCGCGCGACGAGGTTATCGGAAAGATGTTCAGCAGCACCAGCAGTATCACCAGCAGCGTCGTTATAAAGCCTATGAATTGAAAGCGTAAACTGCGCATGCCTGCTCCTTAATCCGCGAAATAGTAGCCCACGCCCCACTTCGTCACGATGTAGCGCGGATTCGCCGGGTCAAGCTCCAGCTTTTCGCGCAGGCGGCGGATGTGCACGTCCACCGTGCGCGTATCCCCCTGATAGTCGTAGCCCCACACCAGATCCAGCAGGTTTTCGCGCGAGTATACGCGCCCCGGATTTTTCATCAGGAAGAGGATGAGGTCGAACTCCTTCATCGTCAGGTCTATCGGCACGCCGTTCTTCGCGGCGCTGCGCCGCTCCTCATCGACGGTGATGTGCCCCTTCGTCAGCACGGAGGACAGCGCCGCCTCCGCCGGGGGCGTGATGGACGCGCGCCTCAGCAGCGCGCGCACGCGGGCCTTCATCTCAAGTATGTCAAAGGGCTTCGTCAGATAATCGTCCGCCCCCGACTCAAAGCCCATCAGCAGATCCGCCCTCTCTGAGCGCGCCGTCAGCATTATCACCGGCACCGTGGAAAAGCTGCGTATCTCCTGACAGGCCTGAAGCCCGTCCTTCTTCGGCATCATCAGGTCGAGTATTATAAGGTCATAGCCGCCCGTGCGCGCCGCCGCCACGGCCTCCTCGCCGTCATAGCACGCGTCCACGGTGTAGCCCTCGTTCTCCAGATTGAATTTTATGCCCTTTACGAGCAGCTTTTCGTCGTCAACTACAAGTATTTTCATTTCGCTTCTCCTATCGCGGCGCTGCCGCCCTGTCCGTCCGCCCCCGTTGTTATAAGGGCGGCTATGGCGGCATAGCGCGCCTTGCCTATGCCGTCCACGTTCATTATTTCCTCTTTTGCGGAAAACGCCCCGTTTTCTTCCCTGTAGGCGACTATCCTCTCGCTCAGCACCGGGCCTATCCCCGGCAGACGCGCAAGCTCCGCGGCGGAGGCGGTGTTTATGTTCACCGTCTCTCCCGGCAGAAGCTCGCCGTCCGCGGCGTCTCCATCATCGCCGCCGGTCATTATCTCCGCGTCGGCGGCATGCCGCGCCCTTATCCCGCCGCCCGCCGTGACCGGCGTCAGGACTGCCGCCGCGATGAAGATCGCCGTTATTGCGGCCATCAGCGCCGCCGAAGTCCGTCTTTTCAAAGTCGTTTCCCCCACCGGCGCTCCACCGGCAATTATTTTTTGTTGCATTTTCCCCGGCAAAACCTTATAATATAATGATGTATGCATCGGCCCGAGGCGCCGGGCGCATACGTTTCGGCCGCGGTGCGCGTTTCCGCCGCCCGTTTTGCCGCCTTGATAATACTCTACCACATTCCGAAAAAAAACGGGAGAGCAAAATGAAAAAAATTAAAATTTTCCCTCTTATTCTTATAATATGCCTCGCGCTGTGCGCGCTTGCCCCCTCCGCCTCCGCGCTGGACGATCCCGATCTCAGCGCCAAGGCCGTGCTTCTGGCGGACCTCAACTCCGGCGAGATACTCTATTCCAAGAACGCCGAGGAGCAGCGCTCCCCCGCCAGCCTTACGAAGATCATGACCGGCCTTCTTGCGATAGAGGCCATAGAGAGCGGCCAGTGCCGCATGGAGGACATCGTCACCGCCGGGGCGGACGCGTGGACGGGCATGGGCGAGGACGCCAGCAACTCCAACATTCAGCCCGGTGAGCAGATGACGTATAAGGACCTGCTTTACTGCGCGATAATGCATTCGGCGAACGAGGCGTGCAACATCCTCGCCACATATATCTCCGGCAGCGTCAGCGCCTTTGTGGACAGGATGAACGAGCGCGCGGCCGAGCTTGGCTGCACCAACACGCACTTTCTCGACCCGAACGGCCTTTCAAACGACGGGCACTATACCACGGCCTACGATATGTACCTCATCACCAAGGAGGCCGTCAGCCACCCCGACTTTCTCGTGATATGCGACGCGGATTATTATAAGACCGACCCCACCAACATGTCCGAGGCGCGTGAGTTCTATAACTCCAACGCCCTTATCTGCAACGGCGGCTACTACGCCTCCGTCGCGCAGCAGAATCTCGGCCACGACTATCTCTATGAGGGCGCGGCCGGCGTCAAGACGGGCTATACCCGCGCCGCGGGCTACTGCCTCATTTCCACCGCGCAGCGCGGCGACGTCCGCCTGCTCGCCGTGGTGATGGGCTGCGGGGGTGAGCTCAACACGCAGGAGCCGGAATTCGGCAACTTCAAAAACACCATCGACCTTTACGACTGGGCCTTTGATAACTTCTCCTACCGCACGCTGCTCTCCGCCTCCCAGTTCTCCCAGAAGGTCACGGTCGATCTCGCCGAGGGCGACGGGAACGTCATCCTCCGCCCGGTGGAGGACGTGCGCGCCCTCCTGCCCAACGATATTGACGACGCCTCCATCACGACGGACGTGCGCATATATGAGGACAAGCTCGTGGCCCCGCTTGAGGCCGGAACGGAGCTTGGCGAGGTCCGCATCTCCGCCGGCGGGCACGATTACGGCGTGATAAAGCTCGTCAATCCCACCGCTGTGGAGCTTTCCAGAAGCGAGTATATAAAGACGCAGCTCAAGGCCTTCTTCAGCAAGGGCTGGGTCATCACGCTCATCATCATCGTTGTCGCGCTTGCCGCCGTGTACCTCATACTCGTCGCGCGTTACCGTGCGCTGCGCCGCCGCCATCTGGAGGAGCGCCGCCGCGCCGAGGCCCAGCGCCGCCGTGCGCGCGAGCAGCGCCGGCTGGAGCAGGAGAGGCAGCAGCACCAGCAGTACAGCTACCGCCGGCAGGAGGAAGAGTACGACGACGGCGGCTATTACGACTACGGCGAGACGGATGAGGACGACTACGACGGATACGGCGGCTATTCTGGCTATGACGAGCCGGAGGACGATCCGCACACCGACCCCTCCGATATCGACGAGCTTTTCAGCCGCTACAACAGATATTGAGTTAAGCTCTGAACGGAAGATCGCACGCCGTGCAAAGAAATTTGCACGGCGTTTTTTCGCATTTTCTCTTGATTTCTCAGGTTTTTTTGCGTATCGCCGGTATTTCCGCCGCACGGCATGCAAATTTCTTAACGCCGTCTTAACATTTTTTGTGTTATATTTGATATACTGATGTAAAGATTTTTATATGCGGCTTCGCCGCGGAAGGGACGTGATGCATATAAAGCCACGCAAAAAACCGAATATCCGCCTGCACGATTACTTCCCGATGTCCTTCAAGGGCTGGCTGGTGTTCGTGCTGGCAATGCTGACGGCCTGCGCCACAAGCACACTTTTGCGCAACGCGCCGTCAACGGACGTATATGTTCCGCTCATCTTCGTCCTCGCCGTGCTCGTCACGGCCATTATGACGGACGGGTACTTTTACGGGATGCTCGCCTCCTTCACAAGCGTCATTGCCGTCAACTGGGCCTTTACATACCCGTACATGAAGATAAACTTCTCCATCTACGGCTACCCGCTCACGTTTCTGACGATGCTTGCCGTGGGCTGCGCCGTGTCCACGCTGACCTCGCGCCTCAAGGAGCAGGAGAAGATAAAAAGCGAGTCCGAAAGGGAAAAAACGCGCGCCAATCTCCTCCGCGCCATTTCGCACGACCTGCGCACGCCGCTCACCTCCATCAGCGGCAATATCGGCGTCGTGCTGGACGATAAGGGCACGCTTTCCGACACGCAGCGGCGCGAGCTTCTCACCGACGTGAAGAAGGACGCGGAGTGGCTGTGCCGCATGGTCGAAAATCTTCTCTCCATCACGCGCATGACCGACGGGCAGACAGGCACGCTCAAGCTTCAGGACGAAATGCTTGAGGAGGTCGTCAGTGAGACCGTCGTTAACTTCAAAAAGCGCTATCCCGACGTCACGGTGTCCGTCTCCGTGCCGGACAGCATCATCTTCGCCAAGATGGACGCCATGCTGATAGAGCAGGTGCTGCTCAACCTTCTTGACAACGCCGTCATTCACGGCGGCAAGACGAGCACCGTCTCCGTGTCCGTCTCGACGGAGGGGGAATTTGCCGCAGTGACCGTCACGGACGACGGCAACGGCATCGAGCCGCGGCTGCTCGGCCATCTTTTCGACGATACGCTGCCCTTCTCCGGCGTGCAGAGCACCGACAGCACGCGCTGCATGGGCATAGGGCTGTCCGTGTGCCGCACCATCGTCCACGCGCACGGCGGCGAGATATCCGCCGCAAATCTGCCGCACGGCGGCGCACAGTTCAAATTTACTCTGCCATTGGGAGGACAGGATTATGAATATCAGGGATAAGGTACTTGTAGTAGAGGATGAAAAAAGCATTTCCGGCTTCATCCGCGCCATTCTCAGCTCCAACGGATACGACGTTATCATCGCGCGCTCCGGCAGCGAGGCGTTCTCCATGATAAGCTCGCACTGTCCGGATCTCGTCGTGCTCGACCTCGGCCTGCCGGACATGGACGGGATGCAGATAATCGAGACGGTGCGCCAGTGGACGCAGCTTCCCATCATCGTCGTGTCCGCGCGCAGCTATGAGCGCGACAAGGTCTCCGCGCTGGACAAGGGCGCGGACGATTACATAACCAAGCCCTTCGGCGCGGCGGAGCTTCTCGCCCGCGTGCGCGTCGCCATCCGGCACACGCGCTCCGGCATCGCAAACGAGTCTCTCGCCTCCTCCGGCAAGTTCACGGCCGGGGATCTCACCATCGACTACGACAAGCATCAGGTGCTCATTGCCGGTGAAAATGCCCATCTTACGCAAAATGAGTACAAAATCGTCGCTTTGCTCGGCAAATGCGCCGGCAAAGTCTTGACATATGACTTTATAATGAAAGAGCTGTGGGGTCCGCAGAGCAAGGGCAGCAACCAGATCCTGCGCGTCAACATGGCAAACATCCGCCGCAAGATCGAAAAGAACCCGGCTGAGCCGCAGTATATCTTCACTGAGGTCGGCGTGGGTTACCGCATGATCGAAGGCGACTGATAATTACAGGAGGTACCGTTTATAGTGCATTTACCCGAACTTATATCTGACCTTGCCCTGATGCTGCTCACAGCCGGGGTCGTTACCATCATTTTCAGAAAGCTTAAACAGCCTGTCGTTCTCGGATACATTCTCGCGGGCTTTTTGATAGGGCCGTACATGCCGTGGTTCTTCACCGTGGCGGACGAGGTGTCCATCAGCACCTGGAGTGAGATTGGCATAATCATCCTCATGTTCTCCCTCGGCCTTGAGTTCAACCTGCATAAGCTTGCCAAGGTCGGCGGCACAGGCGTCATCACGGCCTTTACGGAAGTCGGCGGTATGCTGCTGCTGGGCTACGTCACGGGTCAGCTCCTCGGCTGGGGCGTGATGGACAGTATTTTCCTCGGCGGTATGCTCTCGATGAGCTCCACCACCATCATCATCAAGGCCTTTGACGAGCTTGGCGTGACGAAGAAGAACTTCGCCCAGCTTGTTTTCGGCACGCTGGTCATTGAGGATATCGCCGGCATCTTCATGATGATCATCCTCTCCACCATCTCCGTCAGCCAGAATATCTCCGGCGGGGATCTGGCGCTGAAGCTGGGGCTGCTGGTGCTGTACCTCATCCTCTGGCTCATTCTCGGCATATACCTGCTGCCCACGCTGCTCAACAAATCCGTCACCTTCATGAACGATGAGACTCTGCTCGTCGTCTCGCTGGGCATCTGCTTCGGCATGGTGCTGCTGGCGAACGCGCTGGGCTTCTCGTCGGCGCTGGGCGCGTTCCTCGCAGGCTCCCTGCTTGCGGGCACGGTGCACGCCGAGCGGGTGGAGCACCTCACCTCCGGCGTGAAGGATCTTTTCGGCGCGGTGTTCTTCCTGTCCGTGGGCATGATGCTCGACCCGTCCAAGGTCGTGGCCTACATCGGCCCCATCCTGCTCATCACGGCCGTCACGCTCGTGGGCAAGCTGTTCTTCTCGTCCCTTGGCGTGCTCCTCTCCGGGCAGACGCTTAAAAACGCCATCCACTGCGGCTGCTCTCTGGCGCAGATAGGCGAATTCGCCTTCATCATCGCAACGCTGGGCATGTCCCTCGGCGTCATCGCGGATTACACATACCCCATCATCGTCTCCGTCTCTGTCATCACCACTCTCACCACGCCCACCTGCATCAAGGGCGCTGACAAGATCTGCGACGGCGTGGAAAAGCTCCTGCCGAAGAAGCTTGTGGCAAAGCTCGACGGCTATGCCGCGAAGGACGGCGGCGACGGCGAGTCGCAGGACAGCGACTGGGCCGCGTATATGCGCCGCTATGCAAAGACGACGCTGTTTTACGGCGTTATCATGCTGGGCCTTGTCATCATCGGCATACACTTCCTCTACCCCGCGCTTGGCGAATATCTGCCGCAGCGCTGGATGGCGCAGGCCATATGCCTTCTGGCGGTGTATCTCGGCATTGCGCTTTTCATCCGCCCCATGCTGGACGTGAAGTCGCCGCAGTATGTCGCGCTGTGGATGAAGGGTCGGCAGAACCGTCTGCCGCTCATGGCGCTCAACGCCTGCCGCCTTATCATCATCGTGCTCATCGCCTTCGCGCCCATCCAGTCCGTCACGGGGATGAACGGCGCGTGGCTGCTGCCCGTCATTGCCGTTGCGGTGCTGCTCATCTACCGCTCCGGCGCGTTCGCTTCGGCGTATCTCTCGGTCGAGGCGCGCTTCCTTGCCAACTTCAACGAGCGCAACCTCGGCAAGTTTGAGGACAGCGGCGCGGCCACAGAATGGCTGGACGAAAAGCTGTACGTACTCGACTTCGACTGCCCTGAGCAGGGCGTCGCAGGGAAGAGCCTCATAGACCTCGGCTGGGGCGGGGTGTACGGCGTGAACGTCGTCAAGCTCGTCCGCGGCAAGAAGCATATCAACATGCCCGCCGGAAGCACCGTCATATCCAAGCATGACCGCATCTATGTCGTGGGCGAGGCCGACTCCATCCACGGCATGTGCCTCGGCCTTTCTCTGGATGAAAGCCGCAAGCTTCCCACCCTGCGCGAGTTCATAGAGAGTGAGAACGGCTCTGACGGCGACATCTACTCCTACGCCATCAGTGTCGATAAGGACTCTCCCTTCGCCGGCAGCGCCATCAAGGACAGCCGTATCCGTGAGGATTACGACTGCATGATCCTCGGCCTTCAGCGCAACCGTCTGCCCATCGCGCAGCCGGACATTAACATGACGCTCCAGAACGGCGACCTTATCTGGATCCTCGGCACAAAGACCATGGCAGGAAAGCTCCTGTCTGCGGAGCTGTGACCGCAGGCAAACATCTCGACATATCCCGGCGCAGGTGCTGTTTTGACAGTCTGCGGCGCAGAGACTGTCGAAAAAGTGGCCTTGCCACTTTTTCGAGAAAGCTTCGCTGCGTTCTGCGCCTCAGTTGTCCGCTGACAGCGGACAATTCGACGCTCACTCCGCGCAAAGTGTTTTCCGCCACGCACATGTCGCGGCAGAAAACAGATCATATTGCTTTCGCGTCTGCTGACGCGAAACTCTGCGAGGCTTTTTTGACATACTGCCGGCGCAGGTGCTATAATGCACCTGCGCCGCACTTTACTTTTTACTTTTTTGTATTTTTGTATCTCACGCGCGGCGCAGGATGGAGAACAGCAATGAAAACTGAGCTTGAAAATATCCTTTCCGCCATCGTCGCGGCGGAGCACGAGGCCGCCGCGCTCATAATGCACGCGCACGGCATAATGGCCGAAATAAAGACCGGCCACCGCGACGTCGTGACGGAGTATGACAGGCGCGTGCAGGCGCTGCTCGTCGCGCGGCTGCGTGAGGCCGTGCCGGGGGCGCGCTTTTTCTGCGAGGAGAGCCGCGTGCAGGAGGAGCTTTCCGCCGCGCAGGTCTTTGTCATCGACCCCATCGACGGCACGATGAACTTCGTCCGCCGTATGCATCACAGCTGCATTTCCGTGGCCTATATGAGCTTCGGCACGGTCATGGCCGCCGCCGTTTACGACCCCTATACAGATGAGCTGTTCACCGCGCTTCGCGGCGGCGGGGCGTATCTCAACGGCAGGGCGCTGCACGTGGAGGACGCGTCGCTCAGCGAGACGGTGTTCTGCCTCGGCACCTCGCCCTATGACGCCTCGCTCACGGATGAGACCTTCCGCCTTGCGCGCCTTGCGTATGACGCAAGCCTTGACCTCCGCCGCTTCGCCTCGGCGGAGCTTGACCTGTGCGCCGTCGCGGCCGGGCGCGCGGGGCTGTACTTTGAGCTGTCGCTTTCGCTGTGGGATTACGCCGCGGGCGCGCTCATCGTGACGGAGGCCGGCGGCGTGTGCACCGCCGTTGACGGCGCGCCTCTCGGCTTCGGCAGCGGAAAAAGCAGCGTCGCCGCGGGCAGTCCGCGCGCCCATGCGGACTTCATGGCGCTTGTGAAAAAGGAGGGGGAATAATATGCCGCTCGACTCTCTTTCCCGCTCCGCGCCCGTGGTGTTCAAGCCCTGCGTGACCTCCACCAACACGCTTTTAAAGGGGCTGGCCTCCTGCGGCGTGCCGGACGGCTTCGTTCTCGCCGCCGCAAAGCAGACCAGCGGCCGCGGCCGTCTGGGGCGCGGCTTTGAATCGCCGGAGGGCGGGCTGTACCTCTCCATGCTGCTGTACCCCCGTTGTCCGCTTGAGCGTGTGCAGACGCTCACGCCCTGCGTGGCGGTGGCGCTGTGCCGTGCGCTGGCGCGCGCCTGCGGCGTCACGCCCGAAATAAAATGGCCGAACGACCTTCTGATAAACGGCAAAAAGCTCTGCGGCATCCTTGTCGAGTCCTCCACCGTGCGCGGCCGACTGTACGTCGTCATCGGCATGGGGCTGAACATAAACACCGCGCCCGCAGACTTCCCGGAGGAGCTGCGCGATACCGCCGGTTCCCTCTTCGGTGAGCTTGGCCGCCGCTTCGAGCTGGAGGACGTCGCCGCCGCCATAATCGAGGAGCTGGACGCGATGTACGCCGCGTGGCAGACGGACCCCGCCTGCTGTCTTGCCGATTACCGCCGCCTCTGCGTCAGCATAAACCGCCCCGTCACGCTCATCCGGAACGGCGTCAGCCGCGCGGCCTTCGCGCGGGATATCGACGAAAGCTACGCCCTCGTCGCCGACGTTGACGGCGCGGAGGAGCATATCTCCATGGGGGAAATAAGCCTCAGAAATGCGTAAAAAGTGGCGCGCCTTTGCCGTGTGCCGATAAGACAGTAATTTGAGAAAAGTACGAAATCGGCATCTGCCAGACAGGATTGGACAAAACAGGCGACATTCAACTTTGGTTGGATGTCGCTTGTTTTTGTGCGTTTAAGGGGCGAAATTTGCTTGTTTCTCGTTCCGTGGGGCATTGTTCAAAAGTAGGCATATCAGACTTCATCTTTCCGTTTGAAATGTTCTGAAAGAACAAAAACTGCCATTATCGCGCACATCGGTTTCACGGATTAGAGAAGCGCTATTTGATGAAATCTTTTTCTGTGTGGCAAAGTTCTTCACGGAAGTCATAACAACCAATTTCATGGAAGCAAAAAGGCAGTTTCCCAAGGCTAAACCAGAAATTTCTCAAGAAGTTGCGAAATGGAATGAAGAAATTTGCAAAATGCATTGATTTTTTGATGTTCGTGGTCTACAATATGGTTAGGCATACTATAGACAGGAGCGTTCGTATGGAAATTAGCTATAAAAAACTGTGGATCTTACTCATCGAAAAGGGGATCTCTCCTGCTACATTGAGAAAAGATTTGAACATTGCCACAGGAACTATGACCAAAATGCGGCGGAATGAAGATGTTGCATTATCCGTTCTTTTACGTATATGTGAGTATTTAGATTGCAACATCGGCGATATATGCGATGCGGTCAAAACAGAGAAAAATATATGATTTAGTAGAGAGGTAAGCATGTATGACATATTGCATTAACTGCGGAAAAGAACTTGTCGAAGGTGCAAAATTCTGTGCGAACTGTGGTAAAGCGGTGGAAATTAACAGTTCAACAAGTCAAAGAAAAACAGTATATGACGGTGAAATACACAAGTGCCCGAATTGCGGAAGTATTTTAGGCGCATATGATTCGGTTTGTGAAGTCTGTGGATATGAGCGCAGAGGTGCGAAGGCTGTTGGATCAGTTCGGGAGGTACAGGCGAAATTAGAAAATCTTTACGCAAAGAGACCTCAACGGAAAGTGCATACGATATTTACTCAAGCGTTAAGAGGGGGGCAGATTTCCAGTGTGGATGAAGAAATAGTTGGTTTAATCAAAAACTTTTCCATTCCTAACAACAAAGAGGATATTATGGAATTCATCATCTTAGCATCTTCAAATATTGATATGAAAGTGTACGGTGTTAATAGCCAGCAATATCAAACATTCAACCCGGCACAACGGGAGATATCTGATGCTTGGTTAGCAAAATATGAGCAGGCATATCAAAAGGCTCGACTTATGTTCGGCGGCACACAGGATTTCTTGAATATTCAAGGCGTGTATGAGCAAAAGATGCGAGAGATTAAAAGGAGAAAACGGCAGCTCCCATTGCTTCTGGTATGTTGTATAGGAGGCTCTTTGCTATTTATTGCCCTTATTTGGATATTGGTAATGGGCACAATCTAAAAACGGGAGGAGTATTATGATGGCATTATTCGATAGAAATAACCGCAAGGGCGGATTCATGGATGAAATCCGCTGTGATGAGCCGTCCTATCTGATCTGGAAATGGCATCCTGCCGGAGCGCAGCTTGGTGAGGGAAACAGAGAAAACGCCATCCGCTGGGGATCTTCTCTACGCGTAAAGGATGGAGAAGTCGCCGTCTTTGTATACAAGCAGAAAAACGGCACCATGCAGGATTTTATTGAAGGTCCGTTCGATCAAGTTCTTAAAACTGCAAACCTCCCTGTCCTTGCAAGCATTGTCGGGCTTGCGTATGAGGGCGGAACACCATTTCAGGCTGAGGTGTATTTCATCAACCTTGCCAAGATCGTTCAGATAAAGTTCGGTGTGCCATTTTTTGATGTATATGATCCGCGCTTTGAAGATTTCGGCGTGCCTGTTGCTGTCAGAGGTACGGTTAGCTTCGGCATTTCGAATTATAGAGAGTTCATCAAGCTGCATCGACTCAATAATTTCAGCCTTGACGATTTTCAGAAGCAGATTCGTGATGCTGTCTGCCGGTATGTTAAGGACTGTGTTGCCAATGCTCCGGCGGCACACAGCATTCCCGTTGTTCAGATTGAAAGCAAAACGGCACAGATCAACGATGCGATTGAATATGACATCAGCGAGCGGCTGAAAGAGAGCTTTGGCGTGCTTGTGTCAGTTGTTGATATTTCTGCGATTGAGATTGACAAGGCAAGTGACGGCTACCGTCAGCTTATGGCAGTTACAAAGGATATCGCTACGACAAAGACTCAGGCAGAAACGGCCGATTATGTTGAGCGGCTACGCATTCAGCGTGAAGAAGGACAGTATGCCCAACACAAGCAAACACAGTCTGCTAACCTCGGTGCATTCCAAGTTGAGAAGCAAGCAGAGGTTGGAGTGGCAGGCGCACAGGCTCTCGGTCAGATGGGGGCAAATGGTGCGGGCGATGTGAATCTGAGCGGCGGTGGAGATGGTTTCAACATGGCCGCTATGATGGCAAGTATGGCTGTCGGTGGTGCAGTTGGGCAGAATATCGCTGGGACAATGAACAACATGTTGGGTGGTATTCAACAGCCTGTGCAGTCTGGCATGACGCCTCCCCCAATTCCTACAGCAGTATATCATGTAGCGGTCAATGGGCAAGCAACCGGACCGTTTGATATTTCCGTGTTGGCACAGATGGCAACCGCAGGACAGCTTACCGCTGATAGCTTGGTATGGAAAAATGGGATGGCACAATGGGCAAAGGCAGGAACAGTTGATGAACTGAAAAATCTGTTTGCAAATGCTATGCCGCCTATTCCACCGATTGAGTAAAGGAGCTTCTCATGTTAACTAACCACGATAAAGATTTGGTTTGCGAAATAACCGACTTCAACACTCTGACTTTGGTAACTGCGGCTTATACGATTTATGAAAATTTGTGTACGAAAAAGCCTATCCCAAAGAGAGATTTCCTCAAACAGTTTGAAGACAACTTCGGAGTTTTCAAGAAGATTATGTATGAGGAAGAAAAAGAATAAACTTCAATTCAGCTCCGCAGGAGCGTAGCCGATTTCTCTGAAATCGTTCATGGGTTTGGGGCATTTCCCCAACGAGATTGCACGGGTGCATAAACACGAGCATTGCTTGCCAAGTGCATTTCGCAGTTGGCAGGTAATGAGAAGTGGGTACCGCCGTGCATTGCTTGCCAGAATGGCAAGCTCCGGTGTGGGTACTCACCGGATTTGCTTGCTATTCTGCAAGGA
>URPU01000027.1 GCA_900549865.1 uncultured Eubacteriales bacterium
GGCCCGTGCCGCCGCCGGAGGCGACGGAGAAGTACTTCTTGCCCTGCTCGATGCATTCCTTCTTGTAGGTGCCGGCGACGGGGTGCTGGAAGCGGGTGGGGTTGGTGGAGTTGCCGGTGATGGAGACGTCAACGCCCTCATGGTGCATGATGGCAACGCCCTCGCGGACGTCGTCAGCGCCGTAGCAGCGGACGTTTGCGCGCTCGCCCTCGGAGTAGCGGATCTCGCGGACGATCTTCAGCTCGCCGGTGTAGTAGTCAAACTGGGTCTGAACATAGGTGAAGCCGTTGATGCGGGAGATGATCTGTGCGGCGTCCTTGCCGAGACCGTTGAGGATGACGCGCAGCGGCTCCTTGCGGGCCTTGTTGGCGTTCTTGACGATGCCGATGGCGCCCTCTGCAGCGGCGAAGGATTCGTGACCGGCGAGGAAGGCGAAGCACTTGGTCTCATCGGACAGGAGCATCGCGCCGAGGTTGCCGTGGCCGAGGCCGACCTTGCGGTCCTCTGCGACGGAGCCGTCCAGGCAGAAGCTCTGCAGGCCGACGCCGATAAGCTTTGCAGCCTCTGCGGCGTTCTTTGCACCGGACTTGATGGCGATGGCCGCGCCCACGCAGTACGCCCAGCGGACGTTTTCAAAGCAGATGGGCTGGATGCCGGCGACTATATCATAGGGGTCGAAGCCCTTGGACTTGCAAAGCTCTCTGCACTCTTCGACAGAGCCGAGTCCGTACTGAGCGAGGACACCGTTTATTTTGTCTATTCTTCTCTCGTAATTTTCAAACAGAGCCATTAAATTGTCCTCCTTCTCTTATTCCTGACGCGGGTCTATGTACTTTGCAGCGGTATCCCACTGGCCGTAGTGACCCTTGGCCTTTTCAAGCGCCTCGTTGGCATCGATGCCCTTCTTGATGAAGTCCATCATCTTGCCGATGGAGACGAACTCATAGCCGACTATCTCATCGTCCTTATTGAGCGCGAGGCGGGTGACGTAGCCCTCGGTAAGCTCGAGGTAGCGCGGGCCCTTCGCCTTGGTGGCGAACATGGTGCCGACCTGAGAGCGCAGGCCCTTGCCGAGATCCTCCATGGATGCGCCGACAGCAAGGCCGTCCTCGGAGAAGGCGGACTGGGAGCGGCCGTAAACTATCTGGAGGAACAGCTCGCGCATGGCGGTGTTGATAGCGTCGCAGACGAGGTCGGTGTTGAGCGCTTCAAGAATGGTCTTGCCGATGAGTATCTCGGAAGCCATTGCCGCGGAGTGGGTCATGCCGGAGCAGCCGATGGTCTCAACGAGCGCTTCCTCAATGACGCCTTCCTTGATGTTGAGCGTCAGCTTGCACGCGCCCTGCTGAGGTGCGCACCAGCCGATACCGTGGGTGAAGCCGGAGATATCGGTAATCTGCTTTGCCTGGACCCATTTGCCCTCTTCGGGAATGGGAGCCGGGCCGTGGTATGCGCCCTTAGCCACGGGGCACATGTTCTTGACTTCTGTGGTGTAGATCATAGTGATCTCCCTTCTATCCTTACTTATTTAATAAACGTAATTTATCACTTGATGAGGCATTCGCCGGTCATCTCTTTGGGCTGCGCAAGACCCATGACGTGCAGTATCGTCGGCGCGATATCCGCGAGGCGGCCGGGCTTAAGCTCAATGCCGGGCAGGCAGACCGCGAAGGGAACGGGATTCGTCGTATGCGCGGTGTTGACCTTGCCGTTGGCGTCGAACATGCAGTCGGCATTGCCGTGGTCGGCAGTGACGAAGAGCACGGTGTCCGGGTGCTTTGCGACCTCGGCCATGATGCGGCCCATGCACGCATCGACCGTCTCAACGGCGGTGACAGCGGCGGCCATGACGCCGGTGTGGCCGACCATGTCGCAGTTTGCGAAGTTGCAGACGATGAGCGAATACTCATCCGTCGCAATGGCCTCGATGCACTTATCCGCGACCTTCTCTGCGCTCATCTGAGGGATGAGGTCATAGGTGGGATACTCCTTGGGCGAGGGAACGAGGCAGCGCTCTTCCCCGGCGATCTGCTTTTCAACGCCGCCGTTGAAGAAGAAGGTGACGTGGGCATACTTCTCGGTCTCGGCAACGCGGAACTGCTTGAGGCCGTGGGCGCTGACGTAATCGCCGAGAGTATTGTCGATCTCCTCCGGAGGGTAAGCTATCGGGAGGGGCAGCGTCTCATCGTACTGCGCGGTGCAGACATAAGAGAGCGGGAACACCGTCTTTTTGCGGGCAAAGCCGTCAAAGTCGGGCAGGTTGAGCGCCCAGGTCATTTCTCTTGCTCTGTCGGGGCGGAAGTTCATGAAGATGACGCTGTCGCCCTGCCCGATAACACCGGCGGGGTCAACGACGACAGGCTTGACGAACTCATCCGTCACGTCCTCGGCATAGCTGGCCTCGACCGCGTGCACGGCGTCGGCGTCCATGACGCCCTCGCCGCAGACGATGGCATTATAGCCCTTTTCAACGCGATCCCAGCGCTTGTCGCGGTCCATACCCCAGAAGCGCCCCTGGAGCGTGGCTATCTTCGCGTTGCCAAGCGCGCTGCACTTGTCCTGAAGCTCCTTCACGAAGCCCGCGCCGCTCTTGGGGGCGACGTCGCGCCCGTCGAGGAAGCAGTGGACATACACGCGCTCAACTCCGCGCTGCTTTGCCATGTCGAGAATGGCAAAGATATGCTCAAGATGGCTGTGGACGCCGCCGGTGGACAGCAGCCCCATGATATGCAGAGACTTACCGTTGGCCTTTGCATCCTCCATGGCCTTTATATATGCCTTGTTTTCAAAGAACTTGCCGTTTTTGATCTCCTGACTCATCTTGGGCAGGATCTGGAACACGACGCGGCCCGCGCCGATATTGGTGTGGCCGACCTCGGAGTTGCCCATCTGCCCGGCGGGCAGACCCACGTCCAGCCCGGAGGCCTGGAGCGTGGTGCAGGGGTTTGCGGAGAAGAGGCGGTCAAGATTCGGCTTCTTCGCCATGTATACGGCGTTGCCCGCGCTGGGCGCGGCAAGGCCGTAGCCGTCAAGTATTATAAGAACAGCTTTTTTACTCATTGTAAAAAATCACTCCTGAACAGTCGCCTTTACGATGGCGGCAAAGTCTGCCGGCTTGAGGGACGCGCCGCCGATGAGGCCGCCGTCGATGTCGGGCTGAGCAAGCAGCTCAAAGGCGTTCTTGGCGTTCATGCTGCCGCCATAGAGGATGGAGACGGCACGGGCGGGACGCGCACCGTAGATCTTGCGGATGACGGCACGGATGCCCTCGCAGACCTCCTGCGCCTGTGCGGCAGTGGCAGTCTTGCCGGTGCCGATGGCCCAGATAGGCTCATACGCGATGACGCAGTGACGAAGCTGGGTGGCGTCAACACCGCTGAGCGCAGCCTTGACCTGATACGCCACGTACTCCATGGTGAGGTTCATTTCGCGCTGCTCAAGGCTCTCGCCGACGCAGATGATGGGGGTGATGCCCTTCTCAAGCAGGACCTTGGTCTTTTCGTTGATGAGCATGTCGCCCTCGCCGTGGTACTGGCGGCGCTCAGAATGGCCGACGATGCAGTACTTCGCGCCGATGTCGGCGAGCATGGAAGCGGAGATCTCGCCGGTGTATGCGCCCTTTTCGTACTTGCTGACGTCCTGTCCGCCGGCGGCGACCTTGCAGTCCTTACCGGCCTTGACCATGTTCTGGATCATAACGGCGGGAGTGCACAGCACGACCTCGCACACCTTGGTCTTGGGGAGGTTTTCCTTCAGCTCTTCGATGAAGGGCTTAACGCCGGAGTTGGTCATGTTCATCTTCCAGTTGCCGGCGATGATAGTCTTACGATACTTTCTGTTCATTTCAGTCGTTCTCCTTTTCATGCGGGGCGGCTTTCCGCCGCCCCTACGTCTGGTTTTCTGTTACTCTGCTACTATATTAATAATTACTTATCCAGCAGGCAGGCCACGCCGGGAAGCTCCTTACCCTCAAGGAACTCAAGGCTTGCGCCGCCGCCGGTGGAGATATGGGTGATCTTATCGGCAAAGCCGAGCTTTTCGACTGCTGCCGCGCTGTCGCCGCCGCCGACGATGGTGACTGCGCCGGACTCAGCAAGCGCCTCCGCCACGGCGATGGTGCCCTTGGCGAGAGTCGGGTTCTCAAAAACGCCCATGGGGCCGTTCCAGACGACCGTCTTTGCGGACTTTGCGGCCTCGGCAAAGAGGGCGCGGGTCTTTTCGCCGATATCGAGGCCTTCCATATCGTCGGGGATGGCGGTGACGTCAACGGTCTTGACCTCTATTGCGCTGTCGATGGGGTCGGGGAAACCGGCGGCAACGACGGTATCGACCGGGAGAAGGAGCTTGACGCCGTTCGCCTCAGCCTTTTCAAGCATCTTCTTGCAGTAATCGACCTTCTCCGCGTCGAAAAGAGACTTGCCGATGCCGTAGCCCTTCGCGGCAACGAAGGTGTAGGCCATGCCGCCGCCGATGATGAGAGTATCGACCTTGTCGAGCAGGTTGTTGATAACGTTGAGCTTGTCGGAGACCTTCGCACCGCCGAGGATGGCGACAAAGGGGCGCTCCGGGTCGGCAAGAGCCTTGCCCATGACGGACAGCTCCTTATCGACGAGCAGGCCGGAGTATGCGGGCAGATACGCCGCGACGCCGGCGGTGGAGGCGTGCGCCCTGTGCACGGTGCCGAAAGCGTCAGACACGAAGATGTCCGCCATGTCGGCAAGAGCCTTGGCGAAGTCAGCGCCGTTCTTCTCCTCGCGGATGTCGAAGCGGAGGTTCTCAAGCAGCATGATCTGGCCGGGCTGGAGAGCGGCGGCCTTGGCCTGTGCGTCCTCGCCGATTATATCCTTGGCAAAGATAACGTCCTGACCGAGAAGCTCAGACAGGCGCACGGCAACGGGGGCCAGCGTCAGCTTGGTCTTCCACTCGCCCTTGGGCTTGCCCAGATGGGAGCAGGCGATGACAGCAGCGCCATGCTCAAGCAGATATTTAATAGTAGGAATAGCAGCCTTGATGCGCTTGTCGCTGGTGATCTCACCGGTCTCCTTATTCTGGGGAACATTGAAGTCACAGCGCAGCAGCACCTTTTTGCCCTTAACGTCAACATCATAGATCGTCTTCTTGTTGTAGTTCATAACGTGCCTCCTATAAAAATATTAGATAAAACGTGGGTAGTCCCCGGACGAGCCGGGGCGCATGGGGATAGAAATCAGCTTCCGGCCATGGAGCCCGTACCGAGCAGGCCGGGAAATCCCTGCTGGCGCAGCGCCTCATAGGCCAATATGGCGACGGAGTTGGAAAGATTCAAGCTCCGGGCTTCACTTATCATGGGAATGCGGATGCACCTGTCGCGGTACTTTTCGCGCAGCCACTCGGGCAGACCGGCGGTCTCCTTGCCGAACATGAGCGCCGCGCCCTGCGAGAAGTCGGCCTCGGCATACGCCCGTGGGGCCTTCGTCGTGGCAAGGAACAGAAGCTTATCGCCGTTTCGGGCAAAATACTCGTCAAGGTTTTCGTACACCGAGATATCGACAAGATACCAGTAATCCAGCCCGCAGCGCTTCACCGCCCTGTCGGATATGTCGAAGCCGAGCGGCTTTATAAGGTGCAGCCGTGCGCCCGTCGCGGCGCAGGTGCGGGCAATGGCCCCGGTATTGTGCGGAATTTCAGGCTCTACAAGCACGATGTCAAGCATTTGGAGGGCGCCTCGCATTGTTACAAGTTTATCATATATCTTTTCTGATTTCAAAGTCATTTTACCACAAAAATCCGAAAAATCATGTACTTTTTAATGTTTTTATTAATTTCTTGCATATTAGACAAAATCAAGCTATAATCTGTGATGCTACAAGGCGGTTTATTGTCATTTTGCATATGCCTTTATGCGACTAAACTACACTTTTTTCGAGGAAATGAGTATGGAATATATATGCAGCGATTGTCCGCGCAGGTGCGGCGCTCTGCGCGGCGAAGCGCCGGGCGGCGTGTGCGCAAGCCCTGCCCTGCCGCACATAACGCGCGCGGCGGCGCACTACGGCGAGGAGCCATGCATCAGCGGCACACGCGGCTCCGGCGCGATATTCTTTTCCGGCTGCAATCTGCGGTGCGTATTCTGTCAGAACGCGGAGATAAGCCGCGGCTGTTCGGGAAAGGGCGTGGATGCAGACGGACTGCGCGGCATAATGCTGCGCCTGCGCGATGAGGGCGTGCACAACATAAACCTCGTCACGCCGACACACTATGCACGCGTCATTGCCGCGGCGCTGGACGGGCTGGAGCTTGGCATACCGGTGGTGTGGAATTCATCCGGCTATGAAAGCGTGGAGACACTGCGGCGGCTGGAGGGGCTTGTGCAGGTGTACATGCCGGACTATAAATACGCGAAAAGCGCGCCCGCGCGCCGGTACAGCGCGGCGGCGGATTACTCCGAGGCCGCGGCGGCGGCGATCCACGAGATGTTCCGCCAGCGTGGGCCTTACGCGCTGGACGGCGAGGGAATGCTGACCTCCGGCGTGCTGATACGGCACCTTATCCTCCCCGGCGAGGAGCTGAACGCCATGGACGTGATAGACTTCGTCGCGGAGGAGTTCAGCGAGGGCGACGTGCTGTTTTCCCTGATGAGCCAGTACACGCCGATGCCGGGGCTTGAGCGCTTTCCGGAGCTGGAGCGCCGCGTGGACGCGGAGACGAACGCGCTGCTCATCGACTACATGACGCGGCGCGGCGTGACTGACGGCTACTGGCAGGACGTGGATGCCGCAACGGCGGACATGATACCGGACTTTGACGGCACAGGGGTGTGAAATGCCGCGGTAGGCTTGACAATCAGCAGGATTTGGCGGATAATCAATATTGTCAGTATATAATGCACTATTAAGGATATAAGGAAAAGGAGACAAAAACGCCATGAATTACAACGAAGTCCTCGCCGCGGCCAGAGAGTGCGTCGGCCCGTACTGCAAGGCATGCCCCGTGTGCAATGGGCGCGCCTGCGCAAACACCATGCCCGGCCCCGGCTGCAAGTTCCCCGGCAATGTTGCCGCGCGCAACTATGAAAAGTGGCAGGAGATCTGCGTGAATATGGACACGCTCTGCCCCAACTTTGCCGACCCCGACATTTCCTTTGAGATGTTCGGCCACACCTTCTCCGCGCCCATATTCGCGGCCCCTCTCGGCGCGCTGGATATGCACTACGGCCCGAAGTACAAGGATCAGGAGTACAACGCGATACTGATGAAGGCCGCGGCGGATTACGGCGTGATGGCCTTCACGGGCGACGGCGTCGATCCCGACATTATGAAGTCCGCCGTCAGAGACAGCGCGGCTATCGGCGGGATGTCCGTGCCGACGATAAAGCCGTGGAACAAGGAAGCGGTTTTTGAGAAGCTGGACGTTGCCAACGCAAACGGCATATTTGCCGCCGCGATGGATGTTGACGGCGCGGGCCTTCCCTTCCTGAAAAAGATGAACCCCAATGCCGGAAGCAAGACCGTTGACGAAATGCGCGAGATAACCGCGTATGCCAAGATGCCGTTCATCATCAAGGGCATCATGACCCCGGCGGGCGCGGTCAAAGCTGTCGAGTCCGGCGCGAAGGCCATCGTCGTTTCCAACCACGGCGGCCGCGTGCAGGGCGGCGTTCCCTCCACGGCGGAGGTCCTGCCCGCAATAGCCGACGCCGTCAAGGGCAAGATCACGATAATCGTTGACGGCGGCATACGCTCCGGCGTGGACGTGTTCCGCGCGATAGCGCTGGGTGCGGACGCGGTGCTCATCGGCCGGCCCATAATCCCCGCGATATACGGCGGCGGCGCGGAGGGCTTCAAGGTGTACATGGACAAGATCGTTGGCGAACTGAAATCCACCATGACCATGTGCGGCGCAGCAAGCCTGAAGGAGATCACGCGCGAGAAGATCTGGCTGGGCAAATAAAGCGCGGCTGACTTCTGCTGACTTCTGCTGACTTCTGCTGACTTCTGCTGACTTCTGCTGACTTCTATTGTTAATAATAAATAGATTAATAGCAAAAACATATTGAGACACTTATCGTGCGGCCCCTCAAATGAGGGGCCGTTTTTTGCGTTATGTAAATCATTTTATGTATATTATATTATGTATCTTGTTTTATGTCGCTTCTATTACGTATATAAGATTATGTTGTTGATATTATGTTATATATTTTATGTTTATGATATTATGCAGATTATAATATGTTAATAATATTATGTGTATATATAAAGAAATCGGCGCGCCATTACGGCGCGCCTTATTGCATTGGTCTGTATGCTGTTATTTTTCTTCCTTTTCCTGCTGCGTCTGGGCGGCCTCATGCTCCGCCACGACATGGCGGACGTGATCGCATATGGCCTCAAACGATACCTCACTCAAATCGTGCTCAAGCTTGCAGGCGTCTGTCTCGGCGATCTCCTTATCCACACCGAGCATCATAAGAAACCGCGTGAGGGATTTGTGCCTGTCGAGCATGCTGGAGGCGACCTCCATCCCGGAGGGCGTGAGAGTGATGAGTCCGTCCTTATCCATGGTGATATGCCCGCTTTCCTTCAAGCGCTTTGTGGCATAGGTCACGCTGGGCTTTGTAACGTTGAGCTGGGCCGCGATATCTATAGAACGGATGTAACCGTGCTTCTCTTTCATCATAAGCATGGCTTCAAGGTAGTCCTCAGCCGCTTTCTGTATTGCCATAGTATAAATACACCAACTTCCCGGAATTATGTATACTTAAGTTAACACAGTTTAACCGAAATTGCAAGAACTTTAAAAAAATTAATATTGCCTATTGACATTTGCGGTTAGGTATGTTAAACTTCAGCACGGTTAAGGGAACTTAACCAATATATTTCACCCTCAGTTAAAGAGTTCTAATTGCAGAGAGAAGGTGGAGAAAGATATGATGCCTCTTGCACTGGCAGACTCCGGAGAAGAGAACATAATCCGAAAGATAGGCGGTTCGCCGGAGGTGAAGAAGCACCTGGAGGATCTGGGCTTTGTTGTGGGCGACACCGTAACGGTCGTGACGACCCTCAATGGCAACGTGATCGTCAAGGTCAAAGAGGCGCGCGTGGCAATAAGCGAAGAAATGGCGCGCAAGATCATGGTTTAATCAATTATTGATTATAGGAGGAGATCAGAGAATGAACACACTCAAGCAGGCGAAGATCGGCGACACCGTCAAGGTTGTCAGGCTTCACGGCGAGGGTCCTGTAAAGCGCCGCATCATGGACATGGGCATAACCAAGGGCACTGAGGTCTATATACGCAAGGTCGCCCCCCTCGGAGATCCCATTGAAGTGACCGTGCGCGGCTACGAGCTGTCGCTGCGCAAGGCTGACGCCGAGATGATTGAGGTCGAATAAGCCAAAAGTCATCAATTTTATTGTTTTATTGTAAGTGGTTAACTTAAAAGGAGTTTGAATCAGATGGACAAACAGATCAAGATCGCTCTTGCCGGTAACCCTAACTGCGGCAAGACAACACTGTTCAATGCACTCACCGGCTCCAACCAGTTCGTTGGCAACTGGCCCGGCGTCACCGTTGAAAAGAAGGAAGGCAAGCTGAAAAAGCATGACGACGTCGTCATCATGGACCTTCCCGGTATATACTCTCTCTCCCCGTACACGCTGGAAGAGGTCGTCGCGCGCAACTATCTTATTGAAGAGCGCCCCGACGCCATTCTGAACATCATCGACGGCACCAACCTTGAGCGTAACCTTTACCTCACGACTCAGCTCACCGAGCTGGGCATCCCCGTTGTCATCGCCGTCAACATGATAGACGTCGTGCGCAAGGCCGGCGACAGCATCAACGTCAAGGAGCTGTCCCGTGAGCTTGGCTGCCCGGTCGTCGAGATCTCCGCTCTTAAGGGCGAGGGCGTCATGGAGGCCGCCGAGGCCGCCATCGAGGCCGCAAAGAACGGCAAGACCATCCCCATGCACACCTTCTCCGGCCCGGTCGAGCATGCGATCGCCCACATTGAAGAGGCCGTTGTGCACGAGATGCCCGAAGAGCAGCAGCGCTGGTACGCGATAAAGGTTTTTGAGCGCGACGACAAGGTGCTTGAGAAGCTGCACATCGCGGACGACGTCAAGGCGCATGTCGAAGAGGACATCACCGCAGCCGAGAAGGAGCTGGACGACGACGCCGAGAGCATCATCACCAACGAGCGCTACATCTACATAGCACAGCTTATCAAGGGCTGCTACAAGAAGAAGAACAAGGGCGGCCTGAGCACCTCCGATAAGATAGACAAGATAGTCACGAACCGCTGGCTCGGCCTTCCGATATTCGCGGTCGTAATGTTCCTGGTATACTACCTCGCAATGGTCACTGTCGGCGCATCCGCGACCGACTGGGCAAACGACGGCCTGTTCGGCGACGGCTGGCACCTGTTCGGCATCGGCTCCGCCGCGTACAACGAAGTCGCCGAAGAGTGGGGCGACGCAGCCACGATAGTTGACGGCTACGACGCATACGTCGAAGAAAACGGCGAGCCCGCAGACGGCGTGTTCACCTACACCGTTGAAGACGAAGAAACCCTCGCAACTGAGGAAGAGACCGCGACCGTTGCGGACTACGAGGAAGCGCTTGCTACCCTCGAAGAGCTCGGCGACGAGCCCGACCCCGCGGATTACGGCGTATGGGTCCCCGGTATCCCTGTTCTCATCGGCAACGGCCTTGAGGCTGTCGGCTGTGCAGACTGGCTGAGCGGACTTATCCTTGACGGTATTGTAGCCGGTGTCGGCGCAGTTCTGGGCTTCGTGCCGCAGATGCTGGTGCTGTTCCTGCTGCTTGCATTCCTTGAGGCCTGCGGCTACATGGCGCGTATCGCATTCGTGCTTGACCGTATATTCCGCAAGTTCGGCCTTTCCGGCAAATCCTTCATCCCCATGCTCATCGGTACCGGCTGCGGTATCCCCGGCGTCATGGCTTCCCGTACCATCGAGAACGAGCGTGACCGCCGTATGACCATCATGACCACAACCTTTATCCCCTGCGGCGCAAAGGTCCCCTTCATCGCAATGATCGCGGGCGCTATCTTCAACGGCTCCGCGTGGGTCGCTACCTCCGCTTACTTCGTCGGTATGGCTGCGATCATCATCTCCGGCATTATGCTTAAGAAGACCAAGATGTTTGCCGGCGACCCCGCCCCCTTCGTTATGGAGCTGCCTGCATACCACTGGCCGACTCTCGGCAACGTTCTCCGTTCCATGTGGGAGCGCGGCTGGAGCTTCATCAAGAAGGCCGGCACGATAATCCTTCTGTCCACTATCCTCGTTTGGTTCACCACTTACTTCGGTGTTGTTGACGGCGCGTTCCGTATGCTCTCCGAGGACGAGATCGACTACTCCATCCTTGCCGCAGTCGGCAATGCTATCGCTTGGATATTCGCTCCTCTTGGCTGGGGCAACTGGCAGGCAGTCGTCGCCTCCATCACCGGCCTTATCGCAAAGGAGAACATCGTCGGCACGATGGGCATCCTCTACGGCGGCGCTGGCGATGTGTACGCAACTCTCGCCGCGACCTTCACGCCCATCACCGGCTACTCCTTCCTCGTGTTCAACCTGCTGTGCGCACCTTGCTTCGCGGCAATCGGCGCTATCAAGCGCGAGATGAACAACGCAAAGTGGACTTGGTTCGCCATCGGCTACCAGTGCGGCTTCGCCTACATCGTGGCACTGATGATCAACCAGTTCGGCGGCCTGTTCACCGGCAATGGCAATGTGATCGGCGTTATCTTCGCCGTGGCCGCGCTTGCGGGCATCATCTACATGCTGGTCCGTCCTTACAAGGAGGCCACCAAGCTCTCCACCAAGCTCTGATAGCTTGACACCGCGCATGAGAGAGCGGCGCGCTGCGGCGCAAAGCTCTCCCGCGCGGAACCTGATTTGACTACTACTCAATTCTTCGAAAGGAGTGAGTTTCCATGACAGCTTTTCTTGCCGCCAACCTTTCCACTATCCTTATTTGCATTGTACTGATAGCCATTGTCGTTTCCATCTCCATATACCTCGTGCGTCAGAAAAAGCAGGGAAAGTCCTCCTGCGGCGCGGGCTGCGCACACTGTGCCATGCACGGTGAGTGCCACAGCTGCCGCAAGTAAGAAAACGGGAGATGCAGTTCTCACCTCTCTGCATCTCCCATATTTCGACTCTGGAGGTTAACTATGTCTAACCAAGACGCCCGGCTCACCGCTTCAAACATAAAGTACCTTATCAGCATGTGGGAGCTGGGAGCCGCCGAGCACGGCATACACAGCATAGACCTTGCAAAGAAGATGAATATCTCAAAGCCGAGCACCCACGCAATGGTGCTGAACCTGTGCGCAAAGGGGCTGGCCAGCAAGGACGAGCATGCCGTGCTGCGCCTGACACACGAGGGCGCGGCGCTTGCGGAGCAATGCGCGCGCTGCTATGAGCCGCTCATCTGCCGAATGACTCAGCTTTTGAAGCTTGGCGCGGACGAGTGTGCGGACGCGGCCTGCTCTATACTGACGCAGGTGCAAGGGCGGCTGCCGGAGTTCACATCCGGGCTTGAAGCATAGCTGGCCTATATCTTATATCTAATCTATTCAATTCATGCAAAGGAGCGTTCACAATGTTTGAAACGATCATTAAAGTTGACGGCATGGCGTGCGGAATGTGCGAGGCGCACGTGAACGACGCCGTGCGCAATGCGATGCGCGTGAAGAAGGTATCCTCCTCGCATACCAAGGGCGAGACGGTCATCATAAGCGAAGAAGAGCCCGACAAGGACGCGCTGAGCGCCGCCATAAACGCCACCGGCTATGAGGTGCGCGGCATAAGCGTGCAGCCCTATGAAAAGAAGGGCCTGTTCGGCTTCGGAAAGAAATAAATGCCGCCCAGCCTGTTGCCGGCAATCTTACGCCCCCTGTTTTCACGGAAAATAGGGGGTGTTTTTTTGTATAATTCTGCTGTATAATAGTAAATTACAGTATGCTGTCCATGCTGTCACTTCTGATACAAAGGACGACGATGATGCTTTTCAACTCTTATTCTTTTCTGTGCTTCTTCCCGATCGTTACACTCATTTTCTTCGTGATCCCGAAAAAGGCGCGGTACATATGGCTGCTTGCGGCAAGCTATTACTTCTATATGAGCGTGAACGCGAAATATGCGCTGCTGCTCGCCGTATCGACGCTCACGACATACTTCGGCGCGCTGGCGCTGGATTCGGCGGTATTCGCGCACGGCGGGAAATATGCCCGGTTCAGGAAGCTCGTGTTCGTGCTGTGCATCATCGTCAATCTCGGCATACTGGTCTTCTACAAATACTTCGGCTTCCTGCTGGGAAACGTCAACAAACTGCTGTCCATGGTTGGCGTCAGCACCGTCGGAAGCGGATTCAGCGTCGTTCTGCCGGTTGGCATCTCTTTCTACACCTTTCAGGTGCTTGGCTATCTCATCGACGTGTCTCGCGGCAAGGTGCGCGCAGAACGGAACATTCTGAGATATGCGCTGTTCGTGTCCTTCTTCCCACAGCTCATATCCGGTCCGATAGGCCGCGCAGGAAGCCTTATGCCGCAGATAGACAACTGCGAAAACATAAAGGTCTGGGATAGAGAGCGCATATGCAGCGGGCTTATCATCGCGCTGTGGGGGTATTTTCAGAAGCTGGTCATTGCGGACAGGGCAAGCTTATTCGTCAACGAGATATTCTCAGCCTACAGCACCTTCGGCAGCGTGGAGCTGCTGCTGGGCGCAATGTTGTACACAGTGCAGATATACTGCGACTTCTCCGGCTATTCGCTTATCGCCCTGGGTACAGCGAAGGTGATTGGCTTCGACCTGACAGAGAACTTCGACGCGCCGTACTTTGCCGCGTCTGTCAAGGAGTTCTGGCGCAGATGGCACATATCACTGAGCACATGGTTCAGGGATTACCTGTACTTTCCTCTCGGCGGAAGCCGGTGCAGTAAGGCGCGCAAGTACTTCAACCTGATGGTGACCTTCCTCGTAAGCGGGCTGTGGCACGGCGCAAGCTGGAGCTTCGTCGTCTGGGGCGCGGTGCACGGCGCATATCAGATAATCGGCGACCTGCTGCGACCAGTGAAGGAACGCGTGCGCACGCGTCTGAACGTCAACACGGGCTGTTTCAGCTACAGGCTGGGGCAGGTGCTGATAACCGATCTGTTGGTATGCATTGCGTGGATATTTTTCAAGATGGGTTCATTCACAGACGCACTGCGGTACATTCTGCGCATCATCACGCGGCCGGATCCGTGGGTGCTGCACAACGGCAGTCTGTTCGTGCACGGGCTGGATCAGCGGCAGTTTGCGATACTTCTCTTTGCAATGGTGCTGCTGCTTATATTCGACGCGCTGCGCTATGCAAAGGGGCTGCGGATAGACGAAGTCCTCGCCGGGCAGAACCTGTGGTTCAGGTGGGGCGTGATATACTTCATTCTCTTCGCCGTGTTGATCTACGGCGTATACGGGCCGACCTATGACGCGTCCGCGTTCATATACTTTCAATTCTGAGGGAGGGGCGGGAACATGAAAAAAGCAATAATAAAAACCGCGGCGTTTCTGCTGATCCTTGCCGCTCTCTTTGCCGCCTTCGCCGGGGTGTATTCATTCAAGTTCGGCGACGGTATATACGGGCTGAAAACCTTCTACAGGCAGCCAAAGGACTCGATAGACGTGGTCTTTGTCGGCAGCAGCCACATCTATGAGAACGTAAGCACAGGCGTGCTGTGGGATGAATACGGCATCGCCGCATACGACCTTGCCGGAAGCATGCAGCCGGTGTGGAACAGCTATTACTACATAAACGAGTGCCTGAAAACGCAGCACCCGAAGCTCATCGTCATGGACATCAATTCCGCTGTGCTGAGCGACAACTCAAACTCCGGCGCGAAGGATCTGACGGACATGAGCCGGATAATCAAGAACACCTACGGGATGAAGCCGTCCCGCGACAAGCTGGAGGCCATCAAGGCAAGCGCCAACAGCAGCTTCTGGAGCGAATACATTCTGGAGTTTCCGACCTATCACACGCGCTACAGCGAGCTGAGCAAGGCGGACTACCTCCCATACAACAACATTGCCTATTTCGAGTACTGGAAGGGCTTCGGCATGAACGCCACAGTCGTGCCGCAGGAATCCCCCACCGGCTTCGAGACGGACAAGGTGGGCGTCATCGCGGAAAAGTCAGAGGAATATTTCGCAAAAATATTCGGGCTGTGCAAGGAAAAGGGCGTGCCGCTGCTGCTGATAAAGACGCCCTATCAGGCGACGGAGGCCGACACGGAGAAATTCAACCGCGTCGGCGAGCTGGCAGAGGCGGCGGGCATACCATATGTGAACTTCAACTACATGCTGGACGAGATAGGGCTGGATTTCTCCTGCGCCTACGCCGACTCCTGCCATATGAGTTACATCGGCAGCGCGGCATTTTCGGAATACCTCGGAAAATGGCTGAAGGATAATTACGATTTGCCAGACAGGCGCGGCGAGGCGGGCTATGAAAGCTGGGAGACCATGGCGCGCTTCTGCGCAAAGCAGATGTACAACGCCCGCCTGAGCCACACGAAGGAGCTTTCCGACTACATAAAGGCCGCGGCCGGTGAGGATTACATCGTCATATACAACCTAACAGGGAATTTCAAGGGCGCAGAGAATTACGCCGCGCTGAAAGAAGCGCTGGCGCAGACCGGCGCGGACACGGATGCTATAGAGCCGGGCTTTACATGGATAACGGAAGCAGGCAAGGTCATCCACGCCTCCTACGGCGATTACTGGGCGCGTGAGCTCAAGCCGAACTGCTGGCTGATACAGAAATACGGCGAGTCCGTCGAATTTGAGGGCGGCCCGTGCAATAAATTTGCGGAGGGGCTGAACGTGACGGTATACGACCCGCTGACCGAGACCATCGTCGATTCCTCGCACTTCCGTCTTGACGACGGGAAAATAAAGCTGACGAAGGATTCAGAGCAGGCGCTGGACGGCTCATTCCTGTACTGAGGCACGCAAAAGCGGGCTGCAAAAAATCGCAGCCCGCCCGCGGCGGATATTTTCTCTTCACGGGAAAACTCTCCGTCCGCTGGACGATTTCCCGTTTTGGATGTATCCGTGATATATGGTCAATAATAGACCGTATAGGGATAACAAACCGCAGCATATATCTCTCTCGCCGCGCGGATGAATCGTCTGTCTGTATTATCTGCGCGCGGCAAAAAAATAATCTGCCATTTTCTGCTTGCGCCGAAACAGGCTGGAAGGACCAAACATGGATCTGACAACAATACTTGAAATCGCCGCGATAATCGTTGGGGCATATCTTTTCTTAAAGTTGCTGACTGCGCCGCTGAAGCTTGCGATAAAGCTGCTGCTGCACGCGGGGCTGGGCTTTCTGCTGCTGCTCGTCGAGGAGCTTATAAGCGGCTTCTTCGACTTCTCGCTTGGCATAAGCTTTATAAACTGCCTTGTCGCCGGGATACTCGGCATTCCGGGAGTCATCATACTTGTGCTCATCAAAATTTTTATGTAAACCGATTTATGTGAATAATATTATGTAGATATGCAAAAATATCGCCCTAGAGGTGCTGGCACGCAGCCGCCTCCGGGGCGATTCATATTTACGCTTACAGCTCTTCGACGGCGAGGACGTTTTCAAGGTCGGTGAGGCTCTTGACAAGCTCATCGTCGAGCTTTCTTTTATTGACCTGCACGGTGGCGACGGCGCTATACCTGTGCCGCCCGTCCTCATCCGTGACGCGGCTTATCTCAAGCCCGCTCATCTTGATGCGCTTTTCGCGGATGACGCGCACGATGTTCTCTATCGTCTCCGCCTTGTAATATTCAACGTAGAGGTTGACGTCCGTGAGCTTGCGGGCAAAGCGGTATTCTATCTTCACAAGCAGAAGCTCCGCCACGAGCACCATTAGCGTCGCAAATATGGCGCACTCTACATAGCCCGCGCCGCACACAAGGCCGATTATCGCACTCGTCCACAATCCGGCGGCAGTGGTGAGGCCCTTGACGCGCTGGCGGTTCGTGACGATAATGGTGCCCGCGCCGATGAAGCCTATGCCGGCGACGACCTGCGCGCCGAGACGGGCAACGTCCGTATAGAGATTGAGCTTAAGGTAGAGGAACTGGCTTGTAAGCGTGGTTATCGCCGCGCCGAGGCAGATGAGGATATGCGTGCGGAAGCCGGCGGGGCGGCGCTTATACTCGCGCTCTATCCCGATAAGACCGCCGCAGACCACAGCCAGCACCATGCGAACCGCAATGGCCCAGAAATTCATCTCACGCGCGAAATCAAAGCATGACAGCATTTTGTTTCCCTCCCTCAGACTTCGTCAATGGCGACAACGCCGTCAAGCGTTGACAGCGCCGCAAGCAGCTCGGCATGTTCCCTTCTGCGCGGCAGACGCATGGAGCACAGCACGCTGAAGCGCGCCATATGCTCACGCTTGTCCTTTTCTATCTCAACGTCGTACAGGTGGACGCCCTCGGCCTTGATGCGGTTGACGATGTTGCCGAGGTTCTCAAACGAATCCATCTCAACATATATGGTCATGTTGCGGGAGCTGGAGAGCATGGCGTCCTCAATAAGTGGCAGGAGCTTCATGGAAATGACGATGAGCGCCACACCGACGATCATGCACTCATAAAAGCCCGCGCCGATGGCAAGGCCCATGCCGGCCGAGGCCCACAGCCCGGCGGCGGTGGTGAGGCCCTTGACCTCCTGACGGCCTGTGACGATGATGGTGCCCGCGCCGAGGAAGCCCACGCCGTTTATGACCTGCGCACCGAAGCGGGAGACGTCCGTCTTTATCCCGATGCGCGAGGCCGTGGCAAGCCACTGGTGATTGAGCATATAGTCAAGATACTGGCTGAGCATGACCGTCATCGCCGCGCCCAGCGCCACGAGCATATACGTGCGGAAGCCCGCGGGGCGGCGCTTCTTCTCGCGCTCAAAGCCGACGATGCCGCCCATTAGCATGGCAAGCAGCACGCGCAGCATCATAGACGGGAAACTGAACTGCCTCAATTGATCAAAAATGCTTTCCATTTTCTCTCCAGCCTGTTTTCTGAGAATAAATTCAGAGCGCCGGGTTACAGCGCTCCGAAATTTAGTGTATTATACCACACTATTCATTTATTGCAATGCAAATAGTGGCCAAACTTTACAAAAAGTTTTCGTGCATTTTAACAAATTCTTAGCAGAATATCCGTTCAACGAGCGCGGGTATCTCCGCAAGGCTGCGCACGGTATAGTCAGCCGGGATATCGGCGCGCGGGGGAAGCCCCTTGGGGTCAAACCAGCAGGTCCTCACGCCGCAGTTAATCCCGCCGCGTATGTCGGAGGTGAGGCTGTCGCCGATGATGAGGGCGCGGCGCGCGTCAAAGTCCGGAATGCGGGAAAAGCAAAGATCAAAAAACTCACGGCTCGGCTTATTGAAGCCGATAGTCTCGGAAACAAAGATATCCTTGAAATACTTCGTTATGCCGGAGCTTGCAAGGCGCGCATCCTGCACGCGCGCATTCCCGTTGGAGATTATATAGAGGTCATATTGTCCGCAAAGCGCCTCTAGAAGCTCCTGCGCGCCGGGGACGAAATAATGCCCCTCGCACAGGTGCCCGGCGTAGCTATCCTCCGCCGCCCCGGCGTCGAGGTCGAGCCCCAGCTCTTCAAAGAACACGCGGAAGCGGCCCACGCAGACCTCCTGCCGCGTAAGCCGGCCCTCCTCAAGCATTTCCCAATGGCGCAGGTTTATGCGGCTGAAAAGCGAAAGCACCTCCGGCGTGGGGTCTATGCCGCGCTCAAGCAGCGTTTTGCGCATGGAAGCGGCCTCCTGCCTGTCAAAGTCAAGCAGGGTATTATCAAGGTCAAAAAGCAGTATAGGCTTTCGTTCTGTCATTTTTATCTCTCCGGTATCTGTTTTGCGCAAGTCTTATTCTTCCCCGCCAAGCTTTTTGAGCGCCTCGGCGGCGTCCTCAAGATGCATACCGAGCGAGGCCTTGACAAGCACGTTGTCACCGCGGCGGATAAGCCCCGGCAGGGCGGCGATAAGCTCCGCCTTTGTTTCAAAGTGGCGGGCGCGGCTGCCCATGGCGGCGGTCAGATATGCCGACATCGGGCCGTAGGCCGCGACGAAGTCCACCCCGTGCGCGAGGGCGTACTCCCCCAATTTCTTATGCATGGCGGGCGAATCCTGCCCCATTTCGCGCATGTCGGAAAGCACGCACACGTGCCGCCCCGGCAGAGCGGTCAGGGAATCCACCGCACAGCGCATGGAATCGGGATTGGCGTTATAGCAGTCGTCAATGAGCGTGATGTACCCCGTGCTGTACACGACGCCGCGGCGGCCGACGGTATGGTAGGCGGCGACGCCCGCGGCGATCTCAGCATCCGTAAGCCCCATGACGAGGCCGACGGCCGCGCCCTCCAGCGCGGCATAGACCATATGCTGGCCGTAGGCCGGGATGCGCACGGCTATGCGGCGGCCGTCACACACTATGTCGCAGTAAGCGCCGCTCTCCCCGTCGAAGCGGATATTCTCCGCGCGCACGGCGCAGTCCGGCGAAAGGCCGAAGCTGACAATACGCTGCGGGCAGTGCAGGGCGCGAAGCTTCGCGTCGTCGCCGTTTATTATGACCGTTCCGTCCGCGGGCATGAAGCCAAGCATCTCGGTCTTGGCGCGGAAAACCCCGTCAAGGTCATGCAGGAACTCAAGATGCGCGTGGCCGATGCAGGTGAACACGGCGATGGTAGGCCGCGCCATGGCGGCAAGCACGCTCATCTCGCCGAAGCCGGAAATGCCCATCTCCACGACGGCGGCCTCATGCGCGCCCGTAAGGCGCGAGAGCGTCATCGGAACGCCTATCTGATTATTGAGATTTCCCTCGGTCTTGAGCGTATTGAAGCGCTGAGACATGACGGCGTATATCATTTCCTTCGCCGTCGTCTTGCCGACGCTGCCGGTGATGCCAACAACGGGGATATCGAAGCGGGCGCGGTAAGCGCGCGTGATGGCCTCCAGCGCGGGCTGGACGGCGTTCACAACGATGACGCCGCGCGCCTCCCCTTCCGGAACGTGCTCCGCCAGACACACGGCCGCGCCCTTATCCAGCGCCGCCGTGATATAATCGTGCCCGTCAACGCGCTCGCCCCTGTAGGCGACGAAAAGGTCGCCCGGACGGACAAGGCGGCTGTCTATAACGACCGCGCCAAGTGCGGCGTCAAGCGGCGCCGCGCCGCAGAGCCTGCCGCCGCAGGCGGACAGCGCGTCACTGACTGTAAAATTATCCATACCCACACCTCCGGGATGCACAGTACATGAGATTTTATCACATTATTTTCCCCGTGGAAAGACTATTTGCAAAAAAACAGGTGCACGACGGGAAATAATATGTTATAATAAAATTTAGTCTGATTAGTTTAGTTTGATTGATTTGACTGGAATGAGATTTTAGCAAAGGATACGATTGCATATGAGTTACGTAGTGGTGGATCTGGAATGGAATCAGGCGATGAGTTCCAAGTCCTCCGTTTTCAACAAGCTCCCCATACATCTGCGCGGGGAGATAATAGAGATAGGCGCGGTGAAGCTGGACGAGAACATGCGCCCGGCCGAGGAGCTGACCATCGACGTGAAGCCCGTTTACTTCAAGCGTATGCACTACAAGGTCAAGAAGATAACCGGCTTTGACAAGGAGAGGCTGGCGCACGGCATCGCCTTTGCCGACGCGCTGGCAGAGCTGCGCGAGTTCTGCGGCGACGACGTGACCTTCATCACCTGGGGCTGCGACGATCAGGGCATACTTGAGCAGAACATCATCATCCACGACCTTGATTGGGACTGGATATCCGGCTGGGTGAACCTTCAGCTCATCTACAACGTGCAGACTGGCGGAGACAAGAATCAAAAGTCGCTTGCAAGCGCGATGGAGCATTTTGAGATAGAGCAGACGCGCGTGGCGCACGACGCACTGGGCGACGCTTACAACACGGCCCTTGTGTGCACGAAGCTGGACATGGAAGATGGTCTGCGCCTCTACCCGGAGGCGGGGCGGATACTCGCCGCGCGTATGCCCAACTACAAGCCGCCCGTGGACCGCAGCGGCGAGGAGCCGATCGCACACGAGAGCTTTGAGGGCTTTGAAAGCAAGGCGGCCGCTTTCGGCGACGCGCGCCTGACGGAGCTTGCCTGCCCCGTCTGCGGCGGGCAGACCGCCGGCGTCAGATGGGTCAACCAGGGCGACCAGCGCTATATGAACGTATACACCTGCGATACCGACGGGGCCTTCCTCGTGCGGGCAAAGTTCCGCAAGAACAGCGAGGACAAGAGCTGGACGGCAAACAAGCTCATCTACAAGGCGACACCAGAAATGCAGGACTTTTACAAGGCGAAGTCCACACAGGCCCGCCGCCGCGGCCGCGGCCACGGCGCGCGCAGGAACCGGCCCGCGAAGTAAAATTCTGGCTGGGTGCAGATTTCCATTGTTTTTCAGAGGCCCGCAAGAAATTTTGTGAAATGTCCACGAAATTTCTTGTGGGCTTTTGTCGCAAATGTATACACATCGGGGAAAAGTGCATTTACGTATTGACAAGCGGCGGGCGCGGTGCTACAGTGCAGCCATCACGACGAAGGGAGACGCAGACATGACTGCACGCTTTGAAAACAGCTTCAACATGACCGGCTCATGCACCCGCTGCAATGAGTCTTGCTGCGCGTCCTCTTCCTGCGCCGGCAACGCCGCGGCGATGAATACGGCCCTCCTGCTTACTATGGACACTGTTATTGCAGTGTCCATTTTTGCTGTTCTTTTCGCCATTATCGGCATTATAGGCATAGTTATAATATCCGCCGCAATAATACTTTGCGTCGTTATTATACGCATACGCCTTTCCCAGTCAATACGGCTGAACACGGCCCCGGCGCCGCTGATTTCATACACGTGAGATAAACGCGTATACTTCAAATCGGCTCCGACCTGTTTGGTCGGGGCCGATTTTTTGTATAAATAGACTTTTCAAGGAGAAACAAAATGAAAAAATTCGTATCGCTTTTCATGGTCATGGCCATGTGCGTGTGCATGATGGCAGGCTGCGGCAGCGCAAGCGCCCCCGCAGCAGAGGCGACCCCCGCCGCCGAGAGCACAACTGACGGCAGCGCGGCATTCAAGTTCGGCGGGGTCGGCCCGCTCACCGGCGCCGCCGCTATCTACGGACAGGCCGTCAAAAACGGCGAGCAGATCGCCGTGGACGAGATCAACGCCGCGGGCGGCATCAACGGCTACCCAGTGGAGTTGAAGTTTGAGGACGACGTTGCCGACGGCGAGACCGCCGTGAACGCGTACAACAACCTGCTCGACTGGGGAATGCAGGTTCTCGCAGGCCCCGTCACCACAGGCTCCTCCATCTCCGTCGCGGCGAAGGCCTATGAGGATCACGTATTCATGCTGACGCCGTCCGCCTCCTCCCCCGACGTGACTGATGGGAAGGACAACGTGTTCCAGCTCTGCTTCACCGACCCCAACCAGGGCAGCGGCTCTGCGACCTATATGGCGGCCAACATGCCTGAAAGCAAGATCGCCGTCATCTACAAGAATGACGACGCGTACTCCCAGGGCATCCACGACACCTTTGTTTCCGAGGCCGCCGCGCTCGGTCTTGAGATCGTTTACGAGGGCACCTTCAACGCAAGCAACGAGTCAGACTTCTCCGTGCAGCTCACCGGCGCGCAGACTGCCGGGGCCGACCTCGTGTTCCTGCCCATCTACTACCAGCCCGCTTCCATCATCCTCACGCAGGCAAACGCAATGGGCTATGCCCCCACGTTCTTCGGCGTTGACGGCATGGACGGCATCCTCGCGCTGGACAACTTCGACCTTGGTCTTGCAGAGGGCGTCATGGTGCTGACCCCGTTCTCCGCGGATGCGGAGGATGAGCTGACGCAGAGCTTCGTTGCGGAGTACACCGCGCGCTGCGGCGAGACGCCCAACCAGTTTGCCGCCGACGCATACGACGTTATCTACGCGCTCAAGGCCGCGCTTGAAAGCGCAGGCTGCACGCCCGACATGTCCGCCGAGGAGCTGTGCGACGCGCTGACCGGCGTATTCCCCACCATCAGCTTTGACGGCCTGACCGGCACCGGCATGACGTGGAACGCCAACGGCGAGGTCAGCAAGCTGCCCGCGGCCGTCGTCATCAAGGGCGGCGTGTACGTCTCCGCCAACGCCGCCGCGGCAGAGGGCGAGGATGCAGCGGCTGAGGAAGCGCCCGCCGAGGGCGAGGCTTCCGATGAGGCCGAAGCGCCCGCCGAGGGCGCGGAGGGCTGACGCATCCGCAAAAAGCACGGGTCTGCCGGAAGGCCGCAGGGCCTTCCGGCGGACAGTCCGCGGTCTTTGCACAGGCGGTAAATAACTGCGGCAAACGGCTTTCGGTTTTGCCGTATGTGCAAGGGCCGCAGCATTATAGAGAGAGGACAAAGCACATGGAATTTCTTTCGTATCTGGTGAGCGGGATATCGCTTGGCAGCGTGTACGCCATTATCGCGCTGGGCTACACAATGGTGTACGGCATCGCAAAGATGCTGAACTTCGCCCACGGCGACATCATCATGGTGGGCGGCTATATCTCCCTTATGGCGATGAGTTCGTTCGGTCTGCCGTCATGGCTGGCGGTGCTGCTGGCGATGCTGGTGTGCACGGTGCTGGGCATTCTTATAGAGGGGCTTGCATACAAGCCCCTGCGTTCCGCCCCGTCGCTGGCCGTGCTTATCACGGCGATCGGCGTGAGCTACTTTTTGCAGAACTCCGCGCTTTTGATCTGGGGCGCAAGCCCTAAGGCCTACACTCCCGTCGTGACGGGCTCGTTCAAGCTCTTCGGCGGACAGCTCACGGTGTCCTACGTGTCACTTCTAACCGTGGCGGCGTGCGTTGTCATCATGCTGGCGCTGACGGCATTCACGGCCAAGAGCAAGATGGGCAAGGCCATGCGCGCCTGCTCGGAGGATAAGAGCGCCGCCCAGCTTATGGGTATCAACGTCAACCGCACGATCTCCCTGACCTTCGCTATCGGCTCAGCGCTGGCGGCGGTGGCGGGCGTGCTGCTGTGCTCCTCATACACGTCGCTGATGCCGACGACGGGCTCCATGCCGGGCATAAAGGCCTTCACGGCCGCGGTTTTCGGCGGGATAGGCTCCATCCCCGGCGCATTCCTCGGCGGGATACTGCTGGGCATAATCGAGTCGATGGCAAAGGCGTATATCTCCACACAGCTTGCAAACTCCATAGTATTCGCCGTGCTCATCGTGACGCTACTGGTGCGTCCTGCGGGGCTTCTGGGCAAATACGTGCCGGAGAAGGTCTGAGGTGACGAACATGAAAAAGCTGAAAAAATCCACAAAGGTCGATTTTGCGACATATCTGGGCGTCACACTGGCCTTTATTGTGCTGACAGTCCTTAAGAGCAACGGTATGCTGACCCGTTCGCTGACGGGGCAGCTGGTGCCGATATGCTGCTACATCGTGATGGCCGTGTCGCTGAACCTGACGGTCGGCATTCTGGGCGAGCTGAGCCTTGGACACGCGGGCTTTATGAGCATCGGCGCTTTTTCCGGCGTTATAACGGCAATGAGCCTGCAAAGCGCCGTTCCCTCCGCTGCGGTGCGGCTGGTGCTGGCGCTCGTCGTGGGCGCGGTATTCGCCGCCATGGCCGGGTTTATTGTGGGCATGCCGGTGCTGCGGCTGCGCGGCGACTATCTGGCGATAGTGACGCTGGCCGCGGGCGAGATCATCAAGGAGCTTATAAACTGCCTTATCGTCGGCCGCGACGAGAACGGCCTGCACATCATCTTCAACGCCTCCGGCGCGAAGAGCGTGAACGACCTCGGTCTTTCCGAAACGGGCAAGGTGATAATCAAGGGCGCGCAGGGCGCGACGGGCACGCAGACCATCGCAAGCTTCACGGCGGGCTTCATCCTCATCATGCTGACGCTCGTCATCGTGTTCAACCTCATCCACAGCCGCTCCGGACGGGCCATCATGGCGCTGCGCGACAACCGCATCGCCGCGGAGTCCGTCGGCATAAACATCACGAAGTACAAGCTCATGGCCTTCGTCACGTCGGCGGCGCAGGCGGGCGCGGCAGGTGCGCTGTACGGGCTGAATTTTTCAAACCTCACCTCGACGAAATTTGACTTCAACACATCCATCCTCGTGCTGGTGTTCGTGGTGCTGGGCGGACTGGGCAACATCTGGGGCTCCATCGTGTCCGCGGCGGTGCTGACGATACTTCCGGAGGCGCTGCGCGGCTTCGACGATTACAGGATGCTGGTGTACGCGGTGGTGC
>URPU01000028.1 GCA_900549865.1 uncultured Eubacteriales bacterium
ATATTGCTTTCGCGTCTGCGGACGCGAAACTCTGCGAGGCTTTTTTGACATACTGCTTAAAGGCAGATGCGTTTGCATCTGCCTTTAGTAATATCGCGGATCATGTATTACTGCTCGTGCACCTTGTAGCCGCGCTGGCGCAGCCCTTCGAGCACCGCCCTGCCGTGCGCCTCTCCGCCGACCTCGCACGCGACGTGCACCGTCGTCTCATTCGGGTTGAGGCCGAGACTCAGCTTATCATGCTCGACCTTGAGGATGTTCGCGCGCTCAGCCGCGATTATGTCCAGCATCCGCGCAAGGCTGCCGGGTCTGTCAAGCAGGGTGACGGTGAATTTTATGCGCCTGTGGCGCGCGACAAGGCCCTGCTCGATAATGCACTGGATGAAGCTGACGTCGATATTGCCGCCGGAGAGCACGCACACCACGTTCTTCCCCGCCGCGTCTATCTTCCCGGACAGCACGGCAGCCAGCGGCGTCGCGCCCGCCGGCTCCACTATCTGCTTGCAGCGCTCCATAAGCTGGAGTATGGCGTCGGATATCTCAAGGTCGGACACGGTGACGACGCCGTCCGCCCAGCGGTTTATAAGATCGACCGTTATATCGCCCGGCGCCTTGACGGCGATGCCGTCTGCAATGGTGGATGCCGACTCCGTCGTGACGAGCTTTCCCGCGCGGTAGCTGCGTGCGATGGCGTCAGACCCCTCGGCCTGCACGCCGTAGACCTTCACATCCGGCTTTATCTGCTTTGCCGCCGCGGCCACGCCCGCAAGAAGCCCGCCGCCGCCCGCGGGAACGATTATTATATCCGCCTCGGGAAGCTGCTCAAGTATCTCAAGCGAGAGCGTGCCCTGCCCGGTGATGACCTCCACGTCGTTATACGGGTGCAGGAACTTTGCCCCCTCCTCCCGGCAGATGCGGCAGGCCTCTGCATACGCGTCGTCATAGCAGCTTCCGGCAAGCACCACGCGCGCGCCGTAGCCCTCCGTGGCCTGCACCTTGGCGATGGGCGCGGCCTCCGGCATGACGATGGTCGCTTTGATGCCGAACATGGCCGCGGCGTATGCCACGCCCTGCGCGTGGTTTCCGGCCGAGGACGCCACAACGGCGCAGTGCTCGCCGCGCTCTATCATGGAGGCGATCTTGTTGCTTGCCCCGCGCAGCTTGAACGCGCCGGTCTTCTGCCGGTTTTCGCACTTGAGGTATATCTCGCCCCCGGTCATGCGGGAAAACGTCGTGGAATGGTCCAGCTCCGTGCGGTGCACTATTCCCTTTATGCGCCCCGCGGCCTTTTCAAAATCACTAAGCGGAATATTCATATCTTCCCTCCATATTTCGCCCCGGCGTCAGAGGCCAAGGCCCTTTTGCAGCGTCACGACGAAGTCCTGCACGTTCGTGACTATGCCGCGCGCCGTCAGGCTGCCCCTGTCGGCAAGCTTGTTTATCGTGAATTCCGAGACGTCCACGCAGTAGAAGTACACCGGCCTTATGCCGCCGTCCTTCATCACGCGGTAGGCCGGGGTCATATTCCCCACCGCGATGGAGTGCAGCATCGTGGCAAGGCAGATGACCGTCGTCGCGCCGCGTATCTGCGCGCGCATGGCGTCCTGCGCGGCGTACACATCCGCATACACCGGCGGAAGCGGCCCGTCGTCCCTTATCGAGCCGCCCAGCACATACGGCACGCCGTTTTTCTTGCAGCTGTAGATGATGCCGTTGTCTATATGCTCGCGCGCGATGAACTGCGCCACGCTGCCGCATTCGCGCACGGCGTTTATAAGGTCAAGGTGGTTGCAGTGCCCGTTGTGCACGGTGCGCTGGGTGTATATGTCCTGCCCGAGGGCCGTGTGCAGCCACGCCGCCTCAAGGTCGTGCGTCGCCAGCGCGTTCCCCGCCAGAAGCGCGTGGACATAGCCCGCGTCTATCAGCGCGGCCATTGCGCGGCGCGCGTCCTCGTCAAAGGCCAGCGCCGGACCCGCGACCCACACTATCTTCCCATGCTCACGCTCATAGCGCAGCAGCGAGATAAGCTCATCATAATCGCGGGAAAAGGCCGTTTCGCGCGTGCGGTTTCCGCGGAAGGCGAAAGCGTCCTCATTCCTCTGCGGCGCGCCGAAGCAGTCCGCGTGGACGTATATTCCCTCGCTTGCGTCCTCCGTGCGGCCGAGTATGACCTTGTCACCGCGGCGCAGATTGCGCAGCTCCTTCACGGCGATGCGCCCGTCCTCATAAACGGCGGCGCAGTCCATCCGGCTCTCCCCGGCAAGCAGCCACTGTCCGTCCAGCTTGAAGTATTCCGGGAACACGCTTGTGGAGTGGAAATTGGCCGGGGCGACGCCGTCTCGCGGCGCGGGCGCATACTGCGCGTCCGGCGCGGCGGTGAAGCACGGCCGGGTAAGCTCCGGCGGGCAATATTTTTTCGGTTCAAACATCGCTCCATCCCCTTCTTTATATGAATGGCCAGCGGTACCCTCGATTGACAAGGACACACACGGTATTATACAATGAGACTGTCAAAGAACTCATATTGCAATGTAAAAAACAGAGCAGCAGGGGAGCTTGAGGGGGCAAGGCCCGCCTCAAATTGGATAAACCGCCGCAGAAAGACTTGATATGTCAAGGCTTTCGGGCGAAGCGGCATTTTGAACGCTTTCAAAATGCCCGGCGGATAAGCGCAGTCAAAAAAGTCTCACGGACTTTTTTGACAAGCTGATTATACAATAAAAGCCGCGGCAAGAAAAGAAGCTTTTTGATATTTTTTCCCGGCGCGGGTATAGGAAAGCCGCCGGTGCTGTATGCACCGGCGGACTGCGTGTTTCATTTCGCGTTCCGCGGCAGCTCTATTATCACCGACTCGAACGGGCGCAGGTCGTAGCTTATGCTGTACTCCCGCCCGTCGCACTCGCTGTGCTGAGCCGTGAGGGGCGGGATATCCCTCTCACCCGGCCCGCCGCTTCCGGGCAGACTGTCATAGGTGCTGAACATGCGCTTATAAAGCCCGGCCTCCGGCACGCCGCAGCGATAGCCGTTGTACTGCACCGGCGAGAAGGAGCACACCACCAGCACCGCGCCGTCATAGTTCCACGGATTGCGGCGGATGAAGGAGATTATATTCCTGTCGGAGTCTGTGCTGTTGACCCACTCGAAGGTCACGGGGTCGCGCGAGTCGGAGTGCAGGCAGGGGTACATCTTATATATCCCTATAAGGTTGCGCACGCACTGCATCACGTCTCTATGGCCGAAATCGTCCGCAAGCGCCCAGTTTATCTCGCGCTTTTCATCCCACTCTCTGTCCTCGGCAAAGTCCTGCCCCATGAACAGCAGCTTCTTCCCCGGATGGGTGAACTGGAAGGTGTACAGCGTTTTCAGCGTGGCAAGCTGATCCTCTATCCCGCCGGGCGCCTTGCCCAGCATCGGCTTTTTCAGGTGCACGACCTCGTCATGGCTGAGCACCAGCACGTAATTTTCCGTGAAGGCGTAGTCCGCCGTGTGCGTAAGCTTCCCGTGCAGCCAGTGGCGGTAAAGCGGGTCCTCCTTTATGTATTTCAGCGTGTCATTCATCCAGCCCATGTTCCACTTGAACATGAAGCCGAGGCCGCCCTTGTCCACCGTCTCTGTCACGCCGGGCAGGATGGATGAATCCTCCGCGATGAGGTATGCCCCCGTCTTTTTCGTCACGGCGGAGTTGAGCTGCTTTAAAAATTCGGTGCTCTCCAGATTCTCCGTTCCGCCGAACCTGTTCGGCCGCCAGCTCTGCCGGCCGAAGCTCGTATACAGCATGGCCGCCACCGCGTCAACGCGCAGGGCGTCGATGTGGAATTCCTTCACCCAGTAAAACGCGCTTGCGATGAGGAAGCTCCTCACCTCGCCCTTGCTGTGGTCAAAGGCCTTCGTGCCCCACTCCGGATATTCCGCGAGAAGCGGGTCTGCCGACTCGTACAGCGCCGTGCCGTCGAAGCTTTCAAGGCCGAAGCTGTCCTTCGGGAAGTGCGCCGGGACCCAGTCGAGAATGACGCCGATGCCGTTTTCATGCATCTTGTCCACGAAATAGCGCAGGTCGTTCGGCGTGCCGTGGCGGCTCGTCGGGGAGAAATAGCCCGTCACCTGATAGCCCCATGACCCGTCGAACGGGTACTCGCATATGCCGATAAGCTCCACATGCGTATAGCCCATGTACAGGACGTATTCGGCCAGCTCGTCGGCAAGGCGGCGGTAATTGAGAAAGCCGTCCTCATTCAGGGAATAGTCCTTCTTCCACGAGCCGAGGTGCACCTCATATATGGCCATCGGCTTTTCCAGCGCGCCGGTGCGCGCGAATGCGCCGCGCGCGGCGGCGTCATGCCATGTATACCCGCTCAGCGGGCAGACGACAGAGCCGTTGGCCGGGCGAAGCTCACTGCGGAAGGCGAAGGGGTCAGACTTATAGCGCTTGACGCCGTCCGCCCCCGTGACGACGTAGCGGTACACGTCGCCCGCGCGCACGCCGGGGATAAACGCCTCCCACATGCCTGCGTCCGTCAGCGTCATTTCGCCGCGCCCCTCGTCCCAGCCCGTGCGCGAGCATATCACGGCCACGCGCTGCGCGTTCGGCGCCCACAGGCAGAAGCGCACGCCCGACACGCCGTTTTCCCGGCGGATATGCGCGCCCATTTTCTTATAGCATGAGTAGTGCCTGCCCTCATGGAAGAGAGCCTGATCGTGCCGCGTGAATGAAGCCGGATATATCCTGTCAGTATTCATATGCCGCTCCTCTCCTGTGACTGTGTGCCATGTGACTACGTTCTATGTATTGTCAGTATAACACAAATAAGCGCCGTAATAAAGGGGGAAAACGCCGCCGGAGTACAAAGCTGCACTCCCCCCGCTCACTCAAGAACCGTTTTCCAATCCGGGTCACTGTACGCGTCGAAGCACATCTGCACCTGCTCCGGCGTGTTTTTCTCCATGGCAAGCTCCGGCAGGGCATCGGGCGGGAAGTACGCGCTTTCGGTCGTCTCGGAATTTTCCCGGAACCGCCCGCCCGTGACCGTGCACAGAACGAACACCTTGCACACCTTGTAGGCGTAGCGCGGGGCGTTGTGCCTTTCCCTGTCCTGCACGGCTATCAGGCGCTGCACCACGGCGTCAAGCCCGGCCTCCTCGCGCACCTCCTTCACGGCGCTTTCGCCCACGGAGGTGTTCACGTCCACCCAGCCGCCCGGAAGCGACCACTTCCCGCCGCGCTCATGCACGAGCAGTATCCTGCCCGCGCCGTCGAATATCGCCGCGCGCGTGTCCAGCTTCGGCGTCTGATAGCCCGTCTCGCCGCAGAAGAGCTCCCGCACATGCTCTATCGGCAGGCCGCTCTTCTCGCTGAGCATTTCCGCGGCTATATCGCGGATGCGCTCAAAGCGCTCGATATCAAAGCGGTCGCGGCTGTAATAAAGCCCCGCCTGCGCGAGAGCCTGCAGCTCCACCGCCCAGTCCAGCAGCTTTCCGTTCATATAATGCCCTCCATATCTGAAATGCCTCCCGGATCGCGTCCGGGAGGCATAGCGGTTTTCTTATCAGCAAAGCTGCGCGCCGGCGGGCACGCTGTCATCCAGCATGAGAAGATGCAGCTCTTCCTTGCCGTCCACCTCGCGCACGGCGGACAGGAGCATGCCGTTGGACATCTGCCCCATCATCTTGCGCGGCGGGAGGTTGAGGATAGCCACGACCGTTTTGCCGACGAGCTGCTCCGGCTCATAGTACTTGTGTATGCCGGAGAGGATGGTGCGCTCAGTGCCGCTGCCGTCGTCCAGCGTGAATTTCAGCAGCTTTTCGGACTTCTTCACGGCCTCGCACGCGAGCACCTTGCATACGCGCATGTCGCACTTTGCAAACTCGTCGATGCTGACATCGGGCAGGACGGGGTTGACCTTCACCTGCGGCCCCTTCGCCGCCTTTTCGAGCTTTTCAAGCTCCTCCAGCATCTTCGCCGCGTCGATGCGCGGGAAAAGGGTCTCACCCTTGTGCACGCACACCTCTGCCGGAAGCACGCCGTATTCGCAGGCCTTGTCCCACGTGATATGCTCCGCGCCCGCGCCGATCTGCGCAAAGGCCTTTTCGCAGCTTTCCGGCATGAACGGCGTCAGCATGATAAGGGAAACGCGAAGCGCCTCAAGGAGGTTATACATGACCGTGGCAAGCCGCGCCTTCTTCGCCTCGTCGCGGGCGAGGACCCAGGGCGCAGTCTCGTCGATGTACTTATTGGCGCGCTGAATGAGCTTGAACACCTCTTCAAGCGCCAGGTGGAGCTGGAACTCGTCCATCTGCTTTGCATAGGCCTCGCCCGTGGTCTTGATGAGGGCGAGAAGCTCGTCGTCCATGGGGTCCGTCTCGCGCTCGGCGATGAGCTTTCCGCCGAAGTACTTTTCAACCATGGCGGTCGTGCGGGAGACGAGGTTGCCCAGATCGTTTGCAAGGTCAGTGTTTATCGTGCTGATGAGCAGCTCATTGGAGAAGTTGCCGTCAGAGCCGAACGGGAAGGTGCGCAGCAGGAAGAAGCGCAGCGCGTCCACGCCGAACTCCTTCGCCAGCAGGTAGGGATCGACGACGTTGCCCTTGGACTTGGACATCTTGCCGCCGTCGATGACGAGCCAGCCGTGCCCGTAAACGCGCTTGGGAAGCGGCAGGCCGAGGCTCATAAGTATCGCGGGCCAGATGATGGAGTGGAAGCGGACTATCTCCTTGCCGACGATGTGCACGTCTGCCGGCCAGTATTTTTCAAAGTCGGAGTACTTCTCGTTGCAGCAGCCGAGGGCGGTGATATAGTTGGTCAGCGCATCGACCCACACGTACACCACATGATCCGGATCGAAGTCCACGGGAATGCCCCAGCTGAAGCTCGTGCGCGACACGCACAGATCCTCAAGGCCGGGCTTGATGAAGTTGTTTATCATTTCGTTCACGCGGGAGGGCGGCGTGAGGAAGGTGCCGGATTCCAGCAGCTCCTGCACGGGCTTTGCGTACTTGGAAAGGCGGAAGAAATACGCCTCCTCCTCCGCGTCGTGCACTTCGCGCCCGCAGTCGGGGCACTTGCCGTCAACAAGCTGGCTCTCCGTCCAGAAGCTTTCGCAGGGGGTGCAGTATTTGCCCTTGTACGCGCCCTTGTATATGTCGCCATTGTCGTACATCTTTTTGAAGATGCGCTGCACGGCCTCGACATGGTAATCGTCAGTGGTGCGGATGAAACGGTCGTTTGAGATGTTCATCAGCTTCCACAGGTCGAGGATGCCGTTTTCGCCGGTGACTATCCTGTCCACGAACTCCTGCGGCGTCACACCCGCGGCCTTGGCTTTTTCCTCTATCTTCTGGCCGTGCTCGTCCGTGCCGGTGAGGAACATCACGTCATAGCCGCGCAGGCGCTTATAGCGCGCTATCGCGTCCGTGGCGACGGTGCAGTAGGTGTGGCCTATATGCAGTTTGTCCGACGGATAGTATATCGGAGTCGTGATATAGAATGTCTTCTTTTCCATGGTCTTTTCTCCCTTTCTCAATATAGCCGGGGCTATATATTTTCTGTTTTCAGCCGACTTGGAAGTTGCCGAAGCCGTCGGCCGCGGTCTGCGCCGCTGCCGCCGCGTCCAGCGCCTTTATCTGGTCGGTCGCCTCGTGGGTATGATAAACGTCATACACCTCGTCTATCTGGTCTATCTGCATACCGTTCGCGTCAAACACCAGCCTGTGCATCTGCACGCCGTAGCCCTCCATTATCCATGGGTAGCGGTCGTTATTATAGGAGTACGTGTCCTTGCGCAGCTCTATATACGTTCCGTCAAGGTTCGTGCCCCATATCTCCACCGTGAGGCTGCGCTCATACTCATCGCAGTAGGCGGCGATGCGGATGGGGTAATCGCTGTCGTTTCTGAACTTGAAGTCGGGGCTTGGCCAGCTGACCGTCGCGTCATAGCCCTTCTCAAGATAGTCCACGGGGAAATAGTGCGGGCTTCTTGTGACGGTGTTGACCCTGTAGGAATACAGCATCGCGCTGTACAGCGTGGACGACACCTGGCATATGCCGCCGCCCAGCTCCTCCACGACCTCGCCGTTCGAGTACGCGCCCGCCATCTTGAACCCGGCCTCCTCCGTGCGCTGGCCAAGCGTCTCGTTATACGAAAACACGTCGCCGGGGTAGAGGATGATGCCGTTTATCTTGCTGGAGGCAAGCTTTATATTGCTTATGCGGTTGTCGTTGCTGTTTTTGAAATACGTGGTCATCCCGCCGAGCTTGTCGCGGAACAGCAGCCCGCGCAGATAGTCGCCCGTCACCTCCGGATAGGTGAGCGCGATGGGGATCTCCACCACGGCGGCGTTGTCCACCGCTGTCCATATGCTCTTCGCGTCGTCCACGGAGAACTCGCAGCCCTCCACGTCGTCCACAACGGTGAAGGTGTTGTCGTCGGTAAAGTACGCATCCTTCGGCTCTGCCGCGAGCTTATCATGGATGGCCTGAAAGTCCGGCATGTCCGGCTCCTTGGCAAGGCGGTCATAGCTCAGCCGCGTCTGCCCCGACGCAAGCGCGCCGATGATCTCATCCACCATATCCTCCGTGTCGAAGCTGAGCTGTCCCGCGCCCTTCACCATGCGCAGCACAGACTTTTCCTTGTCTATCTCGTAATCGCCGCTGCCGAGGGCGTCGTTGAGCTTGTCTATGCCCATGAGCGCCTGACGGCGGATATAATCCCTGTTGTAGCTTATGCTGCCGTCGTTTATCTCCACCGGGAACACAAGGCTCTTGAGGTATTCAGCAAGGTTTAGATACCAGTTGTCCCCGTGGCCGTAGGCGTATGCCGCCTCGCAGGCCTCGTCTATCGTATGCTTCGCGCCGGAGGCGTACTGGCCTATCTTGAACGTGACCTTGTCCATAAGCCGCACCTTGAGCGCGACGGCGGCCTGTTCATCCCAGCCGCTCGCCTCGAGCGCGGCGGCGGAGGCCGCCTTGTCCATGCCGCCGACGTAAATGCCGCCCACATAGACGTTCGGCAGGTTCGCCGTGCCGGAGGTGACCATGTATCCCCCGACGGTCGCCGCCCCCGCCAGAAGCAGCACTATGCATATCACTATCGTCAGCGCTATTTTAACGCGGCGGCCCCTGTCGCGGCGCGCGGCGGCGCGCTTTGCGGCCTCTTCCTCGCGCGCGGCGCCGTCAGGCTCCTGTATCTCCGCCGTCTGCATCTTCGGCAGGCGCGCCTCGTCGTCACGCGCGCTATCGCGCTTGCTGCGCGCCGCGCGCTTCGCGCCGCCGCTTTTGTCCGGGGCGGCGTGGCGGCTGACATATTCGCTGTTTGTTTTCTTTGATTTTTCTCTCAAATGCGTACCCTCGTTATGCTTTCGCCGCGGCGTAAACGCGGCGTGTCTACCTTCCGGTATGCTCCTCGTACATCTGGGCGAAAAGCTCATCCTCGCCCATGGGCAGGTCTATCTGCGGCTCGGGGCGCTTATTTTCGGCCTCCGTCAGCCACGGCGTGCCCTCAAGGCGGCCCGTCGCCTGTACCTCCAGCAGAATGCCGATGAGCTGGTTTGAAATGAGGAAGCCCGGCACCGTGAAATGCCAGCGCTCTCCGGCGCGCTCCGCCCAGCCCTTGCCCTCAAAGGCCTTCAGCGCCTTTTCTATCGGCCGCCAGTCGCACTGACAGCGCAGCCTGTAGTCATGCTCGGATATCCCGCGCGAGGTGCGCATGGCAAGCATGACGTACTCCACCGCGCGCTCCAGCGGGTCTATATTCTTGTATTCGTCCACAAGCGTGGTGTTCCTGTACACCGCCGCGATATACTGCTTGAGGTCGCGCACATAGCTGTAGCGCAGGTTGCCCACGCTTGAATGCGCGCCGGGGCCGAAGCCCATGTAATCGCCGAGGCTCCAGTACTTCATGTTGTGGCGCGACTCGAAGCCCGGCGCGCAGAAGTTGGACACCTCGTAGTGCATGTAGCCGTAGCGCTTGAGCATTTCCGCCGCGTAGGAGTACATGTCCGCCTGTTCGTCGTCGTCTGGCATGATGACGGAGTCCTTGTATTCCTTATACATCCGCGTGCCCGGCTCAAGCTTGAGGCCGTAGCATGATATATGCTCCGGGTGCAGCTCTATTATGCGGGCAAGCGTGTCCGCCCAGTCGCTCTTCGTCTGGCTGGGCAGACCGTACATCAGGTCTATGCTGACGTTGTCGAACCCGGCGCGGCGCGCGTCATGCACCGCGCGCACGGCCTGCTGGAAATTGTGCCGCCGGCCGATGAGCTTCAGCAAATCGTTGTTCGACGCCTGCACGCCGATGGAAAGGCGGTTGACGCCCTCCTGCCGGAGCTGCTTCAGCATCGCAAGGCTCATGCTGTCGGGATTGCACTCCACAGTGACCTCGGCGTCCATGCGCACGTTGCCGTTGAGCTTGAGCGCGTTGAATATGTCGATCAGCCTGTCCGCCCCGTAGAAGCTGGGCGTGCCGCCGCCGAAATAGACGGAATCGACCTCGTAGTTCTTTATCGCGCCCGAGGATTCATCGATATGGGCAAGCAGCGCGTCCTGATAATCGGGCATCATATGCTCACAGTTGGCGAGAGAGTAAAAGTCGCAGTATGAGCATTTGCTGGCGCAGAACGGTATATGGATATATATCCCGAGCCGGTTTTTCATAAACTAGTTTCTCCGAATTGAATGTATCTATGCTCAGAACAGCTCACTGACGAGCTTGACGAAGTCCGCGGGATCCTCCACCTCGACGCCGGCCATCATCTCCGCCAGCGTGGCCAGCACCTTCGCAAGATGCTCCGCGCGCGCGGTGTCGGTCGTATAGGCCTCCTTGAGGGCCTTCACGGCGCTGTTGTCCATGTTCAGCTCCAGCACGCGGTTGGCGCGCACCTTGCGCATTTCCTCACTCGGCCCGCGGCGGAAGTACTTCTCCATCTCCAGCGTGATGCCGCCCTCAGTCGTCAGGGCGCAGGGCATGTCCGCCAGCTTGTTGGACAGCTTCACCTTGGTGATATCGCCGCCCACGGCGGTCTTGACGAAGTCGAGGAAGTCCTTGTTCTCCACGTCGCGCTCCTCGGCGGCCTTCTTGTCCTCCTCGGTGTCGAAGCCGAGGTCGTCCGTTACGACGTTGCAGAATATCTTGCCGTCCTGATCGCGCAGCGCCTCCAGCACCATCTCGTCCAGCGGGCTTGTGAGGTAGATAAGCTCATAGCCGCGGTTCTTGACCTCCTTGCACTGGGGCAGGCTCATCGCGTGTCTGACGGAGTCGGAGGAGGCGAAGTATATCGCCTTCTGGCTTTCTGGCATGTTCTCCACGTATTCCTTGAGGGTGATCTGCCTGTCCTCAGAGGTGTAGAAGATCAGCAGGTCGCGCAGGAAGTCCTTGTAGCGGCCGTACTCGTCGCACACGCCGCACTTGAGATGCACGCCGAAGTTCTTGTAGAACTCCTCATACTTGGGCCGGTCGTCGCGCATGAGCTTTTCAAGCTCGCCCTTTATGCGCTTTTCAAGATTCTGCCCGATTATGCGAAGCTGTCTGTCATGCTGGAGTATTTCCCTGGAAATATTGAGCGAGAGGTCGGGCGAATCCACGACGCCCTTGACAAACTCAAAGTAATCGTGCACGAGCTTGTCGCACTTTTCCATTATCATCACACCGTTTGAATACAGCGTGATGCCGCCCTTGTTGTCGCCGACGAAGGCGTTCTCGTTCTCCTCGCCGGGGATGAACAGCAGCGCCTTATAGCTCACCGCGCCCTCGGCGTTTATGCGCACCAGCGCGCAGGGATCCTTGCGCTCGCGGTTCTTCTCCTTATAAAACGCGATGCAGTCGTCATCCGTGACCTCGCTCTTGCTGCGCTGCCAGATGGGGATCATGCTGTTGATGGTCTCGTTCTCCGTGACCATTTTGTATTCGTACTTGGGGCTGCCGTCGTCGTTCTTCTCGCCGGTCTCATAGCGCTCCTGATGGTCGATATCCATCTTTATCGGCCAGCGCACATAGTCGGAGTATTTCTTCACCAGCGCCTTGAGCTTCCACACCTCGAGGTAGGTGCCGTATATCTCCTCATCGGTGTCGGGCTTTATGTGCATGATGACGTCCGTGCCGATGCTGTCCTTTTCGCACTCCGTCACGGTATAGCCGTCCGCGCCGCGGCTCGTCCACTTCACGCCCTGCTCCTCGCCGTATTTGCGCGTGAGCACCGTGACCTCATCCGCGACCATGAAGGCCGAGTAGAAGCCGACGCCGAACTGGCCGATTATGGAGATATCCTCCGCCTCGCCCTTGGCCTCGTCCATCTCGCCCTTGAACTTGAGAGAGCCGCTCTTTGCGATAACGCCGAGGTTGCTTTCCGCCTCCTCCGCGGTCATGCCGATGCCGTTGTCGCGCACGGTGACGGTGCGCGCGTCCTTATCCACAATGATGTCTATGCGGAAATCGTCCCTGTTCAGCCCGACGTTCTCATCCGTCAGCGAAAGATAGCACAGCTTGTCTATCGCGTCAGACGCGTTGGAAATGATCTCTCTGAGGAATATCTCCTTGTTGGTATAGATAGAATTGATCATCAGGTCGAGAAGCCGCTTCGACTCCGCCTTGAACTGCTTTTTAGCCATTATATATACGCCTCCAGAACGCAAAATATTTCATAATGAGATATTATAACACATTATGCCGTAATTTCAACAGCTCTCACCCTGCATGGGGAATTTTTAACCGAATTTTCAAATATATCCCGGCCCTGCGCGCACACATCCCGCCGTGGCACAGCCACACGGGCAAATATTTGTTGCATTTTTAACATATAGGTGGTATTCTTTTACTATCAGCATTGTGCAATGCACACGCAAATAAGGATGGAAAAATATATTCAAGGAGGCGAGCACGCAAATGTTCAGCAAACCGGGCGACAAGATGTGGGATGCGGAATATGCAAAATGGGTGGACGGAATGCATCCGGACACGATGTTCGGCGTCAAATTCGACGAGGTGCCGAGACCGCTTATTCAGAAGCTGGGGCTGCACATCACAGACAGGAAGTTCGTCAAGGAGATCAAGACGAGCGACGCGGAGTACTATGGCCTCGCACCGTGGGTGACGGATGAGATGGCCGAGGTGGCGCTGACGATGAAGGTGCACAAGATATACACCTTCGCGCAGATGCATAAGATGACCGGGAAGGAGCCCAAGCGGCTGATGGAGCTGCTGGAGGAGCTGGCGCAGGTCGGTGTCGTGGAGTATAAATGGCCCGGCGGCGACGGCAAGGGCACTGTGGAGGACAGGATGTATTCCCTGCCGCCCTTCATCGTCGGCAGCGGCGAATACATGGGCATGAAGAAGTCCATGGTGGAAAAAACGCCGGAGGCCATAATGCTGTTTGACCGCATGGCGTTTCAGCCGCTTTCCGGTCTGACGCAGATGGTGCCTCCCGGCGGCGCTGGCATGGCGATGCACGTCATCCCCGTGGAGCAGGCCATCCCCGCCAAGGCGGAGTCCGTGGACAGCGAGCATCTTTCATACTGGCTGAAGAAATACACGACCTTCGCCGCTCTGCCCTGCGTGTGCCGCATGTCCAAGGAGGTCCTGGACGAGGGCGACGGAGAGGATCCGGAGGATATGTGCCTTGCCGTCGGCGATATGGCGCGCTACAGCGTGGAGACGGGCCGCGGCCGCTACATCACCTATGACGAGGCCATGGAGATAATCTATAAGGCCGAGGAGATGGGCTGCGTGCACCAGATCACGAACCTTGACGGGCCGGAGCATATCCTCGGCATATGCAACTGCGGCGTGGGAAGCTGTCTTGCGCTGCGCTCCAGCCAGTTTTTCAACACGCCGAACCTCTCCCGCTCGGCATATGTGGCGCATGTGGACAAGGAAAACTGCGTCGCCTGCGGCAAGTGCGTTGAGGTGTGCCCGGCCAGCGCGGTCAAGCTCGGCCAGAAGCTGTGCACCACCGAGGGCGAGGTATGCTATCCCAAGCAGGAGCTGCCCGACGAGACGCCGTGGCCGAAGGAGAAATGGAACCCGAACTACCGCTACGACGCGCGCACGAACTGCTACGACACGGGCACGGCCCCCTGCAAGACAGCCTGCCCCGCGCACATCGCCATTCAGGGCTACATAAAGATGGCCGGAGAGGGCCGCTACCGCGAGGCGCTGGAGCTTATAAAGAAGGACAACCCCTTCCCCTCCGTCTGCGGCCGCGTCTGCAACCGCCGCTGTGAGGACGCGTGCACGCGCGCCGGTGTTGACAAGGCCGTCGCCATAGACGCGATAAAGAAGTTCATCGCCGATCAGGATCTCGCCGCCGAGACGAGATACGTGCCTGAGATACACTCCGCGAAGCGGCACGGGCGCTTTGAAGGGCGCAAGGTCGCCGTTATCGGCGCAGGCCCGGCCGGGCTTAGCTGCGCCTACTTCCTTGCCGGGATGGGCTATTACCCCACCGTGTTTGAAAAGAACCCGCTGCCCGGCGGTATGCTGCGCTACGGCATTCCCGAGTATAAGCTCAGCCGCGACGTGATAGACGCAGAGATAGACGTGCTGCGCGAAATGGGCGTTGAGATCCGCTGCGGCGTTGAGATAGGCCGCGACGTCACCATTCAGGCGCTGAGAGACGAGGGCTATGAAAGCTTCTGCCTTGCGATAGGCGCGCAGGCGGGTGCAAAGCTCGGCATCCCCGGCGAGGAGCTTGCGGGCGTGCTCTCCGGCGTTGACTTCCTGCATCTCGCGGCCGAGGGCAAGGCGCCCGACATCGGCAGGCGCGTGGCGGTCATCGGCGGCGGCAACGTCGCCATGGACGTGGCAAGGACGGCGAAGCTCCTCGGCGCGGAGGAGGTCACTGTGGTCTACCGCCGCAAAGAGAGCGACATGAAGGCCGAGCGGCAGGAGATAGACGAGGCGCTGGCCGAGGGCATCGTTCTCAAGACGGAGCATAAGCCCCTGCGCATCGAGGGCGAGGGCAAGGTCCGCGCGCTGGTGTGCGACGCGGGCGAGATCGTCTGCGACACCGTCATTGCCGCGATAGGCCAGCGGGTCGATCTGGGCGGCATCGCACCTGAGGCCATGGTCATCCGCGAAAACGGAACGATCGACGCCGCGGAGCTTACCTATCAGACCGCGCAGAAGGACATCTTTGCCGTCGGCGACGTGTTCTCTGGTCCGAAGTACGTTATCGACGCCATCGCCGCCGGACGCGAGGCCGCGATATCCATGCACCGCTTCATGCGACCCAAGACCTCCCTCACGCTCAACCGCAACCGGCGTGATTTCATCGAGCTGGATAAGAGCAAGGTCGCCATCCCCGTCAGTGAGCTCAAGGCCCCCGCGCGCGCGGAGGGCGAGCTGACCGAGGAGCTTGTCCGGCAGGAGGCCTCCCGCTGCCTCGGCTGCGGCGCGGCCGTGGTCGATACCAACCGCTGTCTCGGCTGCGGCGTGTGCACGACGCGCTGCCGCTTCGACGCCATCCACCTCTCGCGCGACCTTCCGGAATGCTCCAATCTGGTGGACAGGTTCGACAGCAACAAGAAGCTCCTCCCGTACATGATAAAACGCGGCATAAAGATAAAGAAAAAGGAGCTTGCGGAGAAGTTCAAAAAGTAAACCGCAGGTATAATAGGTTTAAGGTCTAATAGTTAATAGGTTTAAAATGACACGGCGGCCCTGAGCGGGCCGCCGTGTTGTGGTCTGTACATTTCCCGGCGTCCTGCATATGCAGAATGCCGGGATAGTTTTTTCATTTTGCTGTTTTTGCGTCAGGTCAGCTTGAGCTTGACATTCGCGGTCTTGTTGCTGCCGTCTGCGGCCTTGACCGTTATCGTGACGACGGTGTTCGCCTTTAACGCCGCGCCGGAAACAAGGCTTACGCTTATATTCCCGCTGGCGTCTATCGCCGCCGTAACGGCCTTATTGCTGCTCGTCACCGTCCAGCCCTTGTAGCTTCGCGCCGGAACGTTCTCCGCCTTGAGCGCCAGTGTATCAAGCGCGGACATGCCGATCGTCAACGTCTTGCCTGTCACGGTCTCGCTGCCGTTGACTATATTTATCTTCGTCACTATCGGGTATATCACGACGTCCATGCTCGCCGTCGCGCCGCCGCCGTCTGCCGCCGTTGCCGTTACGGTCACATACTTCGGCGCCGTCACGGCCTTTGCCTTGAGCGCGCCGGACGCGCTGAGCGTTGCATAATCCGTGTCGCCCGACAGGCTCCAGATGACCTTCTTGTTCGTGGCGTTCTGATCGCACACGGCCTTGTACGTCACGCTCTTCCCGCCGGCGACCATGTCTGTGCCGCTTATGAGAAGCGTATCCATATTCCGCGTGATGGTCAGCTTTACGCTCACGCTCTTGCGGCTGCCGTCAATGGTCGAGGCTGTGAATGTGACTGCGCCGGTCTTGCCGGTAAGCTTCACGCCGCCTATAACACTCACAGTCGCCACATTGGTGTTGCTGCTCTTCCACATGACGGTCTGCATGGCCTCTTCGGGATAGCACTTGGCGTTGAGCCATATGATCTCACCGGCATTATCATCGACGTCTATGACCGTCGGCCCGTCATACTCGACGTTCAGGCTGCTGGCCACGGGGACAATAGTCATCGTCCTCTTCGCCGTGAGATCCGGGAATTCAACGGAGGTGCACGTGAGCGTGACCAGGCGCTTCGTTGTGATCTTCGCCGCGGTGAACACGCCGCTGGAGCTGATGCTGCCATAGCTTGCGTCTGCTGGGTCTATCGACCATATGACGCGGCTGTTGGCCGGCTTTGAGGGGTAGAAGAACGCGCCGAGATTAGTCCTGCTTCCGCCCTTTACCTCCGAATAGCCCGTGACCATGACATAGTCCGGCTTCATTACGGCCGTCAGCTTGAAGCTGCCCTTTGCCTTGCCGTCCGCCGTGGTCGCCGTCAGCGTGACCGTGCCCGCCTTGTTCAGCACGACTGTGCCGTCCGATCCCACTGCCGCTATCGCGGTGCTGCTGCTCTTCCATATAACGGCCTCGTCCGACGGCTGCACGCGCGCGCTGACGCTTACCGCATCATTCAATGTGACCTTCACGGTCTGGCCGTTGACAACGCTGCCGTTCATAAGCACGTCAACGCTGTGGCTGAGATTCGGCTGCACCCTTATTATCTTGGAGGTGCTTACGCCCGTCGCCTTGACCGTGGCAATGACCTCGACCGGCACCTCCACCGCCGTCGGCTGCGCCTTCAGGCTGCCGCTGGCGTTTATGCTTGCATACGGCGCGGAGGCCGCGCTGACGCTCCATACGACTGCCTTATCCGTAAGCGTCTTGTCCGTCTGCACGTTGGTCTTTAGCGCCACGCTCTTGCCGCCGGTGATGGCCTCCGGCGCGTTCAGTATCTCTATGCTGTTTGCATATTTGACGAACTTGAGCGTCACACGCGCGGTCTTGTTGCTGCCGTCAGTGGCCTTTGCCGTGACGGTGACGCTGCCCGTCTTGCCCTTGAAGCCGGATATGTTGACGCCGTTTGCGCTGACGTCATATTCCGCATACACGTTCTTCGTGTCGCTGACGGTCCATACAAGGGCCGTCTTTGCGTCTGCCGGGTACGTGACCGCGCCGATGGTCAGCGCGTCCGCGCCGCCGTTGAGGTCAATATTGTACGCCGTACCGCTGAGTGCTTCGCCGTTGATGAGCAGGACAAGCGCATTGGTCTTGGGCACCGTCCAGATATACGCGCGGCTCTCGCTGCCGCCGTCCTTCGCCTTTGCGATGACCATTATCTCTCTGGCCTCTGTCGCCGCCTTGACGGTTAGCTTTCCTGCCGCGGTGAGCGTGGCGTAAGGCTCATACTCCGCGGGGAGGCTCCACGTGACGGCAGTCGCCTTGGGGCTGCCAAGCACGCGCGCCTTGAGCTGCACGCTCTGCCCGCCGGACAGTGCGTTCTCCAGCACGAGCGCGCCGGGCTCCGTGGGATAGCCCTCTATCTCAAGGCCGGTGGATACGCGCGTCGTGGTGAGCCTGAACGTCGCCTTCTTGCGGCTGACAGTGTCCGTCGCGGTGAGGGTTATCGTGGTGAGCTTGGCCGCCGGGCTAAGAATTACGTTCAGCGTGCCGTCGCCGTTGTCCACATATGCGCCAAAAGCGCCCTTTGCATCGCTCGACGTCCAGACTATGTTCCCCTCCGCGCCCGCGGGGGCCGCCGAGGCGTTGAGCGTCAGCTCTGTCTCTGCATTGAGGTTTATTACCCTCGTCTTGCCTGTGACGTTCTCCCCGTCAAGGCTTATATTCACGCCGGTCGCCGCCGGAATGACCGTGATCACATGCTGTGTATCCGCCACATTGCCCGCGGCGTCGGAGGCGATGACGGTGACGTCGTGTGCCTCGGTGACGGCCTTCGCCGTGACGGTGACGGTGTTGTTCTTTCCCGCCTTGACGGTGACGTACTCATCATCGCCTGCAGCGAGGCTCCATTTCACGGTTCCGTTGAGCTCTGCGGGAATATACGCCGCCGACAGCACGGCGGACTTTCCGCCGGCCAGCTTCTCCGCGCCCGTGACGGTTATCGCGCGCTCGACTATCGTCACGTCAAGCTCGCCGGTGACGTGGTTTTCATCGTTCGCCGTGGCGCGGACCGTGACCGTACCGGCCGCCGTCGCGGTGAGGAGGCCGTTTTCATCTATGCTCGCATCGCCCGTGCCGGGGATAACGCTCCATGTAAAGCTCTTGTCCCACGCGTCTGCCGGGCTGACTTCTGCCGTGTACTGCGCCGTCGTATTCACGCCTATGCTGACGCTGCCGGAGATATTGATCTCGCTGACGCATATTGCGCCAAGCTCTTCCCCGCCCGCGCCGTAGTGCATGCGCGCGCTGAGCAGCGGCGCGTTGTCGCTGCCTATGGATATGGCCTTCCACTGTTCCGCACTGCCGCCGTAGTACACATCCTCAAGCTGTGTGCTGTTCTGGAATATGGCCGCATCTATGACCGTGACGGAGGCGGGGATGTACACCTGCCGCATATTCGTAAAGCTGCCAAGCTGGAGCCAGCGCGACAGATAGCTTATCCCGTCCGCAAAGCTGACCTGCGTCACTCTCGGCGGAGTATCGGTATCCGTGCCGAAGTCGGGTATTGCAACCTCTCCGCTGCCGCCGACGGTCAGCAGGCCGCCCTCATTAAGCGTAAAGCGCGCGACCGGCGTGCCGTTATATAATACCTGCCCGGTCTGCTTTATGTTATCGGTAAGCCGGTATACGGGGCCGACCGAATAATATGTGCCGTCCGTCGTGTGCAGGACGCATGAGCCGCCGAAGGTGAAGCCGAACGGCACCGGCGCACGCGGCTGGGTCGAGGTCCCGTTTTCATAAAGTGCCGCAAGGCTTTCAAGGCTGCCGTTGTAATACACATCCACCGGGGCATAGGCAAAGATATTATAGCCTATATCCTCAAGCGCGGCGGGCAGAGTCACGGTTCCGCTCAGCGCCGTGCAGAGTGAGAACGCAAGTGAATCTATCTTTGTCACACTGCCGGGAATGGCGATGCCTGTCAGCGCTGTGCAGCCGCCAAAAGCGTTTGCACCTATCTCCGTGAGGCCATCCGGCAGGATGATATTTTCAAGCGAGGTGCATTCTCTAAACGCCCCGTCGCCTATAAGGGAAAGCCCGGCCGGAAGCTGCACGTCCGCAAGCGCATGGCAGTCCCAAAAACAACCTCTGGGTATGGAGGAAACTCCGCTGCCTATCTTCACGCCGGTCAGCGCCTTGCATTCTCTGAATGCCTCCTCGCCGATGCCGGTGACGCTGTCGGGTATCTCCACCGGCTGCGTCAGCCTTGTGCATCCATAAAACGCCATGTTGCCTATGGAGGTGACGCCCTCTTCTATCACGACGGATAGTATATCAAAGTAATATTCGCGCCACGGCGCGGCTTCATCGCCGAACCATCCATAGTCCGCCATCGGGCCGGAACCGCTGATGGTGAGCACGCCGTCGTCGCTGATCTCCCATGCGAGGCCGTCCGTGCCGACGCCGGATTTGACGGCGTTCTCTTCGCGCAGGATCTTGCCGTCGTTTATCGTGAAGCCGTTATCGACAAAGTCCGCACCTTTCTTCAGGTACAGCGTGCAGCCGTTACTTATCTGCATCGTGCCGTTGTTCGTCAGCGTGACGCCTTTGGAAACGAGCACCGTGTTGCCGCCAAACATAACAAATATGCCGTCTGGTATCTCCATATCCTCCGTCAGCGTCAGCACGTCCCCATAGAAGGTGTACCACAAAAAGCCCTCCGCCATATAGCGTTTGATATCGCTCTGTGTCGCCTCAAATATGCACAACTGCATCTCATTGTTCGGCACGCCCGTCACAACAGTGGAGTAATCTGTGTCTTCCACAAGCTGCAGCACAACGGAAGGCGCGCGGACGCCCGCCTCACCGCTTATGACGCCGTTATTCACCAGCCTGCCGCCGGTCACTGTGATGTTAGGATAGTAATACGATACACTCTCTGAGGGCTGATCTATGGCCGTGGAAAGCAGCTTGATCTGGCCGCCGTTTTCAACAGCTATTACAGCCGGTCCCATGCTGCTATAAACGCCGATTGCCTCATACGTGTTGAGCGTCACCCCGGCTGGCACCGTAAAGCATCCACTGATCAGCGACAATCTGAAGCCATACGGCACGGTGAGATCCTTTGTCAGCACTATGTCGCCCTCGACGGCTGTACTGCCCTGATATTCACCGGCGTTGAATTTGTCTATCGCCGCGCGCAGCTTCTCCTCCGTGTCTATAACGCCGCTGTCATCGCCGCCGCTGTCATTTTCATCTATGAGCGTGCCGTCGACAGTAAGAGTACCGTTTTCCACGACTGACGCGCCCGGCTTTATGTGCAGCGTGGTATTCGTTCCCATAAACAAATAACCGCCGCTTGCGATAGTTACAGTGACGTTTTCGGCAAGCGTGAGGGTGTTGTCAAAAAATGCTATGTAGACATTTGACGGTATTTCCATATTCTCCGTCAGCGTCAGCTCGTTCCTCAAATTAAAGTGGTAACTTGCGAATCCCTTTGTCAAAAGCTGCTGGATATCGCTTTGTGACTTAGGATTGGCCTGTACGCGTATCTCGCTGCGGTCTATGCCCGTAACATAGTCGGTGTATTCCCCAGTGCATACATTATCCCATCCCAGTGACACTTTCTCTATAGCCGTTACATATTCAGGTATGATTTTGTTTACGGTGCCATAATTGCAAAATACACCACCCAGTACGTCAACCGTCGAGTCGTAATAGCTGTCCTCCTCAATCTCCACCATATGCAGATTTATAGTCGCGCCGCTCTCCACCATTATCGTCGAGTTTGCGGTTACACTCAGTCCACTTCCATATACGTCCAGCGTAACGCCGCTTGATACCGTGAGATTTGCGCCATTTGAAGCCCAGACGCTGCAGTCACGCGGTATTGTCAAATTCTGCGTGAGTGTTATGCTTGCGGCCAGAGTCACACCATAATATGTTCCGTCACCCGGCGCGTTCGCCAGTGCCGCGCGCAGCTTTTCCTCCGTGTCTATAACATCGTCGCTGTACATGGCGATGCCGTCGTCCTCCGCCGTGAGGACGACCTCTATCTCGGCATACTCCGCCTCACCCGTCACGGTGAAGGGCACATCCAGCAGGGTCTCGTAGCCCTCGCACTCCGCTGTGTATGTATACTCGCCCGGCGCGAGGGTATAGATGCCGTCCTCATTGGGCAGCACGCGCTCTCCGGCACTATATACGAATACCGTCAGCTCCGCCGGAGTCATAATGAAGCGCACGCACACAAGGGCAATGCCCGGTGTCGCTTCCGGTTCCGCAGTTGGCGCCGGCTCAACAGTCGGCTCGGGTTCCGCCGTCGGTTCAACGACGGGCGGTTCCGTTATTTCCGGCTCCTCCGGTGCGGAGGGTTCCTCCACCGGGGGGATATACGGCTCCTCCACCGGCTGTTCGCCCTGTTTCTCCACCGGCTGCTCCGCGATCAGCTCCTGCCCGTCCCCTCCCTCGGCCCACGCCGCGGGAACAAGGCTGATGAGCATCGCCGCGCACAGCAGCATTGACAGAATTCGTTTCATGCTCGTTCCTCCTAATAATTTCGTGCATAACTACAGCGTATATACTATGGAAAATATACCATTTTATTTGCAATATTTCAATATATTTTTCACCCACTGCGCACAAAAACCGGCGCGGAACACATCCGCGCCGGTTTTACCTGACTTATAATATCTTACAGCTTTGCTTTTCCCTTGATGAGATAACCGATGAACATGACTATTGCGAAGAATATCAGATATCCGCAGACCTGCTGATACCCCTTGCCGACCCAGCAGCAGTACACCATGAACAGGCAGCAGGCAAGGCCGAGGCAGGGCATAAGATAGCGCTTGACGAAGCCCAGCTCCTTCCCCTTGACCATAAGGGCGATGAACATGGGGATATACATGGCGTAGAGGTTGATGATGGATATCTCATCCGGCTCCCAGCCTATCCACATGCAGTCGTGCACGCCGCCGAAGAAGTCCGGTCCGCGCATCCACAATATAGTTATCCACGCGTACCAGAAGCCGCCGAGGATGAGGCCAATCATGCTGGACTTCATGACGAAGCCGTTCTGATCGTCGATATCGCCGTAAAACTCCGGGCGCGGCCCCATGCCGCGCGCGGAAATGGCGTACATTCCGCGGCAGGAGCCCATTATAAGGCCGTTCATCGTGCCGAGGCAGGCGATGCACACGAACACGTATACTATCGTGCCGACGGCGCTGCCGAAAATGTTGGAGAACGCGATCCTCGGCAGAGTTTCCCCAAGGGGCCACGTGCCGATTATCGTGTCTATGCTGCCGACAGAGCTCATGGAGAATATGTACAGGCAGTATATGACCGTGCAGGTGAACGCGCCGATGACCAGCGCCAGCGGGAGGTTCTTCTTCGCGTCGCGCAGCTCTGAGTTGATGGAGGTCGCAATTATCCAGCCCTCATACGCGAAGGCAAAGGCCGTCACGCCCGCGAATATGCCGGAGAAGCTGCCGCCGTTTTCGGCGGACGCGGCCGCCCCCTCTGCAAGCACCGTCGCCGTGCTGCCGTTCGTCAGGCCGACTATCGTGCCGACGACGCCCATGAGTATAAGCGGGATGAGCTTGATTATCGTCATTGAGACCTGGAGCTTGCCCGCAAGCTTCGGGCTGAGCGAGTTGATGCCGTAGCCTATCATGAGAAAGCCCGCGCCGAGGCCGATGGCCTCCATGCTGATAACGCCGGTAGAAAAGTCCAGCGCCTGCACGCCGAACAGGGGGCAGGCGAACACCGCCGCGAAGAAAGCCAGCGTGGCCGCAAGCGAGGGGTAGTATATCGTCGTGGTGAACCAGCCGACATAGTAGGCATAGGTGGGGCCGAGGGCGACCTCCGCGTAGTCCACGACGCCGTTCACCTTCTCATAGCGCGCGCCCAGCTCCGCAAAGACGAGCGAGCATATGATGCACATCACGCCCACGATCGCCACGACGAGCACCGCCTTGCCCATATCGCCCCCGGCGAGAGACAGCACCTTGCCGCCCTTGATAAATACGCCCGAGCCGATGACTATGCCGATGACCATAGCTATCGCGGTGGGCAGCCCATATCGTTTTTCCATTTCTCTTTCCTTCCTTTTTACCTCTTTTACCGATTTTCTGTGCTGCTTATTTAAAGCGTTAGCTATATAATACTACACTTCGACGCATTGTGTCAACACGAAGCGGCAAAAAGAGCAAAAAGGATAGAATTTATTTTAAGAATTCGTCAAGCTGCGCCACCGTCTTGAAGTAGTTCGGGCAGTTGGCGCGCATGAAGCGCTCTATCTGGGGGATGTCGCTGCTCCAGCCGACGGCCGCAAAAGCGACGCCGCATTTTGCCGCCATGTCGTAGCCGGGCTTGAGGTCGTCTATCATGAGAAGCTCGTCCGGCGTCAGTGAGAAGCGGCGCATGATATCCTCCAGCGGGAAGGGGCTTGGCTTGCGCTCCTCCGCCGGGCGCTCCCAGCCGTACACCGCGTCCGGCACGGGCAGGCCGTTGGCCTCATAGTCGCGGTATATGTTGCGGGCAAACGAATGCGAAACGACGCATATCAGCCCGCCCTCCGCCTTGTGGCGGGTCATAATCTCTTTTATGCCGGGGTACGCGGCCGGGATGTGATTTTCGACGTAGGCGCGCCAGTATTCCGTCTCGTCGAGCATGTCCGCGTCGCTCATGCCGTACTCATCCCGGCAGAATTCGAGAAAGCCGGGCTCGAAGTTTTTGAGGAAATACTGCTCAAGCGTGCACTCCTTTCCGGGGTAGCGCGTTTTCGTATACTCCACGAAGCACGGGTGGTGTATAGTGGCCGTGCTGTTGACGACCGTGTCGTCATGATCGAACACGAGGCATTTGTATTTCATTTCATGCTCCCTTTCAAATAGAAAATCGCCCGGCGCGGCATAGCTGCGCCGGGCGGAGACTGTTGAAAAATTGGCATTGCCACTTTTTCGAGAAAGCTTCGCTGCGTTCTGCGCCTCTGTTGTCCG
>URPU01000029.1 GCA_900549865.1 uncultured Eubacteriales bacterium
AGGGCGTGTTGTCTTCTCTTTTTCATGGGGTTGCACTTCGGATGATAGCACGCCACCTCCCCTTACACAGGGGAGGCAGCGCACCCTACAACACTGCCGCACCACCTTGGCGCCCCTGCGTAAGGGGAGCTGTCATTGCGCCAGCAATGACTGAGGGGTCGCTGTACGCAGTTGTTGTTCTATATTAGTGCAAAAGCTTTGCCTGCACCCCTGTAGGTAATGGGCTTGCCCCTTCCCTATGTTGAATTTTCATCGGCACTGAAATCCATATCGTAGGGGCGGGCATTGCCCGCCCGCCTGCTGCGGTTTGCTCGGCAGGTGCATAAAAGAGAGTGCAGACTCAATGTTTGCACTCTCTTTGTTACACTCATATTAAATTTTACTTCCGACTATGCGGGCGGGCAATGCCCGCCCCTACGAGTTGGAATCATTTCCGACTAAACTTTCAAAAGCGGAATGGGCAAGCCTCTTCCCTGCAACGGTGCGGCGCAAAAACGGTTTCGCCGGCAGTTTCGATACCGGGCAAGCGCAATCACCGTATTCGTAGGTGCCTCAATGCGCCTCTAAAATCTCGCCGCTGTTGGAGATCGTCACGACGTGCAGGGGGAGCTTCTTTCCCGCGGCGGCGACGGCGCGGGTCAGTGCCGCTTGCAGACCGCCGCAGCAGGGCACCTGCATACGCGTCAGGGTGACGGACTTTATGTCGTTTGCCGCAAGGATCTCGCCGAGCTTTTCGGCGTAATCGACGGGGTCGAGCTTCGGGCAGCCGACGAGCGTCACGCGCCCCTTGATGAAGTCGTTGTGGAAATTGCCGTAGGCATACGCGCTGCAATCGGCGGCGACGAGCAGGTCCGCGCCGTCAAAATACGCGGCCTTTACAGGCGCAAGGCGTATCTGCACAGGCCAGTTTGAAAGCTGCGCCGGAGCGTGGACTTTCTCGCCCCCGTGCGTCTCGATGCGCCGCGGGGCAGAGCCGGGGCAGCCGGAGAACGCCTGCCTTTTGGCCTTCTGCGCGGCCTTGACCGCAGCCTCGTCATATGCCGCCGCCTCGCGCTCTATGAAGCTTATCGCGCCCGTCGGGCAGTTGGGCAGGCAGTCGCCGAGCCCGTCGCAGTAATCGTCGCGCATGAGCCGCGCCTTGCCGCCGACAAGCCCGATCGCGCCCTCGTGACAGGCGTGAACGCACCTGCCGCAGCCGTTGCATTTATCCTCGTCTATCTGAATAACTCTGCGTATCATTTTATCTGCCTCCCTGTATTTTCATCATTATGCGAGATTATATTATACTAAAACGCAAAGCGTCGGTGTAGCAAACGCTACACCGACGTGCTTCTATTTATTATAATCCTCAAGCCGGCGTATGCTGCCGGTGCGCGGAACGTAGGAGGCAAGCTGCTCCATTACCTGATGCGGCGTATCGGCGACGGAATACAGCTCAAGGCAGCTTTCCGACATGAATCGACGACGGGCGAGCTCCTCGAGCATTTTTATCATCGCGTTGTGCGCGCCCAGCGTGTTCAGAAGCACGATGGCGCGGTCGTCACGGCCGAGCTGCTTGAGCGTGAGTATCTCAAAAAACTCCTCGAGCGTGCCGATGCCGCCGGGCAGGACGATGCAGGCGTCGGAATTTTCCTGCATCAGCTGCTTGCGCTCGCGCATGGTCTCGGTGAATATCATGCGGCTGCACCTGTCGTACAGGATGCCGGGCTCGTCGAAAAACCGCGGCGCTATGCCGACGATTCCGCCGCCCGTGCGGTGCACGCCGTGCGCACATGCTCCCATGAGTCCCTCCGCTCCGCCGCCGAACACGATCGAGTCGCCTCTGCTGCCTATCAGCTCGCCGAGAGTCTCGGCCTCGGCGTAGTAGCGCTCATCCAGCTCACGGCCGGACGCTCCGAAAATGCATATCTTCATCAGTCGTCGAGATCCTCGAACGCGTCGAGTCCGCGCCTGGCCTCGGGCTTGTTGTCGCCGTGCTTTACGAAGATCATCGTAACAAAGCTGAGCGCGACAAACAGCGCGGCATACGGAAACAGCACCGTGTAGCTCACATGGCGCATCAGCGAGCCCGCGACGATCGGGGTCACGACCTGCGCGACCATAGAGAAGGTGTAGTAATAGCCGGTGAATTTTCCGATATCCGAGCCGCGGCACATCTCGACGACCATCGGCAGGGAGTTGACGTTTATCGCCGCCCACGCAAGACCGACAAGCGCGAAGATGATGAACATGATGAGGTTTATGCTGCTGTAGGCCGTGGTCAGGAAATAGCCCAGGCCGAAGCAGGCCGCCAGCAGGATTATGCCGGCCATGATGGTGCGCTTTCTGCCGACCCTGGAGGCGATGATTCCGATGGGTATGTAGCTGACGACAGCGCCGCCGGTCGCAATGAGCAGACAGGTCGACGCGCCGCCCAGCGCCTGACCCATGACCTGGCTGACATAGGTGGTAAACCATGTTTCCACCGCGTTATAGCCGATAAACCACAGGCAGATAGATGAGAGCAGGAAGATGAGACTTTTCTTTACGGGCTTGGGCAGGGTCTCGTTGCCGCTGCCGTCGTCCTCGGCGAGGTTCCACTCGGGGTGCTGCCGTTCAAGCTCCTGCTGCTCGGCGACGAGCCTGGGCTCCTTGATCGTCAGAAACAGTACTGCAACAGCGATGAACATGATCGCGGAAACGACCATGAACAGAGGCTGATAGTTTACGTGCGCAAGACCGGCTACCTTGCTGTTGGGGTACATGACCGCCGCGACGCCGAGGTAGATAACGCCGCCGAGAGCGCCCATGAGGTTTATTATCGCGTTGCCCTTGCTGCGCAGGGGCTTGGGCGTGATGTCCGGCATCAGTGCGACCGCGGGCGAGCGGTAGGTGCCCATGGCGACCAGCAGCAGGCCGAGCACGACCACAAAGGATATGGTCTTGAAGCTGCTTGGTGCTGCGGCATAGCTGTTGTCTATCATCGGCAGCAGGTTCATCAGGATGATCGCAAGCCCCGTGCCGAACAGGATAAACGGCATGCGCTTTCCGATCTTCGTGCTCGTCCTGTCCGATATCGCGCCGAACAGTGGCAGCAGGAACAGCGCGAGCACGTTGTCGGCCGCCATTATCGCGCCGGAATACGTCTCGTTGAGATGGAATGTGTTTGTAAGTATAAGAGGTACGATGCTGTTATACATCTGCCAGAACGCGCAGATGGACAGGAACGCAAAGCCTGTCAGTATAGTGCGTTTGTTGTCAAGCTTCATTCTCCGCTTTTCCTCCGATCTCTTTGTGCCTCGATTATATCACGGTCATTTCCAAAAAGATAGATTTTTTTAATGACGAGCAGACAGCTGACAGCGGACGCAGGCTGTGCCTGCGAAAAAAACAATCTAATATTGAATATTAGGTCTTGACAAGTCGTATACAATGTATTATAGTTCGATTATATCATCTAACCGACGAAATTGGTGGGATTTTAGAGGCGCTTTGACGCAGCTGCGGATACGGTTTTTGCGTCAGCCCGGTATCGAGAGTGCCGGCAAAACCGGAAAACTGCCGCTTCCCGCAAGTACGATGCAAATTTTCCGTTGGATTAACGGGTGCGAAATGCTATGGTTTATGCCTTTGTTCCGAACCGGGCACCTGTAATTTGCGTATTTGAAAATCCTCAATGCGCATCTAAAAAACCTCCCCTGCGTAAGGGGAGCTGTCGACGCAGTCGACTGAGGGGTCGTTTTTTCAGAGGCGCACGGACGCTGCTGCCGATACGTTTATTGAGGTGTCCCGACCGGTCACTTCCGGCAAAACCGGCACAGCGGGCGACCGATGGTCGCCCCTACGAGTTGAAATCGGTTCCGACAAGACCGTGGCAATTCGCACCACGGGAAATTGTTCTGATTTAGTGCAAAAAGTTTGCCTGCCCCGTGTAGGGAACTTATCTTGCCCGTTCCGCTCGCTCCGGTTTCCTCCGCAACCTCCGGTCGGGTTGACGCAATAAACGTATCGGTACAATATCAAAACGCCTCTGAAAATGCCCTGCGCTGCCGGGCAAGTGCAATAAATGTATAGGAAAAACGCTGATGCGCTATTGAAAAAAGGAGAAGAGCTATGAAAGACGAAACGATCAAAAAACTGGTGTTTGCGGCGCTGTTTGCGGCGCTCAGCTGCGTTGCAACGATGGTCATCCGCATACCCACCCCCATCGGCGGCTACATCCACGCAGGTGACGCTGTCGTTCTGCTTTCGGCGTTCCTGCTCGGGCCGTGGTGGGGCGCGGCGGCGGCCGGACTCGGCTCGGCTCTTGCCGACCTTATAGCGGCCTACGGCCTGTACGTTCCGGGCACGTTCGTGATAAAATTCATCGTGGCTCTGCTGGCCGGGTTCCTGCTCAACTGCAGGATAGTCAGGTCCGCGCTTGCCCGTGCGGTCATCGCGGGCGTGATAGGCGAGACCTTCATGGTGCTCGGCTACCTCGCGTATGAGGCGCTCATCCTCGGCTACGGTGCAGCGGCGGCAGGCGGCGTGCCGATGAACTGCATTCAGGGCGCATTCGGCGTTGTCGCCGGCTCGGCTCTGTATGTTGCTCTGTCCAAAACGAAGCTTTTCAATACGCCTTGACGCAGCGGAGGACATATATTGCGGCAGCTCCAATGCGCCTTTAAAAGCGCAAATGTCAAGTATTTTGTGCGTTTTTCCGCGCACACCGTCGGTAAAAAAGCAAAAACCGAGCATTGAGGATTTTTGCACCCTCATGCTCGGAAAACTGCTCGATATAAGGACTTCTTCGACAGAAAAATAAAAAGTACGGCAGTCCATTGTATCATGGACTGCCGCATTTCGTGGTGGACCCGAAGGGATTCGAACCCTCGACCTCTCGGATGCGAACCGAACGCGCTCCCAGCTGCGCTACGGGCCCAAGTGCTATCAGCTTTAGTATTATAACACACTTTTCAGAAAAGTAAAGAAAATATTTATTGATTATATCTCCGATTTGAGTTATAATATTTTCGCGGCTTTTGACAAGGCTGCACTAGTTGGGGAGCCAGCGGTGCCCTGTAACCTGCAATCCGCTACAGCAGGAATGAATTCCCAACATAGGATCTGTCATGTGTCGTCTGACTCCGGTAAGCAGCGTTGACGAGCCGGTCTCGCGCAACGGAAACCCGTGAACCATGTCAGGCGGGGAACCGAGCAGCATTAAGCGGTGCTTTCCGTGTGCCGCAGGGCAGCCGGATTCGAGCCGGCTGCCGGCGTAACGGGCATAGTCCATTATTCAAGGTTGGGTGTGCAGTCTTGTCAAGAGTCACTATTTTTGCACGGAAGAGGGGAAGGCATGTATCAGGCGCTCTACCGCAAATGGCGGCCGCAGACCTTTGACGAGGTCGTCGGGCAGAAGCATATCACCGAGACGCTGAAAAGTCAGGTCCGGTCCGGCCGGCTTTCCCATGCCTATATCTTCATCGGCACGCGCGGCACGGGCAAGACGACCTGCGCGCGCATCCTCGCAAAGGCCGTCAACTGCGAAAGCCCCGTCAACGGGAACCCCTGCGGGCATTGCGCCGCCTGCCGCGGCATTGCGGACGGCTCCGTGCTGGACGTCGTCGAGATGGACGCCGCCTCCAACAACGGCGTTGACAACGTGCGCGCCCTGCGCGAGGAGGCCGTGTTCTCCCCCGCGGCGGTGAAAAAACGCGTGTATATCATCGACGAGGTGCACATGCTCTCCGCCTCGGCCTTCAACGCACTGCTGAAAATACTGGAGGAGCCGCCGGAGCACCTCATGTTCATCCTCGCCACGACGGAGCTTCAAAAAGTTCCGGCGACGATACTTTCCCGGTGCCAGCGGCACAGCTTCCGCCGCATAGACGCCCCGCAGATCGCTGGCTATCTTGAGTATATCGCCCAGCAGGAGCATTTCGCCCTCAGCCATGACGCGGCGGGGCTCATCGCGCGGCTGGCGGAAGGCGGCGTGCGCGACGCGCTCAGTCTGCTGGATCAGTGCTCCGCCTTTGAAAAAATAGACGTTGAGGCCGTGTATTCCGCGATGGGGCTGGCGGGGAACCGCCGCATCATCGACATGCTGGAGCATATCCTGCGGCATGACGCCGCCGCCGCGCTGGAGGAATTCACCGCGCTGTGGATGGACGGGAAGGACCCCGCCACATTCATCCGGGAGCTCAGCGGCCTCATGCGGGATATACTCATCCAGCTTGTCGCGCCGCAGAGTGCTTCAAGTCTTGTCAGCGGCGGATACGACCCTGCCGCGCTCACGAGCTTTGCCGGGCGCATGACGCGTGAGGAGCTTATCTGCGCCATGGAGACGGTGCAGCGCTACGCCGCGCAGCTTCGAGAGGCGAAGAACCCCAAAACAGTGGTGGAGCTTTGCCTTATATCCCTGTGCGACAGCACCACGGGTGAGGACATCAACTCCCTCCGCGCCCGTGTTTCGCGGCTGGAGGCGGCGGGCGCCGGTGTCGGCGCTTATGTTCCCGCCGCGCCGGTACAGACGGAGAAGGCCGCGCCCGCTTCGGCGGCGGTGATAAATACGCTTCCGGCGGAAGCTTATCCGCCTCCGCCCCCACCGGCGGAGGAATACCCGGCGGCCCTTGCCGCGCAGGAGGATGAAATGCCTCCCATGCCGTCGGATGACGACGCGCCCTTTGCGCCCCCCGCGGACAATGAGGCGGCGGAGTACGCCACCCCGGAAGAGGCGATATCGCCCGCGGACGAGGCGCTGTGGCAGGGCGTGTGTGAGCGCGTCAAGGCCAAGCTCTCACCTGATCTAAGGATAGTGCTTGAGGACGCGGCCAAGGTGCGCGGCGCTGTCGAGGGCGGCGTGCTGCGGCTGGAGTGTCTGCCCGGCTTTGTGTACGGGCGCTTCAACCGGCAGGAGACGCTTGACAGGTTCGCCGCCGCGGCGAAACAGGTCACGGGGCGCGAGATGCGCGTCATCCTGTCGGAGCTTAAGGACGATTCCGGCGGGAAGCGCAGTGTGGACGAGCTAAAGCAGTTCAAGGAAGTCAGATTTATATAAAAATTTTATTGGAGGATAAACAAAATGGCAAAAGGCGGATTCCGCGGCGGTTATCCCGGCGGCGGTCAGATGAACATGATGAAGCAGGCTCAGAAGATGCAGCAGGAATTCATGAAGATGCAGCAGGAGCTTGAATCCACAAAATTTGAGTTTACGGCCGGCGGCGGCGCGGTCAAGGCCACGATAGTCGGCACGCGTGAGCTCCAGTCTATCGAAATCGATCCCGAGGTCGTCGATCCCGAGGACGTCGAAATGCTTCAGGATATGATCCTTGCCGCGGTGAACGGCGCTCTGAAGCTGGCGGACGATAAGACGAGTCAGGCCATGGCGAAGCTCAACGGCGGTCTGCCCGGCTTCCCCGGCATGTTCTGAACAGAGAATGGTAACCGGCCCGGAGCCTTGTGTTCCGGGCTGGATCATTGATGGTAATGAAACTGAAAAAAGCCTATCTTGAGATCACGAACGTCTGCAATCTGAACTGCGCCTTCTGCCCCGGCACAAGGCGGGAAAAGCGCTTCATGAGCACGGACGAGTTCGCCGTGCTTGCGCAAAAGCTCAGGCCGTATACGGATCATCTCTATCTCCATCTCATGGGGGAGCCGCTCGTGCACGACGCGCTGCCCGCAATGCTCGGCATGGCAGATGCGCTCGGCTTTCGCGTGGTCATAACCACGAACGGCACGCTCCTGGGTGAGCGCGGCGGCGCGCTGCTTGCCTCCCCGGCCGTGCATAAGGTGAATATCTCCCTGCAATCCTTCGAGGCGAACAAGGGCGGAATACTCAAAAGTTATGTAAACCAATGCGCAGACTTTGCATCCGCCGCCGGGCGCGGCGGGAAGCTGTGCGTCCTGCGCCTGTGGAACCAGAACGGGCTTGACGGCCTGAATGCGGAGATAGAGCGCCTGCTGCGGCAGCATTTTCCCGCACCGTGGCGCGAGAGCCGGGGAAGCTTCGCACTGGCAGACCGCGTCTGGCTTGAGCCGGGGAAAAAGTTCGACTGGCCGGATATGAGCGCTGCGGACGGGGGAGAGCGGCTGTTCTGCTACGGTCTGCGCGACCAGATAGGCGTCCTCTGCGACGGGACTGTTGTGCCCTGCTGTCTTGACCATGAGGGTGATCTCGCCCTCGGCAATCTCTTTGAAAGCACGCTTGATGAAATTTTGAGCGGCGAACGCGCCCGGAGAATATACGACGGCTTTTCCCGCCGCCACGCGGCGGAGGAGCTGTGCCGCCGCTGCGGCTATGCACGCAGATTCACATAATGCAAGAAACGTAATATAGTTTACATAATCAAATAACAAAAGCAAGCGCGTACTTAAACACCACCGCCGTGCATAAGCTATACACGGCGGTGTTCAGTATATCCAAAAAGCCTCGCAGAGTTTCGCGTCCGCGGACGCGAAAGCAATATGATCTGTTTTCTGCCGCGACATGTGCGTGGCGGAAAACACTTTGCGCGGAGTGAGCGTCGAATTGTCCGCTGACAGCGGACAACTGAGGCGCAGAACGCAGCGGATCTTTCTCGAAAAAGTGGCAATGCCACTTTTTCGACAGTCTCACCACCGCCGCGCATAAGCTGTGCACGGCGGGGTTCTGTCTTGGTGTTCTGTCTTTATATATGCGTAAGCTCAGCCCTTATAGCCGATCTCGTCGGCAAGCTTCTTCTCAATAAATACCGTCGCGTCGCGGTGGAGCTTCATAAAGGTCGCGGGGCAGGCGGTGGTTATTCTGTCATTCATCAGGAGCTCGCGTGCGGCATCCTGCTTGTTGCCGGAGATGATCAGAAGCAGGCTCTTCGCGCGCATGATGTCGCCCATGCCCATCGTCACGGCGTAGCGCGGCACGTCGTCGCGCGTGGCGAAGAAGCGCGCGTTCGCGTCAATGGTGCTCTCGTCCAGCACTTCCTTGTGCGCCTTGTCATAAAGCGCCTCGCCCGGCTCATTGAAGCCGAGGTGGCCGTCCGGGCCGACGCCGAGGACCTGAATGTCCACGTCGCTCTTTGCAAGCACGGCCTGAAATTCCTTTATGTTCGCGTCCACATCGCCCACGCCCTTGGCGACATAGGTGTTGCGCTTGTCGATATTGATGTGGTCGAAAAGATTCGTGTCCATGAAGTATCTGTAGCTCTGGTCGTGCGTCGGTTCAAGCCCGACGTACTCGTCCAGATTCACGCTGGAAACGCGGGAGAAATCAAGCCCCTCCTCGCGGCAGCGGCGGGCGAGCTCCTGATACATGCCGACCGGGCTGGAGCCCGTCGCAAGGCCGAGGCAGCAGTCCGGCTTCTCGCGGACGAGCTTCTCTATAATATCTGCGGCCATGGCGCATTCCTGCGCGTAATTTTCTGCAATTATGACTTTCATCAAAAGCCTCCTTAGGTAATTTTGCCGAAACATAGCATGACTAGTATATACTTTGCCGGCATTTCCGTCAAGGCAAAAAATGCCGTTCAAAACGCGCTCTTTTGCCACAAGGGGTTTACATATTACCGCGCATGTGGTATATTCATGCGGCTGAAACGGGAACATTCACGCCCCCTTCGGCGTCATAAAAAATAAATTGGGAAAGGAATGAACGGCATGAAAAAAATAGTTTCCTTTGTTCTTGCTTTGATTTTGCTCTTGTCTCTCGGCGCGGGTGCCTTCGCCGATAATATACAAAGCCGCGCGGTGATCGGCGCGGATCTTACACCGGAGCAGGTCACGCTCGTGTATCAGGCCTTCGGCGTGCAGCAGGGAAGCGTTATCCAGCTCTCCGTCACCAATGCGGAGGAGCGGCAGTATCTCGAGGGCTATGTGGACTCGTCCATAATCGGCACGCGCTCCATCTCCTGCGTGTATGTGGAGCTTCTCGGCTCCGGCGCTGGCATGAATATAACGACCAGCAATATTACGTGGTGCACGCCTGAGATGTATATCAGCGCCCTTGCGACGGCGGGCATAACGGATGCGCGCATAATCGTCGCCGCGCCCTTTGAGGTCAGCGGCACCGCCGCCCTGACGGGCATATACAAGGCCTATGAGGATATGACCGGCAAGAAGCTCGACAGTATTGCGAAGCTCGTCAGCACGCAGGAGCTGACCATCACCGGCGAGCTTGCGCAGGAGATAGGCAACATGGACTCCACCTCGATAGTGCAGGATCTGAAAATGATGCTGGACGAGACGCAGAACATGACGGACGAGCAGATCCGTCAGGAGGTCATCCAGATCGCTGCGCAGTATAACGTCAGCCTCACCGAGACGCAGATACAGCAGCTCATCACGCTCTGCCGCTCTCTGGAAAAGCTCGACGCGGACCAGCTCAAGGCGCGCGTGGAAGAGGTGCAGAATACGCTCAACAAGGTGTCCACCGCCAAGACGCAGGTCGTCGGCTTTGTGCAGACGGTGAAGAAGGTCGTCACCTCCGTGCAGAGCTTCTTTGAAAAGATAAAGGATATAATCGGCATGTGATGTGCCCTCCGCGCGGCCGCGTACAGCGCCGCGCATACCCCGAAAGCCCGGCCGGACAGCGGCTTTGCCGCCCCGCGCCGGGCCTTTTTGCATCCAGATGGCGACCGCGCAACCAAAGCTTACATGAAACGCGCGCTTTCTGACGCTTCCGGTTGGTAGAAAAGCCTCTGTCCGTGTGATATCATGTAGAAAACGGCCCGTGGGATGCACGGGCATGAATGAGAGGCGGACAAATGGAAAGAAAAAAGTACATCGACAATATCCGGTGGATCACCGTGGCGCTCGTGGTGGTCTATCATGTGATCTTCATATTCAACGGCACAGGCACGCTCGGCGGCGTCGGGCCGCTGTGCCCGGTGCAGTATCAGGACGCGGTGCTTTACCTGCTGTACCCGTGGTTCATGCTGCTGCTGTTCGTCGTTTCGGGGATGTGCGCGCGCTTTTATCTGGGCCGTCATACGCATAAGGAGTTCATCCGCGAAAGGACCGTGAAGCTTCTTGTCCCGTCCACGCTCGGCGTTGTGGTTTTCGGCTGGATACTGGGCTATTTCAACATGAAGATCGGCGGCGCCTTTGACAGCATGGGCGCTGTGCCGAAGCCCGTGCTGTTCGTCATCATGTGCCTTTCGGGCACCGGGCCGCTGTGGTACATCCAGCTTCTGTGGGTGTTTTCGCTGCTGCTCACGGTGTTCCGCCGCGTGGAGAAGGACCGGCTGAGCACCCTCTGCGCGCGCACGACGCTGCCCGTGCTGCTGGCGCTCACGGTGGTCATATATGGCGCGGCGCAGATAGGCAACGTGCCTGTTGTCGTCGTATACCGCTTTGGGATATACGGCGCGGGCTATCTCCTCGGCTACCTCGTGTTCGCGCATGATGAGGTCATGGCGCGGCTTGAAAAGGCGTGGCTTCCGCTGACGGCCGCGGCGCTCATTCTGGGCGCTGCATTCACGGCCGTGTTCTGGGGGCAGTCCTATGCCGGACATGAGGTGCTGGATACGCCGCTGTGCAATGTCTTTGCGTGGATAGCCGTTTTGGCGGTGCTGGCGTTCATGAAGAAGTGGGGCGGCTTTGACAATGCCTTTGCCCGCTGGATGACGCGCAAGTCGTGGGGGCTTTATCTGTTTCACTATCTGCCGCTTGCCGCCTGCGCGTATTATATCTATGCCCTGCCAATCCCCGCGGTGCTGAAATACCTGCTGACGGCGGCGTCCGCCGTGGCCGGCGGAGTGCTGCTTTATGATATCATAAGCCGCATCCCCGTCCTGCGCTGGTGCGTGTGCGGGATAAGCAGAAAGAAATAAGGCCGCGCAATACGGCGCTGCCGTGATAAGAAAAATAGGCTTGACGAATATCGTCAGGCCTATTTTGCGTGATCCATATGCGGCCGTTTACAGCTTTGTACCGGACTGCTTGCCTATGTACTCTTCAATCATATAGGAGTATTTCAGCATGAACTGCGTGTTGAAATCGTCCAGATCAAGACCGGTTACTGCCGCTATCTTCTGCTTGCGGTAAGATAGCGTGTTGCGGTGCAGGAACATTTCATTCGCTGTCGCGGCGCTGTTGAAGCCGTTCTTCGCAAGGCAGCATAGGGTCTCGTACAGTTGACTGCCGTTCTGCTTGTCGTACTCCATGAGCTGGAGAAGCGCAGGGTGGCAGTAAAACCCGACCTTGCGGCTCTGCGCCACATTGTTTATAAGATCGTATAGCGCCACATTTTTGTATTCATACAGGTTCTCAGGCAGATTGAGCAAGCCGTTTAATTCTATGGCTTTCACCGCCTGCTCATAGTAATACCTCATAGATGTCACGGTAGAAAACGGGTTGCTGACGCCGCAGATAAGGTGCTCATGCTCGCACAGCGACAGGAGCTTGCTCATGTCCTCTTCTGCCAGTGCCGGTGCGTCATCCGAAAGGCCGAAGAGAATGACCATCATCTTGTTGTAATATACATATCTCTCGCGCGGGAACATCTGCCGCAAAGCACGCGGCATATCGTCCTTGACATAGTTTGTTCCCTGAAAGAACCGCGGCTTCACCGCCGCGATGCACATGCGGTTCGGGAATTTCATTTCCCCGGCGTATATGCGCGCGTTTATCTGCTCCGACGGTATACCGCGGAAAATATCAATAAGCAGATTGTCATATAGCCCGTTCTTCACGCTGTCCGCATTGATGTTTTTTAGCATGAACTCTGTCGCGGCATAGCTGATGTACGACAGCACATCCCCGCAGTACGTACTGAAGTTCTCTTCTTTCTGAAGCATGAACACATATCCGTAGAGTTCGCCGTTAATGCGTATCCGCTTGGCAAGGTAATAGAGCTGATTATCCTTGCAGTGGCGCAGCAGCGGGCCGTCATTCTGTTCATCGCCATGCTGCGCGCTCACATTATATATGTGCTTTATGAAAAACGGCGGGCAGAAGCCTCGCTCTACGCTCTCTATCCAGAGCGAGTCATTGAGCGTGAACGGGTGCGAGTGCGTGATGATTTTGCCGCTCATGTCGATTATAGTAATGTTTATGTTCAGTTCCTTCGCCATCGCATCCACGATCGCGTCGAGTCCCTTGCCGTACATGATCATTTCCATCATACGCATTCGCAGGCTCTGAGACTTGTATTCATGCCGCAGCAGCTCCTCGGCAGCCGCCACCGCAGCAGGCAGCTCATCCGGTTTGAACTCCGCCCAGCTACACTGAGCCGCATTGAGTTTGTCGGAACTGTCTCCGCTCCACAAAAGGTATTCTCCAAGCGTGCCAGTGTTCACACTGCACAAATCGTCAGACCACGTTAATGCATCTTCACCGGGTGCTTTCTTGGCATCCGCCTTATCAATATAATACACGTTGCCGTCTTTCACGATTTGCTTTGACAAAACGGTATATTTCTCAGCCAATTCACTCAGCAATTCAGAAAATTTCATATTGTCACCTCGTTAACTATATTATGCCCTGCGCACAAAGATTTCAAGAACTTTTTGTGTTTCAGGTTTGTCGCACAATATTGCAGCATCGTTTGTGCGGCGCGCACATTTACAGATCGGCCCCCTGATGATATTTTTTTAACAGCAAGCAGTGCAAAACAAAAAAGCGAAATTTCAGGAGGTAAACATGAAATACGAAAAGCTTTTTGAAAAAGGTAAGATCGGCAAGCTCACGCTGAAGAACCGCATAGTCATGACACCGATGGGCACCGGTTTTGCCGCAGCATCCGGCGAAGCATCCGAGGAGATCACCAAGTTCTACGAGGAACGCGCAAAGGGCGGCGTCGGCCTCATCATCTGCGAGGTGTGCCGTGTCGATGAGCTGTCCGGCATTGCTCAGCCTTGCCAGCTCCGCGCGACCGACATGAACGTCATCCCGAGCTTCACCCGTATGGTCGACAGGATCCACGCATACGACACAAAGGTATTCATGCAGCTGCACCATCCCGGCAACGAGGCCTTCCCCATCACGCTGCACGGTAATCCCGTCATCGGCCCGTCTCCCGTGATGTGCAAGACCGTCGGCGTTGTTCCGAAGGAAATGACCACCGCCGAGGTCGAGGCTATGGTTAAGAACTATGTCAAGGCCGCTGTCATCGCAAAGACCGCCGGCTTCGACGGCGTCGAGATTCACGCGGCGCACGGATACCTCGTCAACCAGTTCATGAGTCCGCACACCAACCACCGCACCGACAAGTACGGCGGAGACTTCTTCAACAGGATGCGCTTCATTTCCGAGATCATCATCAGCATCCGCTTTGCCTGCGGCGCTGACTTCCCCGTTTCCGTGCGTATGAACGGCACTGACTTCTGGGATGATGGCAACGATGAGAAGGAATGCCAGCACATCGCCCGCTATCTCGAGTCCCTCGGCGTTGCATCCCTCAATGTCTCCAGCGGCTCCTATGAGTCCGGCTGGTCGATCATCGAGCCCTACCCCTATCAGGAAGGCTGGAAGAAGCATCTTGCAAAGGGCATCAAGGAATGCGTACATATCCCCGTCATCGCCGTCAATACCGTCAAGCACCCGGCTCATGCTGAGGCTATGCTTGAAGAGGGCGTGTCCGACTTCGTCGGCGTTGCGCGCGGCAACCTCTGCGATCCGGAATTCGGCAACAAGGCAAAGCGCGGTGACGATGCTCGTGTGCGCAAGTGCATCGGCTGCATGAACTGCTTCAAGCAGGCTGGCCTCGGTCGCGCGATAGAGTGCGCAGTCAACCCCGTGCTCGGCCGCGAGACCTACCGCGGAGACGACAAGCTCATCAAGAACGGCGACGGCAGGACCGTTGCAGTCATCGGCGCAGGCCCCTCCGGTCTGCAGGCTGCCATTACTCTTGCAAAGCGCGGCTTCAAGGTCGTTGTGTTTGAAAAGTCCGACCGCATCGGCGGTAACATGAACCTCGCTGCTGTTCCTCCCTGCAAGGGGCTTATCAGCGAGTTCATCGAAACTCTCGGTATTGAGGCCGCAGACCTCGGCATTGATATCCGTCTCAACACTCCCGGCACCGTCGAGGCTGCAAAGGCAGTCGGCGCAGTCGGCGTGGTCATCGCGGCAGGCGGCATCGATATAATCCCGCAGGTCGACGGCATTGACAAGGCATACACCTACAGACAGGTCCTCAAGAACGAGGTCGAGCTGAAGGGCAAGAAGATCGCCGTTATCGGCGGCGGCCTCACCGGTCTTGAGACCGCGGAATACCTCAGTGATTTTGACAATGAGGTCTCCGTTATAGAGATGGCTCCCGCTGTCGGCACCGCAATGTACCGCAGTGTTACTGACGCAGTTGTCGGCCACATCACCAAGAACGGCGGCCATATAATGACCGGCACGATGTTCAAGGCTGTCGGCGACGGATTCGTCACTCTCAACAGCCTTGCGACCGGTTATGATACCGACGCTCTCTTTGACGCATGTGTTATCGCAATGGGCGTAAAGCCCAACGATGCGATCGTGGCCGAGTTTGAAGCCGCATTTGATAAGGTCGCAGTCGTCGGCGATACAGTCGAGCCCGGCAACATCGCAGACGCGACCCACTCCGGTCTCAACAAAGCGTTCGTATTTTAAGTGCTGGTGCAGCAGGAAAGGAGTATCACAATGAAAGAATTCAAGGATAAAGTCATAGTTGTCACCGGCGGTGCGCGCGGCATAGGCAAGGCCATTGCCGTCGAAGGCGCAAAGCGCGGCATGAACGTCGTCCTCAACGACATAGACCCGCTGGTCTGCGAGACCGCAAAGGAGATCGAAGCAATGGGCGTGAAGTGCGTCGCCCAGAACGCCGATATCTCCATCTACGAGAACATCGAAGCTCTTCTCAAGCTCACTCTTGATACTTTCGGCCATGTCGACATTCTCGTCAACAACGCCGGCTGCGCCGTCTCCGGTGCGATCTGGAAGCTGCCCAAGCGCGATATTGACTGGATAACCGAGCTCAACTTCCTCAGCCATCTCTACGGCATGAAGATATTCCTGCCGCAGATGATCGCTCAGGGCACTCCCTGCGAGATCGTCAACGTCGAATCCACCGCCGGTCTTATGACCTCCGGCAAGGCAACGATGTACCACGCGACGAAGGCCGCCGGTGTTGCGACCTCCGAGAGCGTATACATCGCGATGAAAGAGAACAACTACCCCATCAATGTCCACTGCCTCGTTCCCGCGTATGTCAAGACCACCATCCACCTTGCCGACCTGCACCGCCCCGAGCGCTTTGCCATCAACGACGATCCTTACTATACCAGCGAGGAGTACAAGGCCGGTCAGCTCCGCGGTACGCGCGGCGTCATGAGCGGCATCCCCGATTGGTATGTCGGCGAGTGCGTCTTCACCGCCATTGAGGATGAGAAGTTCTATATCTTCACTCACCCCGAGTCTCAGGTCGTTGCACAGCCGCGCGTCCAGCGCCTTGCATCCGGCATCAATCCCAAGACCTGATCGTACAGCATAAATCAAAGTGCCGCGTAAAAGCGGCACTTTGATAAAACATGAAATTCATATTCAGAAAGGCGGTAAATCTATGTTCACAAACTACGAAAACGCTAAAGTAGTCATCACCGGCGGCGCCAACGGCATCGGCAAGACCCTCGCTCTCGGCTTTGCCAAGCGCGGTTCCGATGTTGCGATAATAGACATCCACGGCGATGAGGCCGAAACCGTCGCAAAAGAGATACGCGGCATGGGCCGTAAGTCCTTCGCAATGCAGGCTGACGTTTCCGTCCTTGACGAGTGCAAAGCGATCCTTGATAAGACGATGGCCGAGTTCGGCCGCTGCGATGTGCTCGTAAATAACGCGGGCGTCTCCGCGCTCTCCGATGTTGAGCATATCCCGGAGAAAGACATACGCTGGGTCTATGAGACTAACGTATACTCGCACTGGTTTATGATGCAGAACTTTCTCCCGCAGATGCGCAGCCAGAAATCACACTGCCAGATAATCAACGTCTGCTCCATAGCCGGCCTCATTTCCATGAACGGCGCTCCCGCGTATTTCAGCTCCAAGCATGCCGCGGTCGCACTCTCCGAGTGCGTGTATAAGCAGCTCAAGGCAGACAAGGCCGATATAGACGTGTCCATCTTCTGCCCCGGCTATATAAACACCGAGATGCACCTGACCGACCGCCATCGTCCCGATCGCTTCGCCATCCATGACGATGAGCCGTATTACCACACCGAGGAGTACGCAAAGTTTGTCGCGTTCAACAAGTATCTGCTTGAAAACGGCGCTGATGTAAATGTGGCTGTGGAGACGATCTTCAAAGCACTTGAGAAGGAGCAGTTCTATATTCTCGATACGCCGAAGTATGAGCGCCTGCTCTGCGAGCAGGGCGTCTTTGAAGCGGAGAAGATCCGTCCAGTCGACTATTACACACTGAACTGAATATCAAAATCTGAATAAACACGAGGAGAATTTACAATGGAAGAAAAAATCGGCAAGAAATTTTTGCTCTATTTCCGCCTCGCGCTTCTCTGCTGGATCCTCATTGCAAACGCGATCCTGCACATCATCGGTTTTTCCTACGGCTGGCTGATCTTCATCAGCAACATCATGCTCTTCACCCTTGAGGGCGATGTCAAGGAGCGCTTTCTCACCGTTGAGATAGGCGGCCTTGTCGGACTCGTGCTCACTGTGCTCGCAATGCTCGCCATCTCCGCCCTGACTCCGATCGTCGGCGATCTCTTTGGTCTGCTTATCCCGCTCGCCGCTGTTCTCGCGCTGCTCATCCTCGGTCATCCCTATGCGCCCAAGGTGCTCAACAACGTCGGCTTTGCCTATCTCACCTGCGCCTGCATAGATACCACAGCTTTCGCAAGCAACATCGGACTGTTCATTCTCGTTTTTGTTGTCGGTTCTCTGGTGTTCAACGGCGTGTGCGTCCTGCTTATGAAGCCGATGAAGGCGCTTGCCATCAAGAGTGTGACAAAGGCTGCAAGTAAAGCCTGAACCCCTCGTTACAACAACTAAAATCACAAATAGGCTTGACGAATATCGTCAGGCCTATTTTGAGACTGTCGAAAAAGCGGCAATGCCGCTTTTTCGAGAAAGATCCGCTGCGTTCTGCGCCTCAGTTGTCCGCTGATAGCGGACAATTCGACGCTCACTCCGCGCAAAGTGTTTTCCGCCACGCACATGTCGCGGCAGAAAACATATCATACTGCTTTCGCGTCTGCGGACGCGAAACTCTGCGAGGCTTTTTTGACATACTGCAAATAGGCTTGACGAATATCGTCAGGCCTATTTTCTTATATATGCTTTTGTGTTTTCCCTTTCACGCCGCGGGCTGCAAGAAATGTATGCTGAATGCCTCCGCCATGATCTCATCCGCGCGCTGCACGGATATCATGTCGTAGTTTATCATCTTCTGCATGACCGTCGTCATGCGCCGTGTGGCAAGATAAATGCTGTTGTTGGGGGAGTAAAGCGACGGCGCGTTCGGCAGACCGGCGAGCATGACGGCCTCGCTGTCGCTCAGCTCCTCCGGCGATTTCCCGAAATAGCCCTCGCTGGCGGAGTATATGCTGTAAAATCCGCTTCCGAAATATATGGAGTTGACGTACATTTCAAATATCTCCTTCTTCGTGTACGTGTCCTCTATCGCCCTCGCGGCGAATATCTCCGCAAACTTGCGCTCCAGATGCTTCTTCTGCGTGAAAAGCTCATTCTTGGCAAGCTGCTGGGTGATGGTGCTGCCTCCCTCGGCAAATGACAGTGTCTTTATGTCCACAAGAATGGCGCGGCAGATGGAGATATAGTCAATGCCGTGGTGGCTTTCAAAGCGCCTGTCCTCGGCGCAGATAACGGCGTCGATATATATCTGCGGCAGCTCGTCATACGACATGTAGCGCGACACGTAGCTGCACCGCTGCCGTATATCGTCCTCGATGGACTCAATGGGCTTCTCCGCAATGGCCTCCTTATACATTCTGTAGCCCTTCACGCCGAAGTAGCCGCCCAGCAGCAGCGCCGCGGCCAGACCCGCCAGCACGACCCACAGAAGTATCCGCCAACCCAAGCGGGGTTTTCGCTTTGTTTTCATATGTATACCACCTCGACTTTCAAGCAGATATGTTCATTATATACGCCATCGCGCCATAAGTCAAAGCTTGCGGAGACTTTGCGGCAAAATTTCCGCTTAATTTTTGCTTAAGCCTCTTCAACCGGCCGCGGCACGACGGCGGAAAGATGCCCCCAGCGCAGCGCGCGCTCAAGCGTTCCGGCGATGCGCGGCAGACTGCGCATGACATAGCCGCGCTCCAACGCCGTGCAATCAAGCCCGGTGCAAAGCCCCTCCGCCGCGGCGGACAGCGCGGAGAGAAGCCGCGCCCTGTCCCGTCCGCGCAGCACGGCGGAAAGCTCCTCCGCGTCGCAGCACAGCGCCCCAACGTCGCACCCTGTCAGCACGCAGCCGAGGGCAGTCGCCAGCACCGGCTCATATATGTTCATCACGGCCTGCGCGTAACCGCCGTCCAGCCCGCGCAGCAGCGCGCGCACGCGCCGCGGCGCAAAATGCCGGCAGAAGCCGTTTTCGGCCTCCAGCCGGTCAAGGTATCGCTTGATGAATTCTATCCCGTCCGCCTCCGGCAGACCGGGAAACGGCGGATAATCCGCCGTGATGTGCGTCTCGTGCGCGAAGAACTCCGGCCTGTACAGTTTGAAAAAGCCGCCTATGCCGTCTATGACCGTTGCGCGGTAAAATACGTTCTCCGTCTCAAAAAGCTCCGCGCCAATGTGCCGCCACTGTACCTGCGCCGCGGCGGTCATGCGCAGTATCCGCTCAAGCCCCGCGGCGTACAGCCCGGACAGCGGCTCATGCAGCACGGCGGACAGCGCCGCGTCTGCATCCGCGCGGGATTTGAGCTCCACACTGAGCGTGTATAAAATAGAACTGGCCAGCTCCTGCGCCGTTTCCGTGCGGATGGAGCTGCTCCGCCCCTGCGTGAGCTTTGCCGTCCTGTCCGCCAGAAGCGCCGCGCACTCCGCCCCTATGCGCGCCCTGTCCTCCGTGCCGGTAAGGCCGCGGCGGCCGGCCTGCTCCATAAGGGATGTGAAGTAATTCCGCGCGTCAAGCGCGGCGCTGTCGATAAGCCGCGGCCTTGCAAGCTCAGTCATGCGCGCTCGCCTTTATTTTCAGCGCGCCGCGCTCGCCTGCACGCACGTTCAGCCGCCGCGCAAGCTCCGGCAGAGCCTCATCCGCCAGCAGCTCCAGCGAGCCGCGGCATTCCCCGTCAAAGGCGCGCTTCATGCACCGTATCAGCGCCTCGTCGCTCACGCGGTCATAGGTGTCGTTCTTGAAGGCATAAAAAAGTTCGATAAGCCCTTGCAGCGTCTCCGCGTAGTCATCCTGTGTGATATAAGGCGAGTCGCAGAAGGCGGATATTATGGCGCGGGCAGCGCCGCCGCCAAGCTCCACGCGGTTTGCCGCCTTCAGCGCCTCTGCCCGCGTCTGCGCCAGCATGAGCGCCTCCTGCGCCGTCAGCGTAAGGCCGTATTCCGCCGTCTCCGCGTTGCCGGATAAAAGCTCATCCGCAAGCTGCGGCGTCGCCGCCGCGCCGAAAAGCCCGAGCGCGCCGTTCGTTATGTCCTCTCTCATGCGTCCTCCCGTTCTCGCGCCGTATCGCGCAGGGCGTACATGCGGTCAAACTGCCGGATGTGCGCCGCGATCGCCGCCATGGCCTCATCCTCGCGTTCCGGCTCACGGTCGCACAGGGATATGTACAGGCATACCGGCGACACGTACTGCACAGCCATCGTGCGCGCATCGCCCTGCTGGTACAGGCCGCGCTTCATAAGGCGGTCAAAAAGCACCTCATGACAGTCTATAAGCTCCGTCATATAGCGGCGCGTGTACAGTCTGGCAAACTCCGCGCTGCTGAACTGCTCGATAGTCAGAAGGCGGCGGAAGCGCCCGGCGTACTCGTCGTGCAGAAGCCGGTGTACGAGTGCCTGCGTTTTCTGCACCAGCACGTCCTCCGTTATCAGGCTGAAAAATCCGTCTTCCTCCGCCGCGGCCAGCAGATACGCGCGCATGACGTCCTCCTGCCTGTCGCCGCGCTGCTCCATGTCCTCAAGTATGGCGTCGAATATGGCGCGCTTGTTTTTGAAGTGCTTGTAAAGCGACGGCGCTTTTATCCCCGCCGCGGCCGCGATATCCTCCACACCGGCGGCTGTGTACCCGCGCGCGGAGAACACCGTCAGCGCCGCGTCCATAATGCGCTGGCGCGCGGATGGCCTCTGTTCCATGCCGGACCTCCTTAAGCTAAAAATATTTAGCCACATTATAGGCTAAAAACTTTTAGCTGTCAAGCCCGCATATGCCCCCGGCAATAAGCCTTGACGGGAGCCGTCTGTGTTTATATACTGTTCTCATCAGTTCTGTATATCTGTATATGAAGGGTCATGCCATGCACTATGTAAAGGCAAAGGGAATACTGTCAGCGTCAAACGGGATGAACCTGTACCGCGGCTGCTCTCACGGCTGCATTTACTGCGATTCGAGAAGCGCGTGTTATCACATGGCGCACGCTTTTGAGGATATCGAGGTCAAGGAAAACGCCATTGAACTGCTGGAGGCCGCCCTCCGGCAGAAGCGCAAAAAATGTATGCTTGGCACAGGCTCCATGACCGACCCGTATATCCCGCTGGAGATGGAGCTGGGGCATGTCCGCCGGGCGCTGGCGCTGGCGGATAGATACGGCTTCGGCTTCACGCTGATAACGAAGTCCGACCGCGTGCTGCGGGATATAGACCTGCTGAAAGCCATCAACGACAAGACGAAGTGCGTTGTGCAGATGACGCTGACAACGTATGACGAGGCGCTGTGCAGAAAGCTTGAGCCGAACGTCTGCACGACGAAGGCCCGTGCCGCCGCGCTGAAAAAGCTCCATGAGGCCGGAATACCCACGGTCGTCTGGCTCAGCCCGATACTCCCTTTCATCAACGATACGGAAGAAAATATCCGCGGGATATTGGACTGCTGCATAGATGCCGGGGTGTACGGCGTCATCTGCTTCGGCATGGGGCTGACGCTGCGCGAGGGGAACAGGGAGTATTTTTACAGATGCCTCGACAGAGAGTTCCCGCACATGAAGGAAAAGTATATACGTACCTACGGCATGAGTTATCAGATAGAAAGCCCGAGAAGCGGCGCGCTCATGAAGCTGTTTCACGAGACCTGCGAGGCCAGCGGCATTGTCCACGATAATCAGAAGATATTTGAGTATCTGAATACGTTTGAAGAGAAAAACGCCCCCGTCCAGATGAACCTTTTTGACTGAGACATGAAAATATAAGCCCTTTCAGGGCTGAGCAAACCTCCGGATGACCCGGAGGTTATTTTATTTTAAATTCAGAAGGGAACTCATCAAAAATTATGTACAATCTATCTATTCAACAGATCGGAGGTCAGATCATGGAGTACGGATACGCAAGAGTTTCATCGAAGGAGCAGACGGAGCAGCGGCAGATAATCGCGCTGACGGAGTTCGGCGTCTCGTCAAAAAATATCTATATGGACAAGCAGTCCGGAAAGGACTTTGAGCGCCCCCGGTATAAGCGCCTGATAAAAAGACTGCGGCCGGGCGACCTTCTCGTCGTCCAAAGCATTGACCGCCTTGGCCGCAACTACAGCGAGATTTTGGAGCAGTGGCGTCTCATCACAAAGGAAAAGCGGGCGGACATACTGGTGCTGGACATGCCGCTGCTGGACACGCGGCGCGGCAGGGATCTAATGGGTACATTTCTGTCCGACATTGTGCTGCAAGTGCTGTCCTTTGCATCCGAGAATGAGCGCATCAATATCCGGCAGCGGCAAGCCGAGGGTATAGCGGCTGCAAAGTCACGGGGTGTGCGGTTTGGACGGCCGCCGAGGCCGCTGCCGGATAATTTTCACATTTTATATCAAAAATGGCGGGCAGGGAAGATAACAGGCACCGCAGCCGCCAAAGCGTGCGGTATGCCCCTTGCGACGTTCCGCTACCGCGCGGAGGTCTACGAAAAGAGCTGAATATTGCAAAGAAAGCATTTCACAGAAATGTGTACTTTCCTGTAAAATGCTTTCTTTACTTATGTTACCATGTAAATTTTATCACATTCTCTATATATTTTCAAGTCTTGAAATGCGGATATTTAACGATTCGTCAGATGATTTGTCGATAAAATGCGTTTACAGGAAAGTACACATTCTTGTTGCCGGAGGGGAGGGAGAAACATGTTTTGTACACATTGCGGCGCTGAAATAAGCGATGAAGCTTTTGTTTGTGTGAACTGCGGATGCAAGGTCGATAATAGAACGCCTGCCACACAAGTCAAAGCCGAAGGTGACGATACGATGAGCATTGTCATAAAGGTGTTTTTGATATTAGGCTGTGTAGCTCAGGGATGGATGCTCATTCCGTTGGCGTGGTGTATTCCGATCACAGTTAAGATTTTTAAATGTCTAAAAACCAAAACGCCGATGAGTACCGGACTGAAAGTGTGCACCTTGCTGTTTGTCAGCTTAGTTTCTGGCATATGTCTGCTCTGCATGAATGACAACGAGTAAAAGTTGTTCCGATATCAGGAAGGGACGAATAAGAGAGGAAAAAATCATGAAGTATTGTTCACATTGCGGAAAAGCGGTTGATGATGACGCAGCGTTCTGCTTAAACTGCGGATGCAGAATTGAAGAAAAGCAGAAAGCGCCTAGTCCCGTGGGGCAGCTTAAAACAAATCGTAGCTTGCTCAAATTTATCCTTTTATCCTTGATCACTTTTGGCATTTATGGCATTGTGGTGATGTCGAACGTCAGCTCTGACATCAATACGATTGCAAGCAGATACGACGGCAAAAAAACCATGCATTACTGCTTGGTGCTGTTCATCTTTTCTTGGCTGACGTTAGGCATTGTTCCCCTTGTTTGGGGTCATAGGCTTGCCAACAGGATCGGTGCGGAACTGCGGCGCAGAGGCATCAACTATCAATTTGGTGCGGGCACATTCTGGGGTTGGGGCATTCTGGGTACGCTTATCATTGTGGGGCCGTTTATCTACAGCCATAAGCTGCTGAAGTCCATGAACTTGCTTTCCGCAGACTATAATGTGAACGGGTAAGAAGAAACTTTCCTGAAAAGCTGCTGACGTTTTTGCGGCCATGGTATGCTTTTGCAGTTTCATGTCCTGCCCTTTAATTAAAAATCAAAAACAGCGCCTGTCTGCAAATCGCAGACAGGCGCACAGTATGTCAAAAAAGCCTCGCAGAGTTTCGCGTCCGCAGACGCGAAAGCAGTA
>URPU01000030.1 GCA_900549865.1 uncultured Eubacteriales bacterium
TACTGCTTTCGCGTCTGCGGACGCGAAACTCTGCGAGGCTTTTTTTGACAAGCTGTCAAAAGTCGCCTATCAGGCGGCTTTTGTGTTGTCAATATGTTCAAAAACAGAGTGGTGAATTTGGGCAAAGCTCCAAAGTTGCAAATTATCGCCGCAGATTGGTTGACTTTGCACGCGCAAGTTGTTAATATCTAATCACGGGAAGGCTGGAAACGTTTCCGGTAACGTTGCCGGGACGGATTCCTGGCAGAAAAAATATTTGCAGACTTTCTGGGAATAGGGCAGGAATATGACGATAAAAGACATTGCCAGAGCCTGCGGGGTGAGTGTGAGCACGGTTTCCCGTGTGCTTAACAACCGCCCGGATGTGAGCGACGACGTGCGCGGGAAGGTGCTGCGCGCGGTAGAGGACAGCGGGTATATCCCCAACAACAGCGCGCGCGATCTTGTGCGCAGCCGCTCCGACGCGATAGGCGTGATAGTGCGCGGAATGGGGAACCTGTTCTTCGCGGATATGCTGAAAACCGTGTCGCGCGAGATAGAGACGAGCGGGTACACGATGGTGCTGCACTTCATCGACTCCGACGCGGACGAGGTGAAGGCCGGCGCGATACTTGAGCGCGAGAAAAAGCTGCGCGGGCTCATCTTCCTCGGCGGGCGGTTCGACTATACGCCGACGGAGCTGGCGCTGGTGGGCGTGCCGTATGTGTGCTGCTCGTTCACAAACTGCTTCGGCTCATTGAAGGAGGAGGATTACGCCTCCGTTTCGATAGACGACTATATGACGGCCTATAAGGCCGTGGAAAAGCTTATAGAGCTTGGGCACCGGCGCATCGCCGCCGTCGTGCCGAGCTGCAGCGACCGCTCGATAAGTGAGCTTAGATATAACGGCTACCTCGCGGCGCTGCGCGAGCACGGCATAGACTTCGACAGCCGCCTCCTTGTGGAGACGGGCGGATGCTTCGGCATGGCGGAGACCTATGACGGGGCGCGCCGCCTTGTGGAGAGCGGGGCGGATTTCACGGCGCTGTTCGCGCTGTCGGACACGACGGCCATCGCCGCGATGAAGGCGCTGGAGGATCATGGCGTGCGCATCCCGGAGGACGTGTCCGTGATAGGCATAGACGGACTGAGCGTGTCCGAATACGTTTCACCCACGCTGACGACGATGATACAGCCGGCCGAGGAAATGGGCCGGGAGAGCGTGCGGATACTCCTTGACATGCTGGAGGGGCGCGAAAAGCCCCGGCATCTGCTGCTGCCGGCACGGCTGCGGCAGGGGGCGTCCGTCAGACCGGCGAGGGCCGGAATAAACTGATTTTCTCATCCGGACGGATGTGAAGATACCATACCCGGATTGGACGGCGGCATATGCCGCCTGACGGGGAACAAAATTTTCAAAAGGAGAATGTATCAAATGAAAAAGATTCTTGCAATGCTTCTCGCACTGTGCATGGTCTTTGCTCTGTGCGCCTGCGGACAGTCCGCAGCACCTGCTGAGCAGCCTGCCCAGCAGGATGCCGCTCCTGCCGAGGATGCAGCACCCGCAGAGGATGCCGCCGCCGACGAAGCGACCGGCTCCGTGTACTATCTCAACTTCAAGCCCGAACAGGACGAGCAGTGGAAGGCTCTTGCTGCGAGCTACACCGAGCAGACCGGCGTGCCCGTGACTGTTGTCACTGCTGCTTCCGGCACCTATGAAGAGACCCTTGCTGCCGAGATGGCAAAGAGCGAGGCACCCACCCTGTTCCAGGTCAACGGCCCTGTCGGCCTTGCCAGCTGGAAGGACTACTGCTACGACCTCAGCGGTTCTGACCTCTATGGCGAACTGACCAGCGATTCCTTTGCGCTCAAGGATGGCGACGCAGTTCTCGGTATTGCCTATGTTATAGAGTCCTATGGCCTCATCGTCAACAAGACTCTGCTTGAGCAGGCCGGTTACACCGTTGCTGACATCAACTCTTTCGAGAGCCTCAAGGCTGTCGCAGAGGACATCACCGCTCGTAAGGACGAGCTTGGCTTCGCGGCCTTCACTTCCGCCGGTATGGACGGTTCTTCCGACTGGCGCTTCAAGACCCACCTTGCAAACCTCCCCATCTACTTTGAGTATCAGGATGAGGGCATCGGCAGCACCGACGCCATAAAGGGCACCTATCTCGACAACTACAAGGCTATTTGGGATCTCTACATTAACAACTCCACCTGCGATCCTAAGGATCTGGCCAGCAAGACCGGCGACGATTCCCGCAATGAGATGCTTAACGGCGAAGCTGTGTTCTTCCAGAATGGTTCTTGGGAGTACGGCAACCTGTCCGGCACGTTCGCTGACGACGAGCTGGCGATGATTCCTATTTACATCGGTGCGGGTGATGAGGCAAACCAGGGTCTGTGCACCGGCACGGAGAACTACTGGTGCGTCAACAATGAGGCTGACGAGGACGACATCCAGGCAACTCTCGATTTCCTGTACTGGTGTGTCACCTCTGAAGAAGGCACGAACGCTCTTGCCAACGACATGGGCTTCGTTATCCCCTTCAAGGCCGCAGTTGAGTCCAGCAACCTCTTCGTCAAGCAGGATGCTGAGTACACCGCAGAGGGCAAGACCCCTGTGTCTTGGAACTTCACCACTATGCCCTCCGAGGAGTGGAAGAACGGTGTCGGTTCCGCTCTGACCGCCTATGCGGCCGGCACGGGCGACTGGGACGGCGTTGTCACCGCGTTTGTCGATGGCTGGGCTTCCGAGTATGCACTTGCCAACGGCTGATAGAAATATCACCGAAAGCTAACCAATTAAAAAGGGTGGGCATCCGCCCACCCTTTTTCTTACACCCGACCCGTATACCGTATGTGAACGCATGCGGTGCAGGGGTCAGGTATAAGAAAATCATCATAGGAGGAGATTGAGTTGGAAAAAGCAATCAAAAAGTATTGGCCGCTGTTTCTACTGCCGACACTGGCCGCTTTTGTGATCGGGTTCATCATCCCGTTTGTACAGGGCGTCTATCTGTCGTTCTGCAAATTCCAGACAGTCAACAAGGCGACGTTCGTGGGTGTGTCGAATTACGTGAAGGCAGTGGCGGACCCGCTATTCTCGCAGTCATTCTGGCTGACGGTGCGCTTCACTGTGGTGTCAACGCTCGTGATAAATCTGTTCGCGCTGACGGTGGCACTGCTGCTGACACGCAACATAAAGGGCACGAACCTTTTCAGAACAGTATACTTCATGCCAAATCTTATCGGCGGCATCGTCCTAGGTTACATATGGCAGATACTGCTTAACTGTGCGCTCACTCTGCTCGGCAAGCCCCTGCTCGCGCTCAACTCGACATACGGCTACTGGGGGCTTATCATACTGATGGCGTGGCAGCAGATAGGCTATATGATGATAATCTATATCGCGGGGCTGCAGTCGATTCCGAACGACTATATGGAGGCGGCGAAGATAGACGGTGCAAACTCTTGGCAGACACTGTGGAGTGTGAAGCTGCCAAACCTTATGCCGTCCATCACGATATGCCTGTTTCTCACGCTCACCAACTCTTTCAAACTCTTCGATCAAAACCTTGCACTCACGGCGGGCGAACCAGCCCATGCCTCTGAGCTTATAGCACTGAACATCTATAACACGTTCTATGTCCGCTCCGGCGCACAGTGGAAGGGCATCGGGCAGGCGAAAGCAGTCATATTCTGCATCATCGTCGTCATTATCTCGCTCATCCAGCTCAAAGCAACGCGTTCCAAGGAGGTGCAGCAGTAATGGAAAAGAGAAATCGTATAACCAATGGCATTCTCACATTTGTTTTTGCAATACTAAGCCTTGTGTGGGTATATCCGGTCGTTATGGTCGTACTCAACGCATTCAAGGTCGAGCGCGCCATCAGCACTAATACCGTGTTCAAGCTCCCCACGGCGGACACGTTTGCAGGGCTTGCAAACTTTGCCGATGCGCTCTCATCCAAGGGGTTCCTCTCAGCGTTCTGGTACAGCCTTGTTATCACGGTCACGTCCGTGGTGCTGATTCTTGTATGCTGCTCAATGTGCGCGTGGTTCATCACGCGCGTGAACACATGGGTGTCGAAGCTATGCTATTTCCTGTTTGTGTTCTCAATGGTCGTACCGTTCCAGATGCTTATGTTTACACTGTCAGCGCTGTCGGATAAGCTCGGTCTCAATACGCCGTATAATATCTGCATAATCTATCTTGGCTTCGGCGCGGGGCTTGCGGTGTTCATGTTTTGTGGCTTTGTCAAGTCTATCCCGATTGAAATAGAAGAGGCGGCGATGATAGATGGCTGCGGCCCGCTGAGGACGTTTTTCTCCGTAGTGCTGCCCATGCTCAAGCCTACGCTCGTCTCCGTCGGTATACTGGAGACGATGTGGCTGTGGAACGACTATTTGCTGCCCTATCTTGTGCTCGACCGCAAAAAGTACACAACCATCCCTATACTCATTCAGTATTTCCGCGGAAGCTATGGCAAGGTCGAGATGGGGCCGATGATGGCGTGCATAGTGCTGACCATTATACCCATAATCGTCATCTACGTTGCCGGCCAGAAGCACATCATAAAGGGCGTCGCGGCAGGCGCTGTGAAGGGCTGAGTCCCGGCGCGGCAAAACGCAATTACGCAAAATATAAAAGCAGGTGATTACCATGAACCGCAGCAGCGGTATACTCATGCCGATGAGCTCTCTGCCGTCGAAGTACGGCATAGGCACCATGGGCAAATGCGCATATGAATTTGTGGACTTTCTCAAGGCGGCAGGACAGAAGTACTGGCAGCTTCTCCCCCTCGGACCGACAAGCTACGGCGACAGCCCATACTCGTCCTTCTCCACCTTCGCGGGAAATCCGTATTATATAGACCTCGACACGCTCGTGTCCGAAGGGCTTCTCCGCCGGGCGGAGCTCAAGGACGTCAACTGGGGCGAGGACGAGGCGAACGTAGACTACGGCAGGATATACGAAAACCGCTTCAAGGTGCTGCGCCTCGCGTATGAGCGCGGGCAGGAGAAGCTCGCGGGCGCGGTGGAAAAGTTCCGTGCGGAGAACCCGTGGGTGGAAAACTACGCGCTGTACATGGCGGTGAAGGCCTCCTTCAACATGGTGAGCTGGATGGAGTGGCCGGACGAGGCCATCCGTATGCACACGCCGGAGGCCGTGCGCGAATACGGCGCGCGCCTGCGCGGAGACGTGGACTTCTACGCATTTCTGCAATACCTCTTCTATGACCAGTGGCAGAAGCTGCACAGCTACGCGCACGATAACGGCGTGCAGTTCATCGGCGATATCCCGATATACGTCGCAATGGACTCTGCCGACGTGTGGAGCGACCCGCAGTTCTTCCAGCTTGACGAGAACAACACGCCGGTCGAGGTCGCGGGCGTGCCGCCAGATGCATTCACGGCCGACGGGCAGCTGTGGGGCAACCCGCTGTACGATTGGGACGCCATGGCCGCCGACGGCTACGGCTGGTGGATAAGGCGCATAGACGGGGCGAAGAAGCTGTATGATATCATACGCATCGACCACTTCCGCGGCTTTGACAGCTATTGGGCCGTGCCCTACGGCGACAAGACAGCCGCAAACGGCAGATGGCGGCCCGGCCCCGGCATGGGTCTTGTGGGCGTGCTGACCTCGTGGTTTTCGGATCTGCGGCTTATCGCGGAGGATCTGGGCTACATCACCCCCGGCGTGAGGAAGCTTCTGACGGACTCCGGCCTGCCGGGCATGAAGGTGATGGAATTCGCCTTTGACGCGCATGGGGAGTCGGACTATCTGCCGCACCGCTGCGAGAGGAACAGCGTGTGCTATCTCGGCACGCACGACAACGACACGGTGCTGGGCTGGCTGGAGACGACGGGGAAGGACGACCGCCGCTTTGCAGAGCGCTACATGCACATCACGCCGGATGAGGGCTGGTGCTGGGGGCTTATCCGCACTGGCATGTCCACGGCGTCCGACCTGTTTGTGATGCAGATGCAGGATGTGCTGGAGCTTCCGGCCTCCGCGCGGATGAACGTGCCCGGGAACGCCTACGGCAACTGGCGCTGGCGCATGCTGCCGGGCGCGGCGAACAAGCGCCTTGCGAAGAAGCTGAGAGAGTACACGGAGACCTTCCGCCGCCTCGACGCGGAGCCCGCGGCGCAGAGCGAGAACAAGGAATAAATATAAAATCAGGGCGCGCCGGAAGGCGCGCCCTGATTACTGTTGGAGAACAATGCAATAAAGCAAAATAGAAGGACAGTCCATGCCTCCCTTGAAAAGGGAGGTGGCGAAAATTCACAAATTTTCGCCGGAGGGATTTATCCAGCGGCGGAGTACAATCATCTCGCCACTGAAATTGACTAGGCCGCGAGCGGTCGTTGCAGATGTGAAGCCAATCCCTCAGTCATTGACACATAAATATGTCAATGCCAGCCCCCTTTGCAAGGGGGCCATGACGCGAAGCGTCAGCCGATGCCGCCGAGGAGCGCCCCGGCGACGAGCGCGACGAGAGTCAGCGCGCAGTAGACATATTTGCCCGTCGGATAGAACCACTTTCCGATGGGCTTTTCTATACCCTCGCTGACGGCCTCTATCGCCGTCTCCTTTTCCAGCACCCAGAAGAACATCACCGCCGCAAGGAACGCGCCCAGCGGGCAGATGTATATGGACACGACGTCCATCCACTGTGAGGTCCACGGCTGGATGACGAGAGACACGGCCATGCCGATGACGCCGATGACGGCCACGGAGACGAGGCGCTTGACGCCGAACTGCTCCTGAAGCCACGCCACGGGCGCTTCATAGAGGTTGATAATAGAGGTGATGCCGGCAAACAGCACGCACACGAAGAACACCGCGCCGACGATGCGCCCGCCGGCCATGCCGTTGAGCACGTTGACAAGGTAGACGAACATCAGCCCCGGCCCGCCCTTGGAGGGCTCCACCCCCCCGGCGGCCATGGCCGGAAGAATGACGAACGCGGCCAGAAGCGCTGCGAGAGTGTCGAACACGGCGACGTTGCGCGCGGAGGAGGGAATATCCTCATCGCGGGAGAAGTACGACCCGTAAATGACGGAGCCGTTGCCCGCCACGGACAGCGAGAAGAAGGCCTGCCCGAACGCGTATATCCACACCTGCGGATCGAAGATCCTGCCGGGCTGGATGGTGAAGATGTATTTATAGCCCGCGGAGGAGCCGGGGAGGGTGGCGATATACACGCCGAGGATGACAAAAAGGCCGAAGAGGGCAGGCATGAGGATCTTGTTCGCCCGCTCGATACCACCGGCGACGCCCAGCGCCATTATCACAAGCGCAATGACGAGGCCGACGATCTGCCACACGCTGTTGCCGATGCCGAAGAAGCCGCTTCCGGCCATCATGCTCACGGCCTCGCCGAGAGTTTCGGCCTCGGGGGCGGTCGCGCCGAATGCGCCGCCGATCGCGCCCATATCCGTGCCGAGGGCGTAGAGGCTTCCGCTGAGACCCATGAAGCAATACTTGAATATCCAGCCCATCACGACGGTGTAGCCTATCGCAAGGCCCATCGCCCCGATTATGGGCAGCGCGCCGATGAGGCGGCCGGGCTTCGCGCTGCCGAAGCGCTGCTGCGTGCACTTGCCGAACGCGCCGACGGGACCGGCCCCGGCCCAGCGGCCAAGGGCGAACTCCTCCATCACGCCGGTGGAGCCGATAAGCGCCACGCAGATGATGTACGAGATGAGGAAGGTCATCCCCCCGTAGGTGGACACCATTATCGGGAAGCGCCAGATGTTGCCCATGCCGACGGCAGAGCCGATGCATGCGAGGATGAAGCCCCATTTGGTGGTGAAGCCGTCCTCCGTCCTGTGCAGCTTCGCGCCGCCGTTTTCCTTGTTTGCCATGTGATTCCCTCCGAATATATTTTTATTTGGATTCGACTGACGCGGGGCAGTATGTGCCGCCCCGCCGTCCAGGAATGCTTTTTTGCTGTCCGCCTGTCATGGGCGGGAATGCGCCGGTGAAAACCGCTCAGACGAGCAGAGCCGCGCACAGCGCGGGATTATTCGCGCCCTGACACGAGGCCGTTATCGCCCCGGCCTTCACGGCGGCGCGGGCGCTTTCCTCAAGCCCCAGCCCGCGCAGACCGGCCCAGACTATCGCGGCCGTGGCCGCGTCGCCCGCGCCGGTGGTGTTGACCACCGTGACGAATTCGCGCGGCATACGCACGAGCGTATCGCCCTCCGCGGCGAGCATACCCTCCTCGCCGAGACTGATGAACACGCGCCTGACGCCCTTTTCGATGAGGGCGCGTGCCGCGCGCTCAGGGTCGGCCTCGCCGGTGAGCTTTTCGGCCTCGTAAATGTTCGGCTTTATCGCCGTGAGCTTGTCCAGCACCGGCAGCAGCCGCACGGCCTTCGCCGTGGAGACGGGGTCGGCGTACAGCGGCGCGGTGCAGCTCTGTGCGGCGTACTCGATGGCCTCCGGTGAGAGATTTGCATCCAGTACGACGGCGCCGAAGGAGTTCAGCGCATCCATGTGCGCGGCGATGTGCGCAGGGGTGATGCAGGAGGTGATCTCCATATCGGCGATGCCTATCTCCATATCGCCGGTCTCATCGGTGACGTAGAGGTAGGTGGAGCTTCGCATGTCCGGCATGATGCGCGCGAGCGACAGGTCAATGCCTAGCTCCCGGCAGCTTGAAAGAATGCCCTGCCCGTACACGTCGCCGCCGACGGCGGTGACGAGGCTGACGTCCAGCCCCAGCAGGCGCAGATCATGGGCGATATTGCGCCCCACACCGCCGGGCCGCGCCGTTATGACGCCGGGGTTTGAATCGCGCATGACGAGCTTTGCAAACGGGCTTCCGCCGATGTCCATATTCACGCCGCCTATCACGGCGGCACGGTCATTGCTTATATGTGCCATATATTATCCGCATACTCCCTGATGGCGCGGTCGGCCGCGAACACGCCGCTCTGCGCGGTGTTGACGAGCGCGAGGCGCGCAAGCTCCGCCGGGTCGCTTATGCGGCTGTACAGCCGCTTCTGGCAGTCGGCGTAGGCGCGGTAATCCGCGACGAGCATGTACGGGTCGCCGCCGTAGAGCAGCATACTGACAAGGTCGGAATAGCTCTTCCCGTCGGAAAAGCCCTGACTGAAGCGGTCAAAGACGCGCATGATCTCCTCATCGCGCGAGGCGATGGCGTTGGGGTCGTAGCCCTCGGCCTTCATCCGCTCGACCTCCTCGGTGCGAAGGCCGAAGAGGAACATGTTCTCGTCGCCGAGGCGCTCATACATCTCCACATTCGCGCCGTCGAGCGTGCCTATGGTGACGGCGCCGTTCATCATCAGCTTCATGCATCCGGTGCCGGAGGCCTCCTTACCGGCGGTGGAGATCTGCTCAGACACCTGCGCGGCGGGCACGATGGCCTCCGCCGCGGAGACGCGGTAATTCTCCACAAAGTAGACCTGGAGCTTCCCGCGGCACACGGGGTCGTGGTTGATGTCATTTGCGAGGGAGAGGATAAGCTCAATTATGCGCTTGGCCGTCCTGTACCCGGCCGCGGCCTTCGCGCCGAACACAAAGGTACGCGGAACGAATTCCATATTCGGGTCGTCATGGAGCTGCTGCTGGAGGCTTGCGATGCTCATGGCGCAGAGAAGCTGGCGCTTATACTCATGCAGGCGCTTCACCTGCACGTCCATAACGGTGTTCGGGTCGAGGGCGAAGCTATCGTTGCGGCGGGCAAAGTCCGCAAAGCGGAGCTTGTTCCGGTATTTTATCTCGTTCACGCGGCGCAAAACCTCGCTGTCGGAGACGAAGGCGTTGAGCTTTTCGAGCTCCTCCGGATGGGTGAGGTACCCGTCGCCGCCGAGAAGCTCGGTTATAAGGCCGTCCAGCCCCGGATTTATCTGGCTGAGCCAGCGGCGGTGGTCAATGCCGTTGGTGACGTAGGTGAAGCGCTCCGGCCGGATCTCGCACACGTCGCGGAAGAGGTCGCGCTTGAGGATGTCGCCGTGGAGCTGAGACACGCCGTTGACCTTATAGCACGCGGCAAGGCACATGTTCGCCATATGCACCTGCCCGTCGCGGATGATGAGGTTGCGGCCGACCTTCTCCCCCTCGCCGAAGTGCGCGGCAAGGAAATCGCACCAGCGGCGGTTGATCTCGCACATGATCTCCCACAGGCGGGGGAGAAGCTGCTGCACCAGATCCTGCGGCCAGCGCTCCAGCGCCTCGCTCATAACGGTGTGGTTGGTGTAGGCCACGCTGTTTTTCACGATATCCCAGGCCTCTTCCCAGCCCATGCCGTGCTCATCCATGAAGATGCGCATAAGCTCGGGAATGATGAGTGTGGGGTGGGTGTCGTTTATCTGGATGGTGTGGTGCTGGGCGAAGCTCTTTATATCGCCCCACTTGCGCATGTGCTTGCGCACGATGTCCTGCGCCGTGGCGGAGACGAAGAAGTACTGCTGCTTGAGGCGCAGAGTCTTGCCCTCGATATGCTCATCCGCGGGGTAGAGCACCTTGGTGATGACCTCGGCCATGGTGCGCTGCTCCATGCTCTTGACATACTCGCCCTCGGAGAAGAGGTACATGTCCAGAGAGTTGGGGCTTTTTGCATCCCACAGGCGCAGGTAGTTTATCTCCTTGCCGCCATAGCCCGCGATGAGCATGTCGCGCGGCACGGCGATGACGGCAGTGTAGCCGGTGTACTCGGCGGTGTAGTGGCCGAAGTTATCCCAATGCGGGGAGACCTGCCCGCCGAAGCGGACCTCAACGGCGTCCTCATAGCGCGGCACCAGCCAGCTCTCCGCTGCGATGCGCCAGTCGTCGGCGACCTCGGTCTGCTTTCCGTTGGTGAACTTCTGCTTGAATATGCCCAGCTCATAGCAGATGGAGTACCCCGTGGCCTCCAGCCCCAGCGTGGACATGCTGTCCATATAGCACGCGGCGAGGCGGCCCAGACCGCCGTTGCCGAGACCGGCGTCAGGCTCGGCCTCAAATATGTCGGACGCATTGCGCCCCATATCCTCCAGCGCGCCGGTGACGGCCCCGGAAATGCCGAGGTTGAAGGCGTTCTTCATAAGACTGCGCCCCATGAGGAACTCCATGGACATATAGTGCACTTCCTTCACGGCATGACGCGGATCCTCCGCCACGAGAAGGCGGCTCATGATCTCACGTATGACTATGGCCGTGGCCTGAAAAAGCTGCGCGTCGGTCGCCTCGCCGCCCGTAACGCCGAAATGGGCGCAGAGCTTATCCTCTATGGCGCTGCGAACCTCGTCGCGTGAAATTTGTCCTTTCATTTGATGTACCTCCGAAAAAACTGGATTGAGCGCCCCGCCGGGCATTTTCCGGCAGGGCATATAAAAAGCAAGGCCGCAGGCCGGATTGTCAGCCGCCTGCGGCGCTGCCTTATTATCGGTCAGATCTTGCTGCCCTTGGGCACGACTATCGGCAGGCGCGGACTGCCGGAGAGGGTGAGGCCGGGGGCGAAGCTGGATATCTTGTCAGAGATCACGTAGCTGAGCTCAGTCCCTTCGCCGATCTCACAGCCGCGCATGATGATGCAGTTTTTCAGCTCCGCGCCCTTGCCGATGCGCGCGCCGGAGGAGATGATGCAGTTTTCAATGCTGCCATCGATGACGCAGTTGTCGGCGACAAGGCTGTTTTTGGACACGGCGCTCTCGCCGTAATAGGTGCTGACGCCCTCCTTGATGCGCGTGCGCACAGGGCGCGAGGCGGGGAATATCTCGCCGCGCTTTTCCGGGTCGAGCATGTCCATATTCGCCCTGTAGAACGCCTGAACGGTGCGGATGGCGCAGGCGTAGCCGGGGTGGACGTAGGTGCTGAGGCGGTTGCCCTCCTCAAGATACAGCGCCACGGCGTCCTTATGGAAGCGGTAGAGGTTGCGCGCCTTGCACTTGTCCATGAGGTCTATGAGCGTATCCTTGCGCACGATGAAGCCCTCAAGAGACGGCACGCCCAAGCCGCCGCCGAGGCGGTCAAAGAGCACGCGGCTGACAAAGCCGTCTTCACCGACGATGTATCTGTGATGGAGCCCCTCGGGGTCATGGTCGGCGCATATGGCCATCATATCGGCCCCTGCGGCGAAGTACTTCCTCTGTGCGGCCTCAAGGTCGATGTTGGCGCAGAGGTTGCCCAGCATGAGCACGATGTGACTCTGCGGGATGTCCTTTATATATGCGGCCACGGCGTTGATGGCCTCGATGGTGCCGGTGTAGTTGCCGCGGTGGTAATCGGGCAGGCCGAAGGGCGGAAGCATCCTGAGTCCGCCGCTCTTGCGGCTCATATCCCAGGCCTTGCCGCTGCCGATATGGTCAAGCAGAGACTGATAGTCGCGCTGCATGATGACGCCGACGTCGAGTATGCCGGCGTTGCGCATGGAGCTGAGCGCGAAGTCGATGAGCCTGTAGCGCCCGCAGAAGGGCAGGGAGGCCGCCGTGCGCGCGTTGACGAGCAGGCCAAGCTCAGGCGAGGCGCTGTAGGCAAAGATTATTCCGTGAAAATCCTTCATGACTCAGACCTCCTCACCAGTATAGATCATTGCGCCCGCGGCGACAGTGCCGCCCGCCCTGATCTTTATATCCGGCCCGCAGGTGGCGACGCCCCACGCGTCCGTTCCGTCCGGCGGCGAGCCGACATGCGCGTTTTCGCCGATGACGGTGTTCTCACCGATGATGGCGTACTCCACCGTCGCCCCGGCCTCAACGACTGCGCCGGGCATCAGCACGCTGTACAGCACGCGCGCGCCCTTTTCCACGCGCACGGAGGAGGAGAGCACGGAGTTTTCAACGTGCCCGTCGATATCGCAGCCCTCCGTGACGATGGAGTGGACGATGCTGGCATCCTTGCCGGTATAGTGCGGCGGGCATATCGGACTGCGCGAGCTTATGGGCCAGCTCGGGTCGTAGAGGTTGATGCGGTTTGTGGAGAGCATGTCCATATTTGCATCCCACAGACTCGTTATCGTGCCGACGTCGCGCCAGTACCCCTCAAAGCGGTAGGGCCACAGCTTCTCGCCCGCTGCGAGCATGTTGGGAATGATGTTCTTGCCGAAGTCCTTGCTGGAGGAGGGGTCGTTCTCATCTGCGATGAGGTAGGCGCGCAGCTTCTCCCAGTTGAAGATGTATATGCCCATGGAGGCAAGGTCACTTTTCGGGTGGGCGGGCTTTTCCTCAAACTCCGCCACATAGCCGTCCTCGCCGACGCTCATTATGCCAAGGCGCGTGGCCTCTGCCATGCTGACCTGCTGCACGGAGATGGTGCAGGCGGCGTCATGCTCAAGATGCTCACGCAGCATGGCGGAGTAGTCCATCTTATAAATATGGTCGCCGGAGAGGATGAGCACGTTTTCGGGGTCATAGCTCTCTATGAAGCCGATGTTCTGATAAATGGCATTTGCCGTGCCGGAAAACCACGAGCCCTTTTCGCCCGCGCTCTGGTACGGCGGAAGGATGTACACGCCGCCGTCGGACACGTCAAGGTCCCACGGCTGGCCGCTGCCTATGTAGCTGTTGAGCTGAAGCGGGCGGTACTGCGTCAGCACGCCCACGGTGTCTATCCCGGAGTTTGCACAGTTGGACAGCGGAAAGTCAATGATCCTGTACTTCCCGCCGAAGGGAACGCTTGGTTTTGCGACGTTCTGGGTCAGCGCGTAAAGCCGGGAGCCCTGACCGCCTGCCAAAAGCATCGCTATACAGCTTTTCTTCAATCGCTCATCTTCTTTCGCACAATATTTTCAGCCCGGTCACAAAGCCCGGCGCTTATTTATTATTGAACCTGTTCATCGCGCGCTCCGCCCCGTCGGTGATGTAGCACTCGACAGCGGCGGCGGCGTTCTCCGCCGCGCGCGCCATATCCTCCGCGTCCTGATTCTTGAAGGTGGACAGCACCCAGTCCTTCACGTCGTAATCCGGGTGCGGCGGCGCGCCGACGCCGAGGCGTATGCGGGGGAACTCCTCCGTGCCGAGCAGGGCGATGATGTTTTTCAGCCCGTTGTGCCCGCCGGCGCTGCCCTTTGTGCGGATGCGCAGCTTGCCCACGGGAAGCGCCATCTCGTCGGACACGACGATGATGCGCGCGCTGGGGATCTTATAAAAGCGCGCGGCCTGCGCCACGGCCTCGCCGGAGAGGTTCATATACGTCTGCGGCTTCATGAGAAGCACGCTCTCCCCGTTGATGACGCACTGTGCCGTCAGCGCCTTGAAGCGCAGCTTGTTTATGCGCACGCCGGCGCGCTTTTCCATCGCGTCGGCCGCCATGAAGCCGGCGTTGTGGCGCGTGCCCGCATATTTGGTTCCGGGGTTGCCCAGAAACACCACGAGCCACGCCGCGGCGCCCGGCTTATTGAAAAGCATGGTGAAACTCTTCCTTTCGCGTCTCCGCTCAGTCGAAGAGATTGGAGATGGAGACTTCCTCGTATATTCTTCTGATGGCCTCGGCGAATACCGGCGCCGTCGAAATGTATTCTATCTTGCTGCATGCGGGCTTGTCGGAGGGGTAGGGGATGGTGTCGAGCAGCAGCAGATCCTTTATGCAGCTTTCGTTGATGCGGTCTATCGCGGAGCCGGAGAGAACGCCGTGCGTTGCGCAGGCGTAGACCTCCTTCGCGCCGCCGATGTCCTTTATGGCCTTTGCCGCGCCGCAGAGGGAGCCGGCGGTGTCCACGATGTCGTCAAGCAGGATGCACGTCTTTCCCTCAACGTTGCCGATGATATTCATGACCTCGGACTGGTTGGCGCGCTCACGGCGCTTGTCAACGATGGCCATGTTCACGCCCAGCTTCATGGAGAAGGCGCGGGCGCGCGCGGTGCTGCCGACGTCGGGAGAGACGACCATAACGTCCTCATTGCCCTTGCCGAACATCTTCACAAAATGGCGCACGAAAAGGTGGCTGCCCATGAGGTTGTCCACGGGGATATCAAAAAAGCCCTGTATCTGCGCGGCGTGCAGGTCCATCGTAAGCACCCTGTCCGCACCGGCGGCAGTGATGAGGTTTGCGACGAGCTTTGCGGATATGGGGTCGCGGCTTTTCGCCTTGCGGTCCTGCCGGGCGTAGCCGAAGTATGGGATGACCGCCGTGATGCGGCCGGCGGAGGCGCGGCGCATGGCGTCTATCATTATGAGAAGCTCCATGAGATTGTCGTTGACATGGTTGCAGGTGGACTGCACAATAAAAACGTCCTTGCCGCGGACAGGTTCAAACACGGAAATGGAGCATTCACCGTCGGCAAACTGCGAAACGGACGCGTTGCCGAGACTCTTGTAAAGCTGCGCGCAGATATCCTCTGCCAGCGCCGGGTTGGAGTTGCCGGTGAAAACCTTTATTTCCTTGCCGTGTGATATCATTTCTCTTTGTCCTCCGTAAATTTCATTATTCTTTACCCATACGGGCAGCCGCTTCGGAGTCCGGACTTCTCCGCCTGCGGCCAAGCCCTCTACCACTATTTTATTATAACATACAACACCCTGTTTGGGAAGAGAAAGCGCGCAATATAACAAATAAAAAAGATGATAAAAAAACACATTTACAAGTGCGGGATTTTTGTATATAATAATTTTTCAGTGACATATAATCTGATGGAAAGTAGTGGATGCAAATGCTGGAATTTGAAGAATATAAGGTAAAGCTGAATAACGCCAAGCCCACGCTGGACGTGCTGCGCGACGCACTGAAGCTCGAGGCGGCGCAGAAGGAGATAGAGGAGCTTGAGGCCGCGAGCGAGCGCGACGGCTTCTGGAACGACGTGGAGAACTCCCAGAGGGTGCAGAAGCGCCTTAAGACCCTCAAGAGCAAGTGCGAAAACTACGCCAAGCTTTGCGCCGCGTGGGACGACATGTACACCATATGCGAAATGGCCATGGAGGAAAACGACGACTCCATGCTCGACGAGCTTAAAAGCGAGTTTGCCAAGTTCAGCGAGGCCGTGGAGGCCACGCGCCTGGGCACGCTCCTCACGGGCGAATACGACGCGAACAACGCCATTCTCACCTTCCACGCCGGCGCCGGCGGGACGGAGGCGCAGGACTGGGCAAGCATGCTTTACCGCATGTACAACATGTGGGCCGACCGCCACGGCTATAAGGTGAAGGTCATGGACTATCTCGACGGCGACGAGGCCGGGATAAAGAGCGCCACCATAATGATAGAGGGCGAGAACGCCTACGGCTTTCTGAGAAGCGAGCACGGCATACACCGCCTTGTGCGCGTGTCTCCGTTCGACGCCGCCGGGCGGCGGCACACCTCCTTCGCCGCGGTGGAGGTCATGCCCGAGATCGCCGACAACAACGAGATAGAGCTGCGCGATGAGGATATAAAGATGGACGTTTACCGCTCCTCCGGCGCGGGCGGACAGAAGGTCAACAAGACGTCCTCCGCCGTGCGTCTGACGCATATCCCCACGGGCATCGTCGTCTCCAGCCAGGTGGAGCGAAGCCACTTCCAGAACCTTGAAAACTGCAAGAACATGCTGCGCGCGCGTCTGGCCGAGATAAAGGAGCGCGAGCACCTTGAAAAGATCAGCGACATCAAGGGCGTGCAGATGAAGATAGAGTGGGGCAGCCAGATACGCTCCTACGTGTTCATGCCGTACCAGCTCGTCAAGGATCACCGCACGGAGTATGAGGACGGCAACATCGACAACGTCATGAACGGCAACCTCGACGGGTTCATAAACGCCTATCTCTCCATGCGCGCCGCGGACTGAGCGCGCCGGGCATAAAATCAGAAAACAATGGCGCGCAGGGTCTTTCCCCGCGCGCCGTTTACGGTTTTACCTCCCACTGGGGCCGGGATCGTGATCGCCGAAGATCATGTCGTCGATATCGTATTCCACTGACTTATACCTCCTTTGTTTTTTCAGCATACACTCAATATATGCCCGCAGAGGCATATTATGAACGGCGCGGGAAAAATATTTTGTCAAAACTGAAAACTTGGAATAAATTGCGGCAAATAAGCTTGATTCACACGGGTAATTGAGTTATAATGTTTTGGCTGTTTTTATCAGCGCTGTTTTTAATCAACATGAAAAAGGATGACACATAATGAGCGCATCAACCGAAAAGAAGATCCGTCAGGCCGCGCGTGTGGCCGGCACTGACAAGAAAATGCTCGCCGCGCAGGAAGAGGCGAAGAAGAACGCCAAGAGCAAGCGCCGCTGGACGATAGGCACCATTCTCGTGGTGCTGCTCATCGCCGCGATAATCTTCCTCGACTCCGGCTTCCTCTACAAGAACACCACGGCCGTGACCGTGGGCGGCGAGAGCTACTCCCCGGCGGAGATGAACTATCAGTACGCCACGCAGTATTACACCTGGACGAGCCAGTACGGCAGCTATGCCAGCATGTTCGGGCTGGACAGCTCCACGGGGCTTGCGGGGCTTTCCGCGCAGGATTGCAGCATGACCGACGGCGGCACGTGGAAGGATTACTTCCTTGACGTCGCGCTCAGCCAGCTCACGCAGGTGAAGGCGCTCAACGACTACGCCGCGGCCAACGGCATCGCCCTTACGGATGAGGAGAAGGCCGCGATAGACTCCGACATTGCGTCTCTCGGCTCCTACGCGACGCTTCAGGGCTACTCCAGCGTCAATAACTTCCTTGCCGCCAACTACGGCACCGGCGTCAACAGCAAGGTCGCGTCCAAGATGGGCACCGCGTCCTCCATCGCCAGCAAGGCGCTGAGCGAGTACTCCGACTCCCTCACCTACACCGCCGACGAGCTTGAGGAGCACTACAAGAGCTACAACGGCGAGAGGGATTACTTCGACGTGGCTTACTACTACATCGCGGCGGAAAAGGTCGCCGGTGAGGACGGGAACGAAAGCGCCACCGATGAGACCGTCGCCGCGGCGAAGGCCAAGGCCGACGCGATACTCGCCGCTTACAATGAGCTTGAGGGCGACGACGCTGTTGAAAGGCTCAACGCCGCCATCGCCGAGGCCGGTGAGGAGGGCGAGTGCGTCCACAACAGCAATACCGCGGGCAGCGCCCTCGGCGCGTACAAGGAATGGGCCATGGGCAGCCGCAAGGCCGGTGACGCCACCGTGGCGGAGAACTCCACCGCCGACGGCTACTATGTTGCAGTATTCATTTCCCGCAACGACAACCACTATAAGCTCGCCCAGGTGCGCCATATCCTCATAAAGGCCGAGGCCGATGAGAACGGCGAGTACACCGACGAGGCCAAGGCCGCGGCAAAGGCGCGCGCCGAGGAGATATACGCCGAGTGGAAGGCGGGCGACGCGACCGAAGAGAGCTTCGCCGCGCTGGCCGAGGAGTATTCCGAGGACACAGGCTCCAACACGAACGGCGGCCTTTACGACTCCGTGCGCAAGGGGCAGATGGTGGAGGAGTTCGACGCGTTCTGCTTCGGCGGACATAAGAGCGGCGACACCGCCATCGTCTACGGCGAGTCCGCGGACAGCTATGCGGGCTACCACATCATGTACTACGTCGGCGAGGGTCAGCTTTGCAGCGAGTCCATTGCCGAAAGCGATATGAGGTCTGCCGACCTTGAGGAGTGGCTCGACTCGCTCATCGCAGACTATGAGCCGGTCAAGAGCTTCTGGTTTAAGCTCGTTGGCTGATTTTGAAGCGCAGAGATCCGCCGAAGGCCAATGTCTTTCGGCGGATCTTTTCTGATATGGGAGGATACTATGGACGAAAGAACGCTGCGCGCGCGTATGCTGCTGGGCGACGCGGCCATGAAAAGGCTTGAAGAAAGCCATGTCGCTGTGTTCGGGCTGGGCGGCGTCGGCTCATGGTGCGCAGAGGCGCTGGCGCGCTCCGGCGTGGGGCGGCTGACGCTCATAGATCAGGACACGGCCGGGCGCAGCAACATAAACCGCCAGCTTTGCGCGCTGGAATCCACCCTCGGCGCGCCGAAGGCGGAGGTCATGGCCGCGCGCGCCCGCGATATTGCTCCGAGTATAGACGTGCGCACGATAGTGGGCTGCTACACCGCGGAGAACAGAGAGGAATTCCTTGCCCCGTATGACTACGTCGTTGATGCGATAGACCTCGTCTCGTGCAAGGTGGATCTCATCATGTCCTGCCGGGAGCGCGGCATTCCCATCATATCCGCCCTCGGCACCGGCAACAAGCGCGACGCGGCGCTGCTGGAGATAACGGACATATCGAAAACGCGCGGCTGCGCGCTGGCGCGCGTGGTGCGCAAGGAGCTTCGCAGCCGCGGGGTGGAGCATCACACCGTTGTCTACAGCCCGGAGGAGCCGATGACGGCGCGCCAGCTCGAAGCGCCGCCGCCGGGGCGCAGAAGCGTGCCCGGTTCGCTGGTGTGGGTGCCGGCAAGCGCGGGGCTGCTGCTATGCCAGCATGTTGTGACGGAGCTTACAAAACGCGCGGACTGAGCGCGATATCATACCCGAAGGAGGGCGGCGCATGTACAAGCCATTGGCGGACGAGATACGGCCGCGCAATATTGACGAGGTCGTGGGGCAGCGGCACATTCTCGGCGCGGACGGGATGCTGCGGCGCATCATTGCCTCCGGGCAGATACCGAACATGATATTCTACGGCCCGTCGGGCACGGGCAAGACGACGGTCGCGCGCATCATTGCCGAGCGCACGAACCGCACGCTGCGCAAGCTGAACGCCACCACGGCCGGGATATCCGACATAAAGCGGATAATAGACGAGCTGGACACCTTTCTCACGCCGGGCGGCGTGCTGCTGTATCTCGACGAGATACAATACTTCAACAAAAAGCAGCAGCAGTCGCTGCTGGAATTTATAGAGGACGGGCGCATCACGCTGATCGCCTCGACGACGGAGAACCCGTATTTCTGCGTGTTCAACGCGATACTCAGCCGCTCCACGGTGTTCGAGTTCAAGCCCGTGACGCCGGAGGACGCGGAAAAGGCCGTGCAGCGCGCGATAGACATCATGAACGCACGGCGCGAAGCGCCATTGACGGTTGAGCCGGGCGTCACGAAGCGGATCGCCGCGGCGTGCGGGGGCGACGTGCGCAAGGCCATAAACGCGGTGGAGCTTCTCTTCACCGCCGCGGCCGGAAGGACAGCCCTGACGGCGGAGGACGCCGCCGCCATCACCCAGCGCAGCGCCATGCGCTATGACCGCGACGGGGATGAGCATTTCGACTGCCTGTCGGCGCTGATGAAGTCGCTGCGCGGCTCCGACCCGGATGCGGCGATGCATTATCTGGCCCGGCTCATCGAGGCGGGCGACCTTGTCGGCATATGCCGGCGGCTGCTGTGCTCCGCCAGCGAGGATATCGGCCTTGCCTATCCGCAGGCCGTGCCGATAGTGAAGGCCTGTGTGGATTCCGCATTGCAGCTCGGCCTGCCGGAGGCGCGCCTGCCGCTTGCGGAGGCGGCGCTTGTGCTTGCGACCGCGCCGAAGTCGAACAGCGCCTGCATGGCCATCGACGCCGCACTTGCGGATATCCGCGCGGGGCACGTCGGCCCCTTCCCGCGGGAGCTGCAGAATGTCCACGCCGACGGCACGGGCTTTGAGCGCGAGCAGGGCTATAAATACCCGCACAATTTCCCCGGCCATTGGGTAAAGCAGCAGTACCTGCCGGACGATCTTAAAAACGCGAAATACTATTCCTACGGTGACAACAAGACCGAGCAGGCCGCGCGCCGCTACTGGGAGGAGATAAAAAAGTAATGGATATTCAGGTGGGCGACGTGCTGGTGATGAAAAAGACCCACCCCTGCGGCAGCCGCGAATGGGAGGTGCTGCGCACGGGGGCGGATTTCAAGCTGCGCTGCTGCGGCTGCGGGCGCGAGGTCATGGGCGCGCGGACGAAGTTTGAAAAGAACGTGCGCGGGGTGCGCCGGTGAACTGGGTGTACATCCTGCGCTGCGGCGACGGCAGCCTCTATACCGGCTGGACGAACGACCTTGAACGGCGCGTGGAGGCGCACAGCGCGGGCCGCGGCGCAAAGTATACGCGCGCGCATCTGCCGGTCGAGCTGGTCTACAGCGAGCGGCACGACACCCGGCAGGCGGCCATGAGCCGCGAATGGCACATAAAGCGCATGACGCACGAGGAAAAGCTGAAGCTTATCAGCGAGGTAAAATGAAAACAGAGCCAATAGAAAAAGCACTCTTTCAGAATGAAAGAGTGCTTTTTTACGTGCAATTTTGAACTCAGAATTACTTGAGCTCGACCTTTGCGCCGACAGCCTCGAGCTGAGCCTTGATGGCCTCGCCGTCTTCCTTGGAGACTGCTTCCTTGATCTTGGCAGGGATGGCTTCAACAAGAGCCTTTGCATCAGCAAGGCCGAGGCCGGTGATGCCGCGGACTTCCTTGATGACCTTGATCTTCTCTGCGCCGAAGTCGGTCATGACAACGTCAAACTCGGTCTTCTCTTCAACTGCTGCTGCGGCAGCGCCACCGGCGGCGGGAGCTGCGACTGCGGCGGCGGAGACGCCGAAGGTATCCTCAAGTGCGTGAACGAGCTCAGCAAGCTCAAGAACAGAAAGACCCTTGATCTCTTCGATCATAGCGGTGATTTTTTCGCTCATTATTATTTCCTCCAATTAAATTCTTTTGTAGCTGCTTACTCGGCAGCCTCTTCGGCAGCGGGAGCCTCGATGGAGCCGCCCTTCTGCTCGAGTATCTGGCCGAGACATACGGCCAGGCCGGTGATGGGAGCGATCATGGTGCCCAGAACCTTTGCGTACAGCGCGTCCTTGGAAGGAAGTGCTGCCATCTCTGCGACCTCGGCATCACTCAGGACCTTGCCCTCCATGAAGGCGGCCTTGATGTTGAAGCGCTCATTGAGCTTCTTGCTGTAATCGCTGAGTATACGGAAAGGAGCGATGGGATCATTCTCGGCGGTAGCCAGAGAGGTGGTGCCGTTGAGGACGTGATCGAGCTCGTTCATCCCCAGCTTGTCCAGAGCCTTTCTGGTCAGGGTGTTCTTGACAACAGTGTACTCGACGCCCTCCTTGCGCAGCTCGGTACGAAGTGCGGTATCCTCACTGACGGTGATGCCCTTGAAGTCCACGAGGATGCCCGCGCTGGCGCCCTTGATACGCTCGGCAAGTGCTTCGACTATTGCCTGCTTTTCGCTAAGAACCTTTGCGTTTGGCATGTGTGATTTTCACCTCCGTAACGATGGTCACGCTCATAAAGAAAGCCCTTGCATCAAAAGACGCAAAGGCACAAAAACAATCAAGAAATCGTTGATGTCCTCGGCAGGATTTACGGCGAATGCCACCTGCTGTCTTCGGAGCGCCCAGATAATATACAACAAAATCCCCGCGCTGTCAAGGGTTTTCGGAGATTTTATCGAGAATATCGCGCACGGGCTTTGCCTGGCCGAGGAGATATATCACCGCGCACTGCACGGGCAGCATCACGGCAAGCTGCACGGCGCGCGTGGCCAGCAGCGCGGTGTATGCCGCGCCGGAAATAAAGGCGATGAGCGCGGAATTTGCAAGGTAGGACACCAGCACGCAGTTGAGCGCCGCGGCAAGCGCCGCGCGCGCAAGGCCGGCCGGGCGCTTATACAGCACCAGTCCGAAGATGAGCCCCGTCAGTGCGGCCGTCAGCGTGAAGCCCGGAAAATATGCCCCCGTGGGGAAAAGCACGCTGCCGAGAAGGTCGCCCAGCGCGGACACGAGCGCGGCCCACCACGGGCCGTAGGCCATTGCGCAGAAGGCGATGGCGGCAAAGCCGAGACCGATCTTCATAACGGGCGTATTCAAGGCAAGCACGCGCACAAAAAGAACGTCCAGCGCCAGCAGCAGCGCGGACACGGCGAGCCTGCGCGTCGATATCTTCATACGATCACTCTCCTTCAAAAAATTCAAAAGGCACGCGAATTCAAAGCACCATGCATCATATACTCAGCGCATTATGTCAAAAAAGCCTCGCAGAGTTTCGCGTCCGCAGACGCGAAAGCATTATTATACGTTTTCTGCCGCGACATGTGCGTGGCAGAAAACACTTTGCGCGGAGTGAGCGTCGAATTGCCCGCTGCCGGCGGGCAACAGAGGCGCAGAGCGCAGCGAAGCTTTCTTGAAAAAGCGGCAAAGCCACTTTTTCGACAGCCTGATTATATACTATCGCGCGCCGCGGCGCAACAGTGCCCTGCATGAAATTTCACGCGCCGGGAAATAATAGTAAGGCTCACATCGGAGCGGATAGGAGAGAGACGATGCAGGGAAAAGTTGAGATTTGCGGCGTAAACACGGCGAGGCTTCCCGTGCTGCGCGGCGAGGAAACGCGCAGGCTCCTTGAAAAAGCGCAGGCCGGCGACAAGGCGGCGCGCGAGGAGCTGATATCGGGAAATCTCAGGCTGGTGCTGAGCGTGGTGCAGAAGTTCGCCAACCGCGGCGAGAGTATGGACGATCTTTTTCAGGTGGGCTGCATAGGGCTGATAAAGGCTATTGACTGCTTCGACCTGAAGCAGAATGTGCAGTTTTCGACCTACGGTGTGCCCATGATCGCCGGGGAGCTGCGCCGCTTTCTGCGCGACCACAGCGCCATACGCGTGTCGCGCTCCATGCGTGACACGGCCTATAAGGTGCTTCAGGCGAAGGAGAGGCTCACGAACGACAACGGACGCGAGCCGGACGTGGAGACGATAGCAAAAAGCCTCGGCCTGCCGCGGCAGGACGTCGTGTTCGCCATGGAGGCCATATGCGACCCCGTTTCGCTGTATGAGCCGATATTTTCCGACGCGGGGGAGAACGCCACGGTCATGGATCAGATAGGCGACACGAAGAACACGGATGAGCAGTGGCTGGAGCAGATAGCGCTGGAGGAGGCCATGCGCCGCCTTTCAAAGCGCGAAAAGCGCATCCTTGCGCTGCGCTTTTACGACGGGCGCACGCAGATGGAGGTCGCAAAGGCCGTGGGTATATCGCAGGCGCAGGTCTCGCGCCTTGAGAAGAACGCCATAAGCCAGATAAAAAAGAATATCACGGCCTGAGGCTTTATTGCGCCCCGGCGCGGGATGTGCTAGAAAAAGGGTATGCGCCCGCGGGCGCATACCAGCTTGTCAAAAAAGCCTGTGAGACTTTTTTGACTGCGCTTATCCGCCGGGCATTTTGAAAGCGTTCAAAATG
>URPU01000031.1 GCA_900549865.1 uncultured Eubacteriales bacterium
TGGAGGATTTTATGGAATTCTTTGACGTCAAGCTGGAATCGGACAGTGTTTCCGTTGGCGGATGGGTCATGGAGCAGCTGAATAGAGTCCCCATCAAGGGCGATTCCTTTACCGCTCAGAATTTGGAGATCACGGTCTCCGATCTGAGTGCGTACAGGGTATCCTTCATCACAGTCAGGCAATGCGACGTGTGTTTGACCTGCGAACAATAAAGCAATCGCGCGATTCATAAGGGGTGAGGATGATGTCGGAAGAAATGGTTTGCAGAAAGCACCGCCTTTCGTCTTTTCAAATTATCATATTGGGCTTTGCCGGGGTCATTCTGTTGGGTGCGTTGCTGCTGATGCTGCCGCTTTCCACAACAGCCGGGTGCGTAACGCCATTTCATGAAGCGCTTTTCACCGCGACCTCCGCTGTTTGTGTGACGGGTCTTGTGGTGCAGGATACCGGCAGCTATTGGTCGGTCTTTGGCCAGGCGGTGATCCTGACGCTGATTCAGATAGGCGGGCTCGGTGTTGTCACTGTGGCGGCATCGTTTGCGCTGCTGTCCGGGCGAAGGATCTCTCTGATGCAGCGCAGCACCATGCAGGACGCCATCTCAGCGCCGAAGGTCGGAGGGATCGTCCGGCTGACACGGTTCATCCTACGAGGGACATTTCTGATCGAACTGATCGGTGCGCTCGCCATGCTGCCGGTGTTTTGCCGCGACTACGGATGGCACGGGATCTGGATGGCGGTATTTCACTCCATCTCCGCCTTTTGCAACGCAGGGTTTGACATTCTGGGAACGAACAATAATTTGTATCCGTCCCTTACCGGTTATGTCCAAAATCCGGTGATCAATATCACGGTCATGCTGCTGATCATAACCGGCGGCATCGGATTCTTAACGTGGGATGACATTTGCGAAAACAAGCTGCATTTCCACCGTTATCGAATGCAAAGTAAGGTCATTCTCGTTACGACACTCACGCTGATCGTCCTTCCGGCGCTGTTTTTCTTCTTTGTGGACTTTGATGCCCTTCCCCTCGGAGCGCGGGTTCAGGCAGCCCTGTTCCAATCGGTCACGCCGAGAACGGCGGGCTTCAACACAGTCGATCTACCCGCCATGTCCGGCGCATCGCTGGGCGTGATGATCCTTCTGATGCTCATTGGCGGCTCTCCGGGGTCTACGGCAGGCGGCATGAAAACCACCACGCTGGCAGTTCTGCTTTCCAATGCTGCCGCGACCTTCCGCCAGCGGGACAGCGCCCAGTTCTTTGGGCGCAGAGTCGATTGCAGCGCTGTCAAAACCGCCGCGACCATCCTGACGATGTACCTTGCGCTGTTCTTTGGCGGAGGCGTTTTTATCAGCGTATACGAGGATCTCCCGCTGTCCTCCTGCCTGTATGAAGCAGCGTCGGCGGTAGGCACGGTTGGACTGACATTGGGTATTACGCCGCAGCTGCATATTCCCTCGCAAATGGTATTGATCGCGCTGATGTATCTGGGCAGAGTCGGCGGGCTTACACTCATTTATGCGGCGGTGTCCAGCAAGAAAACCGGCAGCGCAAAGCTGCCGCAGGAAAGCATCACGATTGGATAAGCAAAGGAGCATCTATCCCATGAAAAATGTTTTATTGATCGGAGTAGGCCGCTTCGGGCGGCATATCGCCATGCAGCTCTCTCAACTGGGGCATCAGGTCATGGCAGTCGATACCAATGAGGAACGGATCAACGATGTGCTTCCGTTTGTCACCAACGCACAGATCGGCGACAGCACCAATGCGGAGTTTCTGCGTTCGCTCGGTATCGGAAATTTTGATGTTTGTTTTGTGACCGTCAGCGGCAGCTTCCAGAACTCGCTGGAGACCACCTCGCTGCTGAAAGAGCTGGGTGCCAAATGCGTGGTATCCCGCGCCGAACGCGATGTGCAGGCGAAGTTTCTGCTCCGCAACGGCGCAGATAACGTGGTCTACCCTGAAAAGCAGATGGCAAAATGGGCGGCGATCCGATTCACTGCCGACCATATTTTCGACTACATAGAGATCGACGAGCAGCACGCCATCTTTGAAGTGCAGGTGCCGGAGGCGTGGATCGGGAAAAGCGTTGGTGAGCTGAACGTCCGCAGAAAGTTTGGCATCAACATTCTTGGCATCAAACGCGCAGGAAAAACGGATGTATCGATAACGCCCGAAACTGTGCTGTCCGGTGACGTCACAATCCTGGCGCTGGGAGAGTATAGGGCACTGCAAAAATGCTTCCGTATCTAAATGTAAGCTGCGCAATAGCGGTATGGAGGAAATATGGCAAAAAAAACACAGAGTACTGAAACTGATCGGCGCGATATTGCTGCACCGCCGGAGAACAGGCCGCTCGACAAAAGCATTGTTCGATACATCATTCGCGCATTGCTGCTGATTATTCTTTTTGCTTGGGCTTTAATTAACCTTGATGCCGTAATGAAATTTCTCGGAAAAGTGATCTCGCTGTTCTCGCCGTTTCTAATTGGTGGAGGTATCGCTTTTCTAATCAATGTCGTCCTTAATCCACTTGAACGTTGCTGGAACAAGGTATGCAAAAAAGCCCCTGCAAAGCTGGCCAGACCCGTTTGCCTCACTTTAAGTGCTGTTCTTGTGTTTGGGATTTTGTTTGCCGTAGTGTTTATGATGATTCCGAGTCTGCGGGAATCCGGCGACGAGTTTATTCAGAACATTCCGATGTATGTTGATGAAATTGGGTGCTGGTGGGCAGATACGGTTCACTTTACGGCAAAGTACAACATCATTCTGCCGGAATATGCAATCGACTCCGATCTGCTGATTGAGAAAATTACGACCTTTATCAACGACGAAGGCAGCGGAATCATTACAGTAACATGGGGTGCGGCTACATCCATCCTTTCCGGCTTGGTTGACGTGCTTTTGGCGTTCGTTTTTGCTTTGTATCTGCTGGCAAAAAAAGAAGTGGTTGCAGCCCACTTGAAAAAGCTGATCACAACAGTGCTTTCGCAAAAGAAGGCAAAACGGCTTCTGAGCATCGCTTCGCTGACGAATCAAACCTTTACCAACTTTGTCAGCGGACAACTTACCGAGGCTGTCATTATTGGAGTCCTTTGCTTCTTTGGAATGCTGATTCTGAGGATTCCCTATGCTGGTGCCGTTTCCGCATTTGTTGCTGTTACCGCGTTAGTGCCGATCTTTGGCGCATGGCTTGGCGGCGGCCTCGGCGCATTTCTGATCCTGTTGGCGGAACCCATCAAAGCAGTGTGGTTCATTGTTTATCTGCTGATTCTACAACAGGTAGAGGGCAATTTGATTTATCCAAAAGTTGTTGGGAAATCAGTCGGCCTACCCGGACTGCTTGTGCTGATGGCTGTCACGATCGGCGGCGGAGCGTTTGGCATCTTGGGAATGCTTTTCAGCGTCCCGGTCTGTGCAGTGCTGTATAGTCTTTATCTGGAGTTCATGAAAAAATCGAATGCCCGGAGCTGAGAGGCAGAAATAAGAGAGAACTGAGCAGGACAAAGCTGCGCCGTTCTCTCTTATTTCACGATGGTTTCTTATTGCCGCATCGTCTGCGGCGCTCTTTTTGCACATTCTGCAAAAAACTTTTGTCCTTTTTGCGTGAAAAGCCTACTATAAGGATGAAGGGCCTTTCAAATGCAAAAACACAACTGTAAGGAGATACCGGATTATGGAGGACAGCGATATCATTGCGCTGTATTTCGCCTGTGCGGAGAGCGCCGTCAGCGAAACGGTGAAGAAATACGGCGCGTATCTGAACGCCGTGGCCTATAATATCCTCCGTTCGCGCGAGGACGCCGAGGAATGCGTCGCGGATACATACATCGCCGCGTGGAACACCATCCCGCCGGAGAGGCCGCGTTCACTGCGCCGCTATCTTGCGCGCATTGCGCGATCGCGCGCGTGCGACAGGCTGGATTATATAACGGCAAAGTGCCGCGCGCCGGATGCCGCCGTGCGGCTGGAGGAATTGGCCGAGTGCGTGCCCGACAGCCGCGGCAGCGCCGAGGACGCGTGGGAAACACGGCGCACCGCCGCCGCGATAGACGCATTCCTTGCCGCGCTCGACAGGCGCGACTGTGCCGTGTTCGTTTCGCGCTACTACTACGGCCGAAGTGCGCGGGAGACGGCCTCGCGCCTCGGCCTTACTGAGCGGCAGGTGAAATACTGCCTCGCGCGCACGCGGGCGTCGCTTAAAACTTATCTTGAAACGGAGGGCGTTGAGCTGTGAATAAGGCGGAAAAACTGGACGCGGCCATCGGCTGCATTGATGAACGCTATCTCGCGCTTGCGGATATTACCGGCAGGGAGATAACGAGAATGAAAAATGATACTGCTGTATTCAGCAGGCGAAAGGCTGTGCGCATCGCACTTCTGGCGGCCGTCGCCGCCGTGCTGCTCACGGTGGGGGCCTATGCCGCGGGAAGCGGCGGCGCCGGCAAGTGGACGGGGTATGACGCGAAGAATTACGGCCGCCTCCCCACGGCGGCACAGTGCGTCAGGGATGCGGGTTATATACCCGTGCTGACGGAGAGCTTCGCAAACGGCTACGGCTACAGCGGCGGCAGTATGCGCGTGCATCAGGCCTATGACGCCGAATATACGCTTACGGAGAAAACGCGCGGCTTTGACTTCACCTATGAAAAGGACGGCGACAAGGTGTTCTTCGCCCAATCCGTCAGCTTCAGCGACGGCGTCGTCATGAACGGCAGCATTGCCGCAACGGTGAGCGGCTTGGATATTTACTATCACAGCGCCGTTTACAAGACCGTGCCGGAGAGCTACGTCCTCACGGCGCAGGATATCGCCGACCGCGACAGCGGCAGGGTCGTCTTTTCCTATGACAGCGATAAGGGCGCGGACATGAGCGAGACCGTCGTCAACGCCGCGCAGTGGCGCAAGGGCGACAGATTCTTCCTCCTCCTGCAGCTCGACGGCGCGCTCACTAAGGACGAGCTTGTCGGCATGGCCTGCGAGGCTGCGCGCCTCCTCGCCGAAAGGGCGGCGTAACAAAACCGGATATCGCGCACATATCCGCCCCGGCACGCCCGCCGGGGCGGATTTTCCGTGTTTACACCGTGGCGCGGATGTGGTAAAATATTCTGAAATGATTTAAAATATTTTACCCGGAGAATACCATGTTTGAAAAGCTCAAGGCTTTAAAAAATCAATATGAGCAGCTGCAGCAGCGTATGCAGATGCCTGAGACCTATGCCGACCCCGCGCTTTTTGCAAAGTATGACCGCGAATCGCGCGAGATCGCGCCCGTGGTGGAGGCGTACTGCGCCTATGAAAAGGCGCAGGCCGGCATGCTCTCCGCGCAGGAGCTGATGGACGAGCCGGAATTCAAGGAGCTTGCGCAGGAGGAATACTCCGCCGCCCGTGCCGAGCGCGACAGGCTGGAGCGCGAGATAAAGCTCCTCCTGCTGCCAAAGGACCCGAACGACGCGAAGAACGTCATCATGGAGATACGCGGCGGCGTCGGCGGGGAAGAGGGGATGCTCTTCGCGGCGGACCTTTTCCGTATGTACTCCATGTATGCCGAGCGCCGCGGCTGGAAGGTCGAGGTCGCCAACGTCAACGAGACGGAGCTTGGCGGCATAAAGGAGATAAGCTTCGTCATCACAGGCTTCGGCGCATACTCCCGCCTCAAGTTCGAGGCCGGCGGGCACAGGGTCCAGCGCGTTCCCGTGACGGAGTCGGGCGGCAGGATACACACCTCCGCCGCGACGGTCGCCGTCCTGCCTGAGATCGACGAGGTCGATTTCAAGCTCGACATGAAGGACCTCAAGATCGACACCTACCGCTCCTCCGGCGCGGGCGGACAGCACGTCAACAAGACCGAAAGCGCCATCCGCATCACCCACCTGCCAACGGGCACAGTGGTCGAGTGTCAGGATGAACGCAGCCAGTATAAAAACAAGGATCGCGCCATGCAGATACTCCGCTCCAAGCTCTATGAGGCCGAGCTTGCCCGTCAGAACGCCGCCGTCGCGGCGGAGCGGCGCAGCCAGATCGGCTCCGGAGATAGGAGCGAGCGGGTGCGCACATATAACTTCCCGCAGAACCGCGTCACGGATCACCGCCTCACGGGCGACGTCAAGAATTTCAACATCGCCTCCATAATAAACGGCGACCTTGACCCGCTCATAGACGCGCTCATAACGGCGGAACAGGCGGAAAAGCTTCGCATACAGTCGGAGGTGTGATATGAACACATTAGTCTTGAAGGACGATATGTCCGCCGCGGCGGACATAATAAGAAACGGCGGCCTTGTCGCCGTGCCGACGGAAACGGTGTACGGCCTTGCGGGCAGCGGGCTGGATGAAAGCGCCGTGCGGAAGATATACGACGTGAAGGGCCGCCCGGCCGTGAAGCCGCTGTCGCTCATGGTCGCGGACGCCTCTGCGATGGACGAATACTGCGAGGACGTGCCCGCGCAGGCGAAGCTGCTTGCCGGAAGGTTCTGGCCCGGTCCGCTCACGATTGTCCTGCGCGCAAAGCCCGCCGTGCCGGACATAGTCCGCGCCGGGGGCGCGACGGTCGGCCTGCGCTGTCCCGACCATGCGCTGACGCTTGAGGCGCTCCGTCGTGCAAAGCTTCCCTTCGCCGCGCCCTCGGCGAATCCCTCCGGCGCGGAAAGCCCGAAGAACGCGCAGAAGGTGCTTGAGTACTTCGACGGGAAGATAGACGCCGTGATAGACGGCGGCGAGTGCGGCATCGGGCGCGAGTCCACCATCATCGACATGAGCGCCGCGCCGTATAAGATACTTCGCCCCGGCGCGCTGGGGGAGGATGAGATCGCCGACGCGCTCGTTGACGGCATGAAGGTGATCGGCATCACCGGCGGCACGGGCAGCGGCAAGACCACCGCGCTTGAGACCCTGCGCGATTTCGGCGCGCTCGTCATCGACTGCGACGCGCTCTATCATGAGCTGCTCTCATCCGACGCGGAAATGATCGCCGAGATAGATAAGTATTTCCCCGGCGCGGTCGTGGACGGCGCTGTGGACAGAAAGGCGCTGGGCACCGTCGTGTTTGCCGACGCGGAGGCGCTGCGCGATCTGAATATCATCACGCACCGCTTCATCCAGCTTGAGCTGCGCCGCCGCCTGCGCGCGTGGGCCATGCAGGGCGGCACGCTTGCCGCGATAGACGCGATAGAGCTTTTTTCAAGCGGCGCGGCGAAGCGCTGCTGCGCCACCGTCGGCGTCATCGCGGACAGGGATGTGCGCCTGCGGCGCATAACCGCGCGCGACGGCATCAGCTTGGAATACGCCATGATGCGCGTCAACGCCCAGCGGCCCGACCAGTATTACCTTGAGCACTGTGACTATATTCTGAAAAACAACTGCACACGGGAGGAATTTTCCGACGCCTGCCTGAATTTGTTTATGGAGGTTTTGCAAAAATGAGTGATATCCGCGAAAAGCTTTTTTACGAACAGAAAAACGGCTATGACCTTATCGGCACCGATGAGCGCCTCGCGCTTGAGGACTACTGCCGCGGCTACATGGACTTTCTCGATTCATCCCGGATGGAGCGTGAGGCCGTCCGCAACGCCGTCGCGCTGGCGCGGGAGCAGGGCTTTGTCGAGTATGTGCCCGGCATGGCGCTTGCGCCCGGCATGAAGATATACAGAAATAACCGCGGCAAGGCGCTCATGCTTGCCGTCATCGGAGAAATGCCGCTCAGCGCGGGCGCGGTCATTGCCGGCGCGCATGTGGATTCCCCGCGCCTTGACCTCAAGCAGATCACCATGTACGAGGCCGACGAGATGTGCTATTTCAAAACGCACTATTACGGCGGCATAAAGAAGTATCAGTGGGTCACCATCCCGCTGGAGCTGCACGGTGCGGTCGTGCTGAAAAGCGGCGAGGTCGTCAACGTCGTCATCGGGCGTGAGCCGGGTGAGCCGAAGTTCGTCATAACCGACCTTCTCCCGCATCTGGCCGCCGACCAGATGAAAAAGACCATGACCGAGGGCTTCACCGGCGAGGGACTGAATCTCCTCATCGGCAGCGCCCCCTATGCCGACGACGGCAAGGACAGGGTCAAGCTCGCCGTGATGAGCGTGCTCAACGACATGTACGGCATCACAGAGGAGGACTTCCTCTCTGCGGAGCTTGCTGCCGTGCCCGCCTTCGACGTGTGCGAGATCGGGCTTGACCGCTCTCTCATCGGCGGCTACGGCCATGACGACAGGGTCTGCGCCTATGCCGAGCTCAAGGCTATATTCGACGTGCAGTCGCCCGCGCGCACCTGCGTGTGCATCCTTGCCGACAAGGAAGAGACGGGGTCCGACGGCGTCACGGGTATGCAGAGCGCCGCGTTCGACTGCTTTATGGAGGACCTTTGCGCCGCGCAGGGCGTGCCTCTCCGCCGCTGCTATGAAAACAGCTTCTGCCTCTCGGCGGACGTGACCAACGCCTATGACCCGCTTTATCCAGAGGTGTCCGAAAAGCGCAGCGATTCCAAGGTGAATTACGGCATGGCCATCTGCAAGTTCACCGGCGCGCGCGGCAAATCCGGCACGAGCGACGCCTCCGCCGAGGTTGTGGCCTATCTGCGCCGCCTCTTTGAAAAGAACAGCGTCGTCTGGCAGCTTGCCGCGCTTGGTAAGGTCGATCAGGGCGGCGGCGGCACCATCGCCAAGTTCATGGCCAACCGCAATATCGACACCATAGACGCCGGTGTGCCCGTTTTGAGTATGCACGCCCCGTTTGAGGTCGTGGCGAAGCTCGACTGCTATATGACGTATAAGGGCGTCCTCGCCGCCTACAGCGACAGGTAAGCCGCATCCGCATTATTAAAAACACCGCCTCATGGGTATAATATTACCCATGGGGTGATTTTTTGGACGAAGTCAAGGAATTCTCCGCCGCAAAGGCCGGTGCCATACAGTGCCTTACCATAGTCGGCCAGATAGAGGGGCACCAGCTCCTTCCGGAGGATACAAAAACAACGAAGTATGAGCATGTCCTGCCGCTCATCGCCGCCGTGGAGGAATCGCCGGAGATAGAGGGGCTGCTTATCCTGCTCAACACCATGGGCGGCGACGTCGAGGCCGGTCTTGCCATTGCGGAGCTTATCGCCGGTATGAGTAAGCCGACGGTGTCGCTCGTGCTTGGCGGCGGGCACTCCATCGGCGTGCCGCTTGCCGTCGCGGCGAAGCACAGCATGGTCGCCGCCTCTGCCGCCATGACCATACATCCCGTGCGGCTCAACGGCGTCGTCATCGGCGTGCCGCAGACGTATAATTATTTTGCCCGCATACAGGAGCGCATCGTCGGCTTCGTCACGGCGCATTCCCGCGTCAGCCGCGAGGAATACCTCCGCCTTATGACGAACACGGATGAGCTTGCAAACGACATCGGCAGCGTGATATACGGCGGAGAAGCCGTCCGCCTCGGGCTTATCGACTCCCTCGGCACGCTCTCCGACGCGCTTTCGCGCCTCCACGGCATGATAGACGCCGCCCGGCCGCAGTGAAATTTTCCCTGCGGCCGCGGTTCTTGAACTCTTGTGCTTTACATAAGAATGTGATAAAATACAATTTATATTACCGTGGGGGTTTATGGCAATGTCCATTTGGAACGCTGTTATTTTGGGGCTGGTGCAGGGCGTGACGGAGTTTCTGCCGGTTTCCAGCTCGGGTCATCTGTCCATTCTCAATAATCTTTTCGACCTGACGTCAACGGACGACGGGCATATGCTCTTCGATGTGCTGCTGCATCTGGGCACGCTTGCCTCAATCTTCGTCGTCTACTGGCAGGATATCGTGCAGATGTTCAATGAGTCTCTGGGCATCGTCAACCTCGGCCCCCTCGCCGGCCGGCGCCAGCGGCACTATCCCGGCGCGCGGACGTTTATCATGATAATCTTTGCGACTATCCCTCTGCTGCTCATACTCCCCGTACATAAAATGATCGAAACGCTTTATTACCGCAACGTGTTCATCGGCGTCGCCCTCGTGCTGACGGGCTGTATGCTGTTCGTGGCGGATAAAATGAAGCCCGGCACGAAGAATGCCGCCAGCATGACGATTTCCGACGCGCTTATAATCGGCCTGTGCCAGTGCGTCGCCACAATCCCCGGCCTCTCCCGTTCCGGCACGACCATCACCGCCGGAATTGCCGCGGGGCTTGAAAGAAAATTTGCGGTGAAGTTTTCGTTCCTGCTGTCCGTTCCCGCCGTCCTCGGGGCCAATATAATAAGTCTTATCGACGCCTTCAAAGAGGGCGTGGAGCTTGCAAATGTTCCGGCGTACCTCATCGGCATGGTCGTGGCGATGGTGTCCGGCATCGCGTCGATAAGCCTGCTGAAAAGCATCGCCGCCAAGGGCAAATTCGGCGGCTTCGCGTATTACTGCTGGGTAATGGGCGTTCTTTCTATTATACTTACGATGATATTCTGAGAAAGGATACATAATGGCACAAAGCAAAAAATCCGCCTCTTCTTCAAAGAAGAGCACGTCCGCAAAGAAAACAGGCACAAAGGCCAAGGGCAAGGCCGCGGAGGCCGTCACCCCGCCGGAGCCGCCCGCGCCCCCTATCCGGCGTGAGCTGGGCGCGGTCGTGTTTTTGTTCCTTGCGGTGTTCGTGGTGATAAGCCACTATAATACGGAAGGGAAGTTCATCGTCTTTTTCGCGCGCCTTATTCAGGGACTGATAGGCTGGGGCTTCTGGTTCACGGTTCCTGCATTTTTGATGGCCGCGGTCATTCTCGGCTTCCACAGGGGGCAGCCCGTCGCCCTGCGCGTGACGAGCGCGCTCATGATCCCCATAGTTATTTCTGCGCTCGGCAGTCTCTTTTTCTATGAGCCTGTCGTGGATTCTCCGGAGATACAGGTGCTTGCCGGCCGCCTTTTTGAGCAGGGCCAGAGTATGCAGAGCGGCGGCGTCCTCGGCGGCCTCATCGCCGTCGGCTTGCAGAACGCTTTCAGCAAGTACGGCGCTCTGCCCGTGCTGCTTGCGCTGCTGATATTCTTCACTGTCAAGTGCTTCAATGGCAGCTTTATAAAGATGTTCGGCAAGGCGCGCGAGCGGGTCTCCGTCAAGTATGACCCCGCCATGTACGCCCGCCCCGCCCGCCCGGCGGATGAGGAAGAGGAGGAGATGGAGCCTGTGCCCCTGACCGCCGCTTCTGACACCGTGCGCACGGCGAAGCCTGCAAAGCCGCATGCGAAGATAGAGCGCATCCAGCGCGAGACCGTCACACTCGACGATATAGACCGCGTCCGCCGTGAGCGCGCGGAAAACTCCTCCCCGGAGGCTAGCCGCGCCCAGCGCGACCAGGCCGTGAAGGCCGCGATGGACATCCCTCTCCCCGATGATGACGATGAGGAGCTGCCCCTTGCCGACACGCGCGGCCGCACGACGCAGCCCTATTCCGCCGCGCCCGCGGATTCCCGCACGCGCGGCACGAAGAAGCGCCCCGCCCCCATCATCCGCGAGGACGCGCCAGAGAGCGGCGAGGCCGCGGCGCGCGCTGCCGGTGTGGACGTGGACGAGCTTCGCAGTACTGTGGAGGAGATAATGCACCCCGTCGCCATGAGCACGGAGATCAGCGACCCGCCCAAAAAGAAGCTCAGCCGCGCCGAGCTTGACGCCGAGGCCAAGGCCGTGGAGGCGGCTGTCGCCTCCGCCGGTGACGGCACGGACTATGAGTTCCCGCCGGTCAGCCTGCTGCGCACGGGCACGGCGGCCAATGTGGACGCACGCGAGGAGATACTTATCAATAAGGAGCGCCTTGAGGGCGCGATACACAGCTTCGGCATAAACGCCGCCATCGTCGGCGTGACGCGCGGCCCCACGGTCACGCGCTTTGATATCGAGCTTGAGCAGGGCGTCAAGCTTGCCCGCGTGACGAATCTCGCCGGTGACCTTGCGCTTGCGCTTGGCGTTGTGAACGTGCGCATCGCGCCAATTCCCGACAAGATATCCACCGTCGGCATTGAGGTTCCCAATAAGATCGTCAGCACCGTGTACCTGCGCGATATCATTGAATCGCCCAAGTTCGTCAATGCCAAGTCCAAGCTCAGCTTTGCGCTCGGCAAGGATATCGGCGGCGACTGCGTCGTGGGCAATATTGCGAAGCTTCCGCATATGCTCATCGCCGGTACGACCGGCTCCGGCAAATCCGTCTGCATGAACTCGCTCATCCTCAGCCTCCTTTACAAGGCGCGGCCGGATGAGGTGAGGCTTATAATGATTGACCCCAAGATGGTCGAGCTTGGCGTTTATAACGGCATCCCGCATCTTTATGTGCCCGTCGTCACAGACCCCAAGAAGGCTGCCGGTGCGCTGCAATGGTCCGTTGTGGAAATGCTCAAGCGTTACCGCCTCTTCTCTGAGGTCGGCGTGCGCGACCTTGAAAATTACAATAAGCACTGCACGGCGAACGGCGAGGCCGCCATGCCCCGCGTCGTCATAGTCATCGACGAGCTGGCAGACCTCATGCTCGTCGCCTCCAAGGAGGTCGAGGAGAGCATCTGCCGCGTGGCGCAGATGGGGCGCGCGGCCGGTATGCATCTCGTCATCGCCACACAGCGCCCCTCGGCGGACGTTATCACCGGTCTTATGAAGGCGAACATCCCTTCGCGCATCGCCTTCGCCGTCTCGTCCTCGCTGGAAAGCCGCATCATCCTCGACCAGACCGGCGCGGAAAAGCTCGTCGGCATGGGCGACATGCTGTTTTCCCCTGTCGGCTGCGGCAAGCCCACGCGCATTCAGGGCGCCTATGTTTCCGATGAGGAGCGCGAGGACGTTATCCAGTTCATAAAAGAGGGCGCTTCCGACGTGCAGCAGAACAGCGAGATAGAGGAGTTCATGAACAAGGCCGCGGAGGATAAGGCTGCGCCCGACAGCGGCAAGGCCGCGAAGGATGACGGCATAGGCGGCGGCTATGACGAAATGCTGCCACAGGCTGTCGAGGCCATACTTGAAACGAAGTCCTGCTCCGTATCCATGCTCCAGCGCCGCGTCAAGCTCGGCTATTCCCGCGCCGCGCGCATCGTGGATCAGATGGAGGAGCTTGGAATCGTCGGCCCGTATGAGGGGGCAAAGCCGCGCAAGGTGCTTGTGGACTATCAGGGCTGGCACGATATTCAGGTGAAGCTCGGCCTTGCATCGCCGGACGATCTGCCGTCCGCCGCGGAGATGAGCGCCGACGCGCCCTATCCCGGCTACGAAGAAGAAATCTGAAATAAAAAGGGCGCGTTTTTCTGTGAATGCGCCCTTTTTCAATATGTGCGGATCACCCGCATGGAGGATACATGGACTATTTTTGCCCGCATATGAGCGCCGCTGAGGTCAACGCGATCAGTATGCTTGGCCTTGCGCATATCGGCGACGGCGTATATGAGCTTCTCACGCGCACCATGCTCTGCAAGCAGGGCCACAGCGCGGCGGCGAAGCTGCACCGGCTGACGGTGTCCTATGTGAACGCGCCTGCGCAGGCCGCCGCCGTGAAAAAGATAATGCCGCTTCTCACCGCGCAGGAGCTTGCCGTCTATAAGCGCGGCCGTAACGCGAAGGTCAATTCCGTGCCGCAGAAGGCCACGGAAGGGGAGTACCACGCCGCGACAGGGCTGGAGGCGCTTTTCGGCTGGCTCTACCTTCAGGGGGAGACCCAGCGTATCGACAGCCTTTTTGCCGCGATAATGGAGGATGACGATGCCACTTGACGCCGTGACCGTAAGCGCCCTCGCAAAAGAGCTGAACGAAAGGCTCGAGGGCGGAAGAATAGATAAGGTGCAGCAGCCCGAGCGGGACATGCTGCTTCTGTCGCTGCGCGCAAAGGGGGAGAATCTCCGCCTCGTCATCGCCGCAGGCACGGGCAACGCGCGCGCCGGGATCACGCGCGGCAGCTTTGAAAACCCGGCGGAGCCGCCCATGTTCTGCATGCTCATGCGCAAGCACCTTGTGGGCGCACGCATCCTTTCGGTCACGCAGCCGGAGTATGAGCGCCTGCTCATCTTCACGCTCGACACGCATGACGAGCTTGGCGTGCAGTCCGAAAAAAAGCTCGCCGTCGAGCTTATAGGCCGCTCCGCGAACGCGGTCCTCATCGGCGCGGACGGCCGCATAATAGACTGTATGCGCCGCATGGACTTTGCCGGTGACGCGCTGCGCCGCATGCTGCCCGGCATGATCTACCGCCTGCCGCCGAAGCAGGAAAAGCCCGTCTTTTTCGCGCTGGACCCGGAACAGCGGCGCGCGCTCATCGCCTCGGCGGATAAGACCGTTCCTGTTGACAAATGGCTCATGGACAGCTTTTCCGCGCTCTCTCCGCTCATCTGCCGTGAGCTTGCATATCGCTGCAATAATGATTATGTAAACCTGCCCGACGCCTGCGATGCGCTCTGCGAGGCCGTCGCCGCGGGGGAGCTTGCCCCATGGCTCATCAGCATCGACGGCAAGCCGAAGGATTTCAGCTTCATGGCCATCTCTCAGTACGGCCCCGCCGCCCAGCTTGAGCGGTACGACAGCTTTTCCGAAATGCTGGACGCTTTCTATACCCGCCGCGACCGGGCGGAGCAGCAGCGCCGCCGCAGCCACGACCTGACAAAGACCGTGCGCACCCTGCGCGACAGGCAGCAGAGGAAGCTTGCCGCCCAGCGCGAGGAGCTGCGCCGAACGGAGGGGCGGGAGGATATCCGCCATCAGGCGGAGCTTGTCACGGCGAACATTTACCGCCTCCGCCGCGGCGACAGAAGCCTTGAGTGTGAGGATTACTACGACCCGGCATGCCCCGTCGTGCATATAGAACTTGACCCGCTCAAAACGCCGCAGCAGAACGCCGCGGCGCTGTATAAGGAATATAATAAGCTCAAGGCGGCGGAGCAGCACCTCACGGTGCTCACGCGCGAGGGGGAGCGCCAGCTCGATTACCTCAACAGCGTGCTTGACGAGCTTGAGCGCGCCGAGACCGACCGCGACCTCTCCGATATCCGCCGTGAGCTTACTGAGACCGGCTATATCCGCGCCCGCAAGGGCGGCAAGGCAGAGCGCGTGAAGCCGCAGTTGCCGCTGAAATTCGTCTCTGACGACGGGCTTGAGATACTCGCCGGCCGCAGCAACGCGCAGAATGACGAGCTTACGCTAAAGCTCGCCCGGCGCACAGACTACTGGCTGCATACCCAGCGCGTGCACGGCAGCCACGTCATTATCCGCTGTGAGGGGGAAGAGCCGCCCCCACGCACGCTGGAGCAGGCGGCCGGCATCGCCGCTTACTATTCGCAGGCGCGCGGCGCTGGCAAGGTGCAGGTGGATTATACCATGGTGCGCAACGTGCGCAAGCCGTCCGGCGCTCTCCCCGGCAAGGTGATATATACCGATCATAAAACCATGCTTGCTGAAAGCGACGGCGCGCTTGCCGAAAGATTGAAGCGTTAGAAAGACAGGAGAATGGATAAATGCCTGCACAGTGCGTGATGTTTCTTATCATATGTTCCGGAAGTGTTTTCGCCATGGCCGCGTTTGACTCCCGGTTTGAGCGCGTCCTTCCGCTGACCTGCCTTTCGGCCATAATGCTTGTGTATCTTTTCGGAATATGCGGCTGGCTCAAGGGCGGTGTGTACGCGGTGCTTGCGGCCGCAGCGGTGCTGTATGTCCTTGCGGCTGTATGTGTTATTCGGCGCAGGAGATTAAAAAAATTTCTCTGGGGCTTCGTCTCCCCGCAGTTTATTGCCTTTGCCTTGATATATGCCGCGCTTATCTATCTCAATTACGGAAAGCTCCCTGTGCATGACGATGAGCTTTCCCATTGGGCGGATATAGTCAAGGCGATGACATGGCTGAACGATTTCGGCACGAATCCCGCCTCAAATTCGCTGTTTAAAAGCTACCTGCCCGGCATGGCCGTTTTCCAGTATCTCTTTGAAAAGGTCCATCTCATGCTTGAGCCGGGCGCGGATTTTTCCGACTGGCGACTGTATCTGGCCTATCAGACGCTGTACGCCGCTTGTATCCTGCCATTTTTCGGCTCTCTGCGGTTTAAGCGCCCTCTCAGCGCCGTTCTGTCGCTGTTTGCCGTGTTCTTTGCGCCGCTGGTTGTGTTTCCCACGTTCTTTGCCGTTCTGCAAATAGACGGCTTCGTGGCCGTGCTTGCCGGGTGCGGCTTTGCCAGTGTGGCTTCGGAGGGAGATAAGGACGGGCTCTATAATGCGCGTATACTGCTGACCGTCGCGGCGCTTGTGCTCATGAAGGATGTCGGCCTCCTGTTCGCAATTATGCTTGCGGCGGTGTTTGTGATAGATACGCTTCTGCGGAATAAACAGCCTGACGGCAGGAAATGCGCATTTGCCGCTCTTGGCGCGGCGGCTGCCGCGGCGGTGCCGAAGTTATTGTGGAATTATAATATATCCGCCAATAACGTCGAAAGAATGTTCGGCGGAAAAGTGGATGTACCGGCACTTGCGGCAGTGCTGACGGGGAAGGACGCTTCATGGCGAAGCGACGTGCTGCAAAATTATGTTCATAAGCTCTTTTCGGAAGGGGAGAGTGTAGGCAGTATTGCGTCCGGCGTTTATTTGCCTTATTTCCTTATGCCGCTTATCCTGCTTGCACTGCTCGTGCTGGTTTGCTGGGCATATGGGCGCACCGGCAGCCACGACAGGGGCACGCGCATTGCGATGCTGTGCACGCTGACTGTCACGGCGCTTGTGTACGTGCTCGGCCTGTGCGTGATGTACATGTTCAAATTCAGTGAGTATGAGGGCGTGCGCCTTGCCTCGTTTGAGCGCTATTTCCGCATCCTGCTTCTCACGCTTTGGGAAACGGCGCTGCTCATGACCGTCGTGCTTGTCGGTCGTGCGGAGTCTCGCCGCGGGCTTGCACTGTGCTGTGCCGCTTTCGCCGTCACGGCGGCGCTACTGCCGTACCTACAGCTTTCGCTGTACCTTTCGCGTGAAAACGTGGCCTATTCCAGACGCACCATGCAGCCGTATTATCAAATGAGTGAAAATATCAAGGCACACTTGGCGGATACCGATGAGAAGGTGTTCCTCGTCTGTGAGGGTTCTTCCGGGTGGGAAAGGCTCGTCATGCGCTATGAACTGCGGCCGTATACGCTCAGCGATAAATCAGGCAGCATTGGCAAGCCGTTTTATGACGGCGATATTTGGACGCGCGACGTATCGCCGGAGCAGTGGTTTGACGAACTCACCGGAGAGAACTGCGCCTACGTGCAGCTTTTCACTATCAATGATTATTTCGTCGAGACTTACGGCGACCTGTTTGAGGATCACGAGGTCGAAGAGTATACATTATACCGCGTCGATGCGGACAGGCATGCGCTGGTGAAGTGCGCTTGACCGCGCTTTCGCGCCGCGCATGTTGCATTGACCGTCTGAAAGCGTTATAATCATACAAGTTTTGCTTGAATTTCTGCTTAGTTTGTTGTAAAGGAGCGTGAGAGCTTGAAATATCTTATGTCCGGCAACGAGGCCATCGCCCGCGGGGCGTATGAGGCGGGCGTGAATGTGTGTTCGGCATATCCGGGCACGCCCAGCACGGAGATATTTGAACAGCTTCCCCAATATAAGGACTCCCTCTACTGCGAGTGGGCGCCCAATGAAAAGGTCGCCGTCGAGGTGGCATACGGCGCGTCCATCGCTGGTGCGCGGACGCTCAGCGCGATGAAGCTCGTCGGGCTTAACGTCGCGGCGGATCCGCTTTTTACCGCCGCGTATCTCGGCGTGAACGGCGGTTTCGTCATCGTCGATGCCGACGACCCCAGTATGCATTCCTCGCAGAATGAGCAGGATAATCGCTGGTACGCAAAGCACGCAAAGATCGCCCTTGTTGAGCCGTCGGATTCGCAGGAGTGCAAGGACTTCATGCGCACGGCGTATGATATCTCGGAGGAGTTCGACATGCCCGTGCTCTTCCGCACGACGACGCGCGTCTCTCACTCAAAAAGCCTTGTGGAGCTTGGCGAGAGGACTGAGCACGAGATAAAGCCCTACACGCCGAACCCGAAGAAGTTCGTGTGCACCCCCGCGGGGGCATACCGCAACCGTGCCAAGGTCGAGGCAAATATGAAGCGCCTTGAGCAGTACAGCAATACCTGCGCGCTGAACCGTATGGAGCTCAACGGCGGAAAAATCGGCGTTATCAGCGCCTCCATTGCCTATCTGTACGCAAAGGAGGTCTTTCCGGAGGATACCTCCTTCCTCAAGCTCGGCCTTACATATCCGCTTCCGATGGAGCTTATCCGCGACTTCGCCTCCAAGGTGGAGAAGCTTTATGTCATAGAAGAGCTTGACGGCTTTATGGAGGAGCAGATAAAGGCCGCCGGGATAGACTGTGTCGGCAAGGCCGTCGTCAGCCCCATGTATGAGCTTGACCCCGAAAGGCTGCGCGAGGAGATATTCGGCGTAAAGCCGCAGACCTGCGTCGTCGATGCCGCGGCCGCGCCGCGCGCCCCGGCACTTTGTCCGGGCTGTCCGCACAGGGGCTTTTTCTACTGCGCCTCCAGAATAAAGGACGCCGTCATAACCGGCGACATCGGCTGCTATACGCTTGGGGCCGCGCCCCCGCTGAACGCCTCTGACACCTGCGTGTGCATGGGCGGCGGCTTCACCATCGGCGCGGGAATGGCGCAGGCCTTTGCCATGACCGGTCAGAAAAAGAAGATATTCGGCGTCGTTGGTGACTCTACGTTCTTCCACAGCGGCATAACCGGCGCGATAGAGATAATTTATAACAACGCCGCCATGATCCCCGTTGTGCTGGACAACCATATCACCGGCATGACCGGCCATCAGGATAACCCCGGCACGGGCTACAACCTCATGGGCGACGTGGCCGCGGCCATAAGGATAGAGGATGTGCTGCACTCCGTCGGCTTTGAAAATGTCATCATTGTCGATCCGAACGACCTCGCCGCAATGACAAAGGCGCTCAACGACGCAGTTGAAAGCCCTGTGCGTGCCGCCGTCATTGCGCGCCGCCCGTGCCTGCTCATAAAGCGCGGCAAGCATGAAAGGGCACAGTGCGTCGTCGATGCGGCAAAATGCGTCGGCTGCAAAAAGTGCATCGGCATCGGCTGCCCCGCGCTTATGATGAGCGGCGGCAGGGCCGCCATTGACGCGCAGCTATGCGTCGGGTGCACGGTCTGCGCGCAGGTCTGCCCTAAACAGGCCATTAGCCGGAAGGAGGGCTGAACAAATGGAAACACGCAGCGTTCTTTTGGCCGGCGTCGGCGGTCAGGGCGCGATCCTTGCCGCGAAGGTGCTGGTAGACGGACTTACGAACGCCGGGTTCGACGTGAAAATGTCGGAGGTGCACGGCATGAGTCAGCGCGGCGGCAGCGTGACCACTCAGGTGCGCTACGGCACGCGCGTATATTCGCCGTTCGTCGGGCTTGGCGGGGCGGACGTGCTCGTGGCCTTTGAGAAGATGGAGGCCGTGCGCTACGCCAATTTTCTCAAGCCGGACGGCGTCGCCGTCATAAACGACTTTGAAATGCCCTCTGCCGCCATCGCCGCCGGGCTTGCGGAATATCCGCGCTTCTGCATAGAGGCGATGCAAAAGCGCTTTACCTGTCACGTGCTCGACGCCGCGTCGATCGCCGGTGAGCTCGGCGCGCCCAGATGCATGAACATCGTGCTTTTCGGCGCAATGACGAAGGCCCTCGGACTGGGGGATATCGACTGGGACGCGGCCATCCGCCGCACTGTTCCCGAAAAGTATGTTGAGCTGAATCTCACGGCCTATCGCGCCGGGAGAGACGCGGTCTGATATGCTCCCGCAGGAGAGCAAAAAAATTGCGGAACATTTTTCCTCGGCGTCAGTCTAATATAATGCGACGGAGATCGCATCATATTTATATTAGGTGAAGGAGAATGTGCGGCACGCCCGCACCGGTAGAAAACATGAAGAAAATTATTGCGGCATTCCTCTGCGCCGTTCTGGCGTCGTCTCTGTGCGCCTGCGGCGCGGAAAAGCTTGCGCCGGGCGCGCAGTATAAGGAAAGCGAGTACAGCGATGCTGCTGTGAACGACAAGGTGCAGCTTTTCATAAAGCAGCGCACAGTCACCGATGAAACGGAAGAGGTCACCATCACGCTTGAAAACCTCACCGACACGGACTATACCTATGACGCGGTGCAGCGCCTTGAGATCTACGATGGGTCGAAGTGGCGCGTCGTGCCTGACAAGCAGGACGCCGTGGTGCTCATCATCTATACCCTGCCTGCCAGCGGCAGTGATGAAGTGAGTTTTTATTTCACAAATCACTACGATAAGCTTGAGACCGGGCGCTACCGCATAGTGGTGCCGCTCGTCGCGTCGGACGGCAGTCAGGCTATCGCCGCGGCGGAGTTCAGCATCGGCAGGGCCGAGAAGTAACAGCTCAATAGAGCACAGGCCGGGGCGGCGCGCCCCGGCTTTTTCAACTTGTAAAAAGCCTCGCAGAGTTTCGCGTCCGCAGACGCGAAAGCAGCAAGATCCGTTTTCTGCCGCGACATGTGCGTGGCGGAAAACACTTTGCGCGGAGTGAGCGTCGAATTGTCCGCTGTCAGCGGACAACAGAGGCGCAGAACGCAGCGAAGCTTTCTCGAAAAAGTGGCAATGCCGCTTTTTCGACAGTCTACAAAGGCCGGGGTGGCGCGCCCCGGCTTTTCGCATGAAAGGGCGCTTTTCCGCCCCGTGTGCCCGGATGCGTTATATTATTTGACATCAAATGTCCGGTATGGTATAAATATATAGTTATATTTGCGTTAATCCGCCCGAAGAAAGGGCTTTTACAGGAGGTCTTGCGCATGGACAGAAAGCCGCGCGGGAATAGATCCTTCCATTTTGAGCATTGGCAGCTTATAAGCCTGTGCCTCGCCATATATGATGCGATCGCCGTCAACGCCGCGTTTTACGCCGCGCTCTGGCTGCGCTATGACTGCAAGTTCTGGGCGATCCCCGCCTATTACATAGACGCCCTGCGCGCTTTCGCGCCGGTCTACACGGTGTTCTGCCTGCTGGTGTTCTGGTGCTGCAAGCTTTATAAGAGTATCTGGCGCTTTGCCGGGGCGCATGAAATGTACCGCGCCGCCGTCGCCACGCTCATCACGCTCGTCTTTCAGGTCGCGGGGACGATATTCCAGTCACGCGTCCTCGGCACGACGGCGCAGATCCCGCGTATGCCCATCACGTATTACTGCATCGGCATCACGCTTCAGTTCATCCTGACTATCGGGATGCGCTTTTCGTATAGAATAATTCTCAGCTTTAAAAAGCCGGCCGCCGCGGGGCAAAGGAAGCGCGTCATGCTCATCGGCGCTGGTGCGGCCGGGCAGATGATCCTGCGCGACCTCAACCGTTCCGAGACCTCCGGCGACAGGGTCTGCTGCATCATCGACGACAATCCGAATAAGTGGAACCGCTTCATGGAGGGCGTGCCGGTCGTCGGCGGGCGGAATGATATTTTCACGAACGTCGAAAAGTATAAGATAGATAAGATAGTCCTCGCCATCCCCAGCGCGACGGTGGAGGAGAAGCGCGACATTCTTGGCATTTGCAGTGAGACCGATTGTGAGCTTAAGCAGGTGTCCGTGATGTACCGCCAGATGGGGCAGATAGTGGACGCAAATTCCATCAAGAATGTCTCCATCGAGGACCTTCTCGGCCGCGCGCCCATCACGATAAATATGGACGAGGTCTTTGAATTCATCAGCGGCAAGGTCATCCTCGTCACGGGCGGCGGCGGCTCCATCGGCAGTGAGCTGTGCCGTCAGATAGCGGCGCATGCGCCGAAAACGCTTATAATCTTCGATATATATGAGAATAATGCCTATGACATCCAGCTTGAGCTTCGGGATAAATACCCCGCGCTCGATCTCGTCACGCTCATCGGTTCCGTGCGCGACAGCCGCCGGCTGGAGCAGGTGTTTGCCAAGTACAGGCCGGAGCTTGTATTCCATGCCGCGGCGCATAAGCATGTTCCACTTATGGAGGACAGCCCCTGTGAATCCATAAAGAACAATGTCCTCGGCACGTATAAAACGGCGTATGCCGCCATGACGCACGGGTGCCGCCGCTTCGTGCTCATATCCACGGATAAGGCGGTCAATCCCACCAATATCATGGGCGCGTCAAAGCGCCTGTGTGAAATGGTCGTGCAGAGCTTTGACCGGCGCATAAAGGCCGGCCGCGCGGACAGCATCCCGCGCCTCAGCAGCCATGCAAAGCCCGTCTCGGAGGTCTGCGGCGATGTCAGGACGGAGTTCGTGGCCGTGCGTTTCGGCAACGTGCTCGGCAGCAACGGTTCCGTTGTGCCGCTCTTCAAAAAGCAGATACAGAAGGGCGGCCCCGTCACTGTCACGCATCCGGACATCATCCGTTATTTTATGACGGTGTCCGAAGCGGTCAGCCTTGTCCTTCAGGCGGGCGTGTATGCGCGCGGCGGGGAGATATTCGTGCTGGATATGGGTTCGCCGATGAAGATAGACGCGCTTGCGCGCAATCTCATCAAGCTCTCCGGCTTCCGCCCGGATGTGGATATAAAGGTGGAGTATACCGGCCTGCGCCCCGGCGAGAAGCTGTATGAGGAAAAACTAATGGCGGAGGAGGGGCTTGAAAAGACGGCGAACGACCTTATATATATCGGCCATCCCGTCGATTTCGATTCGGATGTGTTCCTTGGCCGCATAGACGAGCTTATGGAGGCGGCCTATTCAAATTCCGAGGATATACGCACGCTTGTCGTCTCGCTTGCGCCGACGTACCGTCCCGGAGAAACCAGGTAAGAACAAGCTAAAAGCATAAACAGTCACAGCCGCCTCTGTCGAGGCGGCTGAACATCAAAGGCGGGTGAAGATATATGGCTGTGCTGATAGACGGAAAGGCGCTGGCCCAGCGCGTGCGCGCGCAGGTCGCGCGGGAGGCGGCATTGCTGCCGCGCAAGCCGGGGCTTGCGGTGATACTCGTGGGTGACGATCCGGCCTCGCGCATATATGTGTCCGGGAAGGAGCGCGACTGCGAACAGTGCGGCTTCATAAGCCGCGAATATAAGTTTGACGATTCTGTCACTCAGGCTGAGCTTCTTGCGCTTATCGCGGCGCTCAATGCCGACGCGGAGATAGACGGCATACTCGTTCAGCTTCCTCTGCCCGCGGCGATAGATGAGGACGCGCTGCTTGAGGCCATTTCACCTGAGAAGGATGTGGATGCGTTCCACCCGATCAACGTGGGGCGCGTCGTCACGGGAAAGCCTGTGCTCCTTCCGTGCACGCCCGCGGGGATAATGGAGATGTTCCATGCCTATAACATTTCGCTCGACGGCAGGATATGCGTTATGGTCGGCCGCAGCAACATCGTCGGCAAGCCGATGGGGATCCTCATGCTGCGCGCCAACGGCACGGTCATATGCTGTCACAGCCGCACGCCAGAGCTCGCCACCCTCACGCGTCAGGCGGATGTGCTCGTCGTGGCCGCGGGGCAGCCGTGCCTCATCCGTGGCGATATGGTCAAGCCCGGCGCGGTCGTTATCGACGTCGCCATGAACCGCGACCCGGATACGGGGAAGTTTACGGGGGAT
>URPU01000032.1 GCA_900549865.1 uncultured Eubacteriales bacterium
TCCTGTCGGACAGGTATACAAGCTCCAACGCCGTGCATCAGGGGTCGAAGCTCAGTGATGCGGAGCTTCCCGCGTTCTTCGGCTGGCTTTCCGATCTGGAGTATAATAAGATGGGTCTGCCGAAGCCGGATCTCGTCATATACCTTGACGTGGATATCGAGACCTCGCTTGCGCGCATGAAGAACCGGCAGGACGCCACGGACACCCACGCGGACATACATGAGCGGAACATCGCCTACCTTGAGCGCTGCCTGCATACGGCGGACACCGCCGCGGATTACTTCGGCTGGACGCGCGTCATGCAGAAGGTGAACGGCGTCGAGCGCGGCATGGACGATATAAACGACGAGATATACGCCATTGTCCGCCGCTGTCTGCAATAAAAAAGGGGCTTCATGTGAAGCCCCCATGGCGCGTCAGCAGCCGCAGCCGCACCCGTTGTTGTTGCCGGAGCAGCCGCAGCCGTTGTTGCCGCAGCAGCAGAAGAGGATTATGATGAGAATGATGATCCAGAGGCAGCTGTTGCATCCGTTATTGCAGAACATGATTATTTCCCTTTCTCCGCGCTGAAAATATATACCTTCTGTGCCCGCCATGCGCGGAGGCGGACACTTTTTGATGCTTTACGTATCAGTTGCGGTGTTGAGCTTTTTGCTGCTCGTGCCATAATATGCGCGCAGCCGCCGCGCTGCTACATGCCGCGCAGTCTGCGCGGCATGCCCGGACAGGAGGTCTGAAATGGCTGAAAACAATATCGACAGAAACAATGAAGCGAGCCGCCCGCAGGACGGCGGAACGCCGGTGAATGGCCGCGGCAGAGCGCCGCGCAGCCCGGCGGCCCCGATAAAGGCCGTGGACAGGCTGCTTATAGATGAAAATGGAGACGCCCGCAGCAACTATACCGGCGACGATCTTTCCGAAAGAGATTACCGCCCCGTGCGGCAGAGTCATGAATACCGCTCCGGCTGTCTCGGCGGGATGATGTACTTCGTGTTCGTGCTGTGCGTAAGCGTTGTTCTGGCCTGCCTTGCATGGATGGCGGCAAGCGACGCGCTTGCGCTGAACAAGGATGAGTTCACGGCGGTCGTCTCCCTGCCTGCGTCCATCTTCGATTCCGAGACGGTCGATACCTTCGATGAGGACGGAAACAAGACCGGCACGAAGCGCGTCACACGCGCGGACATAGAATATGTCGCCGATGAGCTGAAATCCGCCGGACTTATTGAGTACAAATGGCTTTTTGAGTTCTTCTGCCGGATATCGCACGCCGACACTAAGGTCGATCCGGGCGAGTATGAGCTGGAATCGTCCTTTGACTACCGTGCGCTTATAAAAAACATGCAGATGGGTTCCGGTGCGACAGTGACCATAAAGGTCGTCATCCCGGAGGGCTTCACCATGCATCAGATATTCAAGCGCCTAGAGGAAAACAAGGTGTGCTCTTATGACGATCTGATGGACGCGGCGGCAAATTATAATTATAATTACGCCTTCCTTGACGGAATAGAGCAGGGCGACCCGACGCGCCTTGAGGGCTTCCTTTTCCCGGACACGTATGAGTTCTACGTCGGAATGCAGGCATCCAGCGCAATAAACAAGCTTCTGGAGAACTTCCACTACAGGGTCACGGATGAAATGATCACGCAGATGACGAATATGGGGCTTGATATCCGCTCTGTTGTCACGATGGCGTCGCTTATCGAGCGCGAGGCTGCAAACGACAATGAGCGCGGGCTTATCGCCTCTGTTATCTACAATCGCCTTGCGGTCGGAATGCCGCTTGGCATTGACGCGTCCATCCTCTATATCCACCCGGACCATGAGGGCGCGCCGACGGCGGACATGCTCACGGAGGACAGCCCGTACAACACGCGCCTGTACGCAAGCCTCCCGCCCACGCCGATAGCGAACCCCGGCCTTGCCTCGATACAGGCCGTGCTTGCGCCGGAGAGCACAAATTACTATTACTATGCGCTCGACACGGCGACGGGGCAGCATCGGTTCTTCACGAATTCCGGCGAGTTCGACGCCTTTGTCGCAACACAGAACTATGAATGATATGTTTGAGCTCCTGTCTCCGGCAGGGGATATGGAGAGGCTGATGATGTGCCTCAATTACGGGGCGGACGCCGTTTATCTGGCAGGGCGGCGCTTCGGAATGCGCGCCGCGGCGGTGAACTTTTCGGATGAAGAGCTTGTCCGCGCGGTGGAGCTTGCCCACGGGAATGGCGTGCGGGTCTATGTCGCCTGCAACACCCTCCCGCGGGAGGATGAGCTTGCCGAGATACCGCCGTACCTCGCATTTCTTCAGGATGCGGGCGTGGATGCGCTGATAATTGCCGACATCGGAATGCTGGAGCTTGCCAAGCGCTATGCGCCGCGCGTGAAGCGCCATGTAAGCACGCAGCTTGGCGTCATAAACAGCGCCACGGCTAACGCGCTTTACGCCATGGGCGCGGACACGGTCGTGCTTGCACGAGAGACTCCGTTGGAGGATATAAAAAAACTCCGCGCCAATACGCCGGAGGAACTGCGGATAGAGGCCTTCGTCCACGGGGCGATGTGCGTTTCCTTCTCGGGGCGCTGCCTTCTGTCAAATTACCTCACCGGCCGCGACGCGAACCGCGGCCAGTGCGCCCAGCCCTGCCGCTGGAAGTACCATCTGGTGGAGGAGAAGCGCCCCGGCGAGTATTTTGAAATAACCGAGGACGGGGGCACGTATATCCTCAACTCCCGCGACATGCGCATGATAGAATACCTGCCGCAGCTTATAGAGGCCGGTGTCACGAGCTTCAAGATAGAAGGGCGCATGAAGTCGGCCTATTACGCGGCTGTCGTCACCAATGCGTACCGCCACGCGCTCGACGCGGCAATTGCCGGGAAGCCGCTGGATAAGCTTTGGGTGGATGAGACCGATATGGTCAGCCACCGGCCTTATACCACGGGCTTTTACTTCGGCCAGCCCGGACAGCACTATGCCGAAGCCAGCTATCAGACGGCGGCAGACGTCGCCGCCGTTGTGGAAAGCTGTGAAAGCGACGGCACGGCCGTGCTGACGCAGCGCAATAAATTCTCACGCGGCGACGAGCTGGAGCTGCTTTCGCCGTCCGCGCCGCCTGTGCGCTTCACGGCGGAGCATGTTTTCAATGCCGAGGACGAGGAGATAGAGGATACGCGCCACGCCATGATGGAAATACATATGCGTTTGCCCGCGTATGCGCCGAAGTACTCTATCCTGCGAAAACGCAGATAAAAAATCGTTGACAAAACGCGCGCATGTGATAAAATGCATTTTATAATTTACAGATCATATAGCTTTAGGCTGTGACGAAAAGAGCCGGAGCAGGGCATTGCAGAGAGGGGTCGTTCGGTGTGAGACCCTGTGCCTCATTCCGGCGGCCGCTTCTGAGCCTCCCTGGGAAACCGGGGCGTATGCCCGCGTTAAGGGCGCTTGAGATGCCGCTGTGCGGCAATCAGGGTGGTACCGCGAAGCAAACCTTCGCCCCTGTTCCGGGGCGGAGGTATATTTTTTGGTGGAGGATAATGAAATGGAAAAATACGGCCTGAATCAGCTCCGTGAAATGTTTCTCAGCTTTTTCGAGAGCAAAGGGCATCTGCGTCTGCCGAGCTTTTCGCTCATTCCGCAGAACGACGCAAGCCTTCTTCTCATAAACTCCGGCATGGCCCCCATGAAGCCCTATTTCAAGGGTGAGCAGGAGCCGCCGCGCCGCCGCGTGTGCACCTGCCAGAAGTGCATCCGCACCGGCGATATTGAGAATATAGGCAAAACCGCGCGCCACGGCACTTATTTTGAAATGCTGGGCAACTTCTCCTTCGGCGATTACTTCAAGCATGAGGCCATCGCGTGGAGCTGGGAATTTCTCACCTCTCCCGAGTGGGTCGGCATCGATCCGGACAGGCTCTATCCGTCCATCTATCTGGATGACGACGAGGCCTTTGAAATATGGAACAAGGAAATAGGCATCCCGGCGGAGCGTATCTTCCGCTTCGGCAAGGAGGATAACTTCTGGGAGCATGGCGCAGGCCCCTGCGGCCCCTGCTCTGAGATATACTATGACCGCGGCGAGAAGTACGGCTGCGGCAAGCCCGGCTGCACCGTCGGCTGTGACTGTGACAGGTATATGGAGGTCTGGAACAACGTCTTTTCCCAGTTCGATAACGACGGCGAGGGCCATTATACCGAGCTCAAGCAGAAGAACATCGACACCGGCATGGGGCTGGAGCGGCTTGCCGTCGTGTGCCAGGGCGTGGATTCACTGTTCGACGTTGACACGGTGATGAATATCACCCACAAGGTCAGCGAGCTTACCGGCGCATATTACGGGAAGAGCCACAAAATGGACGTGTCGCTGCGCGTTATCACGGACCATATCCGTTCCGCCACGTTCATGATCTGCGACGGCGTCCTGCCCTCCAACGAGGGGCGCGGTTACGTCCTGCGCCGTCTGCTGCGCCGTGCTGCGCGCCACGGCAAGCTCCTCGGCGTGAATGAGCCGTTCCTTTATAAGGTGATCGACACCGTCATCCACGAAAACGAGTGCCAGTATCCCGAGCTGCGCGAGAAGCAGAGCTATATCACCAAGGTCATAAAGACCGAGGAAGAGAACTTTGCAAAGACCATCGACGCCGGCATGAAGATATTTGCAGACCTTTTGGCGGAGCATAAGGCCAAGGGCGAGACCGTCTTTTCCGGGGCGGACGCTTTCAAGCTCTACGATACCTACGGCTTCCCGGTGGATCTCACGATCGAAATGTGCGGCGATGAGGGTATGACCGTCAACGAGGACGAGTTCAAAAAGCTCATGGAGGAGCAGCGCGTGCGCGCGCGCAAGGCCCGTGAGGCGCTGGGCGACCTCGGCTGGGCCGGACAGGAGTTCGGCAAGGACATCCCGGAGACGGAGTTTGTCGGCTATGACAAGACCGAGTGCACCGCGAAGGTCGTCGCCATCGTTGCCGACGGCGAACTGCGCGAGGAGATCCCAGCCGGTACGGAGGCCATCATCGTGCTTGACCGCACGGTGCTCTACGCCGAGATGGGCGGGCAGGTCGCGGACTACGGCTGCATGAAGGCGGACGGCGTGTTCTTTGAGGTCGATAACGTCCAGAAGAACAAAGGCGGCAAGTTCATGCATTACGGCAAGCTCACCGATGGCGACATCAAGCTTGGCGACGAGCTGACCGTCTGCGTGGATGAGGAGCGCCGCAAGGCCATTTCCCGCGCGCACAGCGCCACGCATCTTCTGCAAAGCGCGCTGCGCATGGTGCTTGGCGACCATGTCCATCAGGCCGGTTCACTTGTTGAGCCGGATCACCTGCGCTTCGACTTTACGCACTTCTCTGCGCTCACGGCGGAGGAGATAAGCGAAGTGAACACCATAATGGCGGACATGATACTCGACGGCGCAGAGATAACAACGCGCGTCATGCCCTATGATGAGGCCAAGAAGCTTGGCGCAATGGCGCTGTTCGGCGAAAAGTACGGCGACACTGTCAGAGTCGTTGAAATGGGTGACTACTCCAGAGAGTTCTGCGGCGGCACGCATCTTGACAACACGGCAAAGGTCGGCATGTTCGTCATCACGTCCGAGGGTTCCGTTGCCTCCGGCGTGCGCCGCATCGAGGCCATCACCGGGCGCGAGGTCATTGCAAAGTATGTCTCCATGTCCGCCACGCTCAACAAGGTCGCGGATAAGCTCAAGGCGAGGCCGGTCGAGATAATGTCCAGAGTTGAAAGCAACCTCAGCGAGATACACGAGCTTAAGCAGAACATCGACAGGCTCAAGGATCAGCTCATGTCCGGCCAGGCGGAGAGAATGCTGTACGGCGCAAAGGATATAAAGGGCCTCAAGGTCATCACGATCACAAACGGCCCCGTCAACGCCGCCGACATCCGCAAGATGGGCGACCAGCTCAGAGACCGCTTCCCCAACATCGTGGCTGTGCTTGCGGCCACGGCGGAGAACAAGGCCACCATGCTTGCCGTCTGCGGCAAGAACGCAGTCGCGCGCGGCGTAAAGGCCGGAGACCTGATAAAGACCATCACCAGGATATGCGACGGTACCGGCGGAGGCAAGCCCGACTCAGCAATGGGCGGCTGCAAGAATCTGCTCAAGCTGGACGACGCGATGGCGGCTGTTGACGACTTCGTCGATGACAACGCGAAAGACTGAAGCTTATATAAAGGAGAATAATAATGAAAGACGACAATTGCCTGTTCTGCAAAATAATCGCCGGGGATATCCCTTCGTCGAAGGTCTATGAGGATGAAAACGTTTTTGCCTTCCGCGACATAAACCCGCAGGCGCCTGTGCATATCCTTGTTGTTCCCAAGGAGCATATAGCCTGTGCCAATGATATAGACAGCACCAATTCCGCCATAGTTGCCCACGTGTTTGAAAGCATTGCAAAGATCGCGCGTGCCGAGGGGCTGGATAAGGGCTACCGCGTTATCAACAACTGCGGCGAATACGGCGGGCAGACGGTCATGCACCTGCACTTTCACATAATCGGCGGCGAAAAGCTGTCGGAAAAGATAATATAAAGCCAAAAAGAGATTGGGGCTCCAGCCGGACCTCCAATCTCTTTTTATGCGTTATATGAGAAAAATCTTTAATCCTTGTCCTTGAAGACGGGGATGAAATCCGTCCTTGCGTCCATCGCGTGCAGACGGACCTTCATCTGGCTGGGCTTCTTGTTGTACATCGCAGTGCGCAGCTCATCATCGGGAACGAACTGATAATAGGTCGCGCAGAACGCGTCAAACATCTGCCTGCACTTCGGCGTGAACTTGCTGATATACAGCACAAGCCCCACAAGCCCGCCGGCAAAGAAGCTTATCATCAGATACGTGGCGCAGAAGCGAAGCACCGCGAACACCGCGGCCGCGATGAAAACCGTGCACACAAGTACTGAGATAACAGTGTATCTGTTTGCGGCCTTGTCGATGAGATCCTCCGCCGTGTCGCGCATCCGCCTTATCAGCGGGAAAGCAACTGTAAAATTGAAAAGAAACTGCCTGATAAAAAGGAAAAACCACAGCCAGCCGGCAAAGAAAAGAACGCCGGCCCACAAAACCTTCATTTCCATAAAGTTCTCCGTTTCTCCGTCTGATTTCCTGATCAGGCGGAATTCTTTCTTATTTGCTGTTTAGATAATAGCACAAAGCGCTATAGGATTCAAGAATATTTGTGCCCAACGGGCATAGATTTAAGACAGTACAGAACAAATGACAGGAGCGTGTGACATATGGACTTTATGGGGCTTGCGCTTGGGCTTTTGCCGGACGGGCTGTATAAGCCGGAGGCGGTGCGCGCGTATATGCCCGCCGAGGAGATACGCCTACGGGCGGGGCGGTGCGCGACTGTGCTTTCATGCGGTGCGGAGCACGATATGGGCGGTCGCGCGGTCACGGCGCATGACATCCTTGCCGTGCTTGAAAAGGCGACGGGCGCGTCGCTGCACGCAGTTTTGAACGAGCTTCGAGAGGGGTACATAAGCTATCGCGGCATAAGAATAGGCGTGTGCGCCGCAGCAGTGATAAAAAACGGTGAAGTGAGCGGCTTTAAGAATTTCACCTCTCTTGCGCTGCGGATACCGGCCGTTTTTCGCGGCGATATGGACGCGGCGTATTCGGCCGTTGCGGCGTCCGGCTTTGCAAGCACGCTTTTGCTCTCCCCGCCCGGCGGCGGGAAAACGACTGCCCTGCGCGAGCTTGTGCGCCGTGCCTCCGAGGCGGGCGCAAGGGTAGGCGTAGTGGATGAGCGGAACGAGCTTGCCTCCGTTGACGGGATGAACGCCGCCTTCGATATGGGGCGGTACACAGACGTGCTGACTGGCGTGGATAAATGCACCGGTGCAATGATGCTTCTGCGCGGGATGAACCCGCGGATAATAGCCATGGACGAGATATCGCGCGCCAGCGATGCAGCCGCTGTGCGCGAAATAATTGGATGCGGCGTGCACATATTCGCCACGGCGCACGCGGAAAATGCGGCGGGGCTGAGAAAGCGCGCGCTGTACAGGGAACTGCTTGACGAAGGGATATTTTCATTTGCCATTGAAATAAGCGGCGCGGGGCCGCACAGAAGCTACAGATGCGTGAGGTTAGGCATATGAAGCTTGCGGGGGCGCTGCTGGCCTTTTTTGGCTGCTGTGCAGCGGGGGCGGTGAGGGCGTCCGCCGCCCGGCGCAGACTGGATGCGCTTGCCGCTCTGTGCGAGGCGCTGTGTCTTATGAGAAGTGAGCTTGGGACAAGACTCAGCACTATACCGGACATGGCGGAGCGCGCGTCGGGGCAGACGCGGGGCGCGGCGAAGGACTTCTTCACGGCGCTTTACGCGCGCATGGACGAGCTTGGACACGTGGAGCTTGCGCAATTGTGGGCGGAATGCGCCGCGGCGGAGCTGTCCGTGCTTGCCGGGGCGGAGGCGCGCGAATTCGCCGCGCTGGGGGCCGTGCTTGGCCGCTGCGATGCGGACATGCAGCTTGCGGCGATATCTGCCTGTGAAGCGTACCTGCGCGCCGCGCTTGAACGTGCGCGCGGCGATTATCCGCAGCAAAGGCGGCTTTCGCTCGGTATTGCCGCCGCAGCGGGCGCGCTGCTTGTCATTGTTTTCATATAGGAGAAAGCTGATGGATATTGACCTGATATTTAAAATCGCGGCGGTCGGAATTCTGGTCGCGGTGCTGAACATACTTCTCCAGCGCTCCGGCCGTGACGAGCAGGCACTCATGACGACCATAACGGCGCTCGTCGTTGTGCTGATGGTCGTCGTCAGGAAGATAAGCGAGCTTTTTGACCTGATAAAAAATCTGTTTTCGCTGTAATGGAGCTTATAATGAAAGCCGCCGCCGTGGCGCTGATTGCCGGGATGATGGGCCTGCTGATAAAGCGCAGCAACCCGGAAATATCGCTTCTGCTGAGCGCCGCCGCGGTGACGATGATAGGCATCGCCGCAATGAGCTTTGCCGGGGAGATAAAGGGGCTTGTCAAGACGGTGAAGACGCTGTGCGGCACGTCGGACGTGTTTCTTGCGCCGGTGCTGAAATGCACGGCCGTTGCGATAATAACAAAGCTCACCGCGGAGCTGTGCCGCGACGCGTCGCAGGGGGCGTGCGCGGCGGCGGTGGAGCTTGCCGGGACGGTGTGCGCCATGTGTCTGGCCATGCCGCTTATAATGAACATGCTGAAGATGATGGGGGGCATGGTGTGAAAAAAGCGCTTCTTACAGCGCTTCTGGCGCTTATTATCATGCCGCTTTTCGCCGGGGGCGCGTATGCCGAAACACTCAGCGAAAAAACCGCAGGCGCGACCGGCGCAACCGCGGCGGAGCAGGCGCTTCCGGAGAGCGTGCGCGGGATAAGCGGCAGAATAGAGGCCGACGGGCAGTACGACGCGCCAGGCGCGCTTGAGCGGCTGTGGCGGAAAATGCTCGATACGGCGGCGCAGGAGATAAAGGGAAATCTGCAAAGCGCATCGGCGCTCGCCGCGATAGCGCTGTGCACCGCGCTTGCCTCGTCGCTTTCGCCGGGCGGAACGGCACAGGGGTACATAAGCATCGCCGGTGTCGGCGCGGCCGCCGCGCTGCTGGTCGGCAGCGTGGACAGCCTTGCGGTGCAGACCGTGTCGGCGTTGGGGCTGATGTCGGATTATTCGCGGGCGGCGCTTCCGGCTGTGTTCACCGCCGCCGCGGCCTGCGGCGCGGTCGTGTCGGCGTCGGCGCGCTATGCCGCTGTGTGCATTGCCATCGATGTACTTATGGCCGCGGCGCAGAAGTTCGTTATCCCGCTGGTATACGCGTATCTCGCGCTTGCGCTTTGCGGGGCTCTTTTTGAAAACCCGCTTTTGAAAACCTGTCAGCGCTTTTCAAAATGGCTGGCGACGACGTTCATGACGGCGTTCACTATTGCGTTCAGCGGCTACATCGGGCTGACGGGCATCGTCACAAGCGGCGTGGACGCCGTCGCCGTCAAGACCGCGCGCACGGTGATATCAACGACTCTGCCGGTCGTCGGCGGGATAATATCCGACGCTGCGTCCACAGTCCTCAGTGCGGCGTCGATGATAAGAAACTCCGCCGGGGCGCTCAGTCTCGTCGCCGTGTGCGCGCTCTGCGCTGAGCCGTTCGTCAAGCTGTCCGTGAAGATACTGCTGTTTCGCGCGGCGGCCGCAGTGTGCGACATGGTGCCGAATGCGAAGCTCTCTTCGTTCGTGAACGACGTCGGCTCTGCGCTGAGCATACTGCTGGGGCTTGTCGGCTGCTGCGCAATAATGCTTTTCATATCCTTCACCGCGGCGATAAAGGTGGTGACGGCATGATGCATGGCGTGATACGCGAGGTGTGCGCGCTGTCCGTGTTCTGCGGCCTTGCGATGAGCATAATGCCCGAGGGCAGCGTGAAGCGCGTTGCCGGTGTGCTGTGTACGGCGGCGCTGCTCATCACCGTGCTGACGCCGCTGAGAGACTTCGACATGGACAGCTACGCGCTGCTGCTTGCAAAGTATAAGGAGGAAGAAGCGGTGCTGACCGCGCGCGGAGAGGAGATAAACGAGCGGCTGAACCGGCTTGTCATAGAGCAGGAGTATGAAGCATATATTATGGACAAAGCCGCGGAAAAGAACGTGGCGGTAAAGGAGGCGGAGGTTGAAGCACAGTGGAGCACGGAGGGATTATGGGTCCCGTATACGGCGGAGATATCGTCAGATGCGCCTCCGAGCCAGAGAGCCATGCTGACCGAGGCAATAAAAACGGATCTGGGCATCCCGGAGGAAAGAATCACGTGGAAGTGCGATGAGTGAACTTAAAGAACAGGCGCAGAAGCTGGAAAAATTCAAATACCCGCTCATAGTGCTGGTCATCGGCGTTGTGCTGATGCTCATTCCCGGAAGAAATACATACCAGGACGCATCTAGCACGGGAGAGTCGCCGCTGCGGCAGGTGCTTTCCTGCACGCAGGGCGTGGGCCGGGCGGAGGTGATAGTTTCGGAAAGCGGCGTCGTGGTCGTGTGCGACGGCGCGGAGGATGCGAAGGTAAGGCTTGATATTATTCGCGCCGTGGGTTCATATACTGGCTTTGCTTCAGATAAAATAACTATACTGAAAATGACTGAATGATGATGGGAGGAGCAAAAGTCTTATGAAGAACAGGAAAAGAAACATTACCATGATAGCCGTGCTCATATTCGTCGGGGCTGCGGTGGCGCTGAATTGGTCATATAACAACCGGTGGGGCAGCCCTGACGCGGAAATGGTCACCGCGGAGGACGAGGCGATGCTCAACGCGAGCACGGACACTGCCGAAAGCAAGCCCGCCTCCGGTTCGGAGTACTTCTCCGAAGCGCGTCTGACGCGGCAGGTGTCGCGCGACGAGGCGCTTGAGCTTTTGCAGACGGCCGCCTCGGCCGAAACGGCCTCGCAGGAGACCATCGACAGCGCGATGAACGCGATATCCGTCATGGCAACGAACTCCATGCAGGAAGCGCAGATAGAAAACCTGCTCATAGCCAAGGAGTTTTCCGACTGTGTTGTGTACATAGGAAACGATACCGTCACAGTGGCTGTGCCCGCGCCCGAGGAAGGACTCAGCGAGGACGCCGTGGCGCGGATAACGGATATTATCTGCTCCGAAACGCCGTATCAGGCGTCGCAGCTTAGCATAATCGAAGTGAAATCATAATGAAATAATGGGACCGCGCCGGCGTATCGGGGCACATCTCAGTGCCCTGATGCGCCGGTTTTCGTATAAACGGCGTATTTTTTATTATTAGGCTTTATTTTTTCTCCGCAACGTGGTAAAATACTCTGAAAACATCTGAGGAGGATACACCATGGGTGAAAATTACATTACCTGCCGTGAGGCCAACGGCAGCATAAATATTTCAGAGGAGGTCATTTCTTCTCTGGTAAGAGAGGCTGTAAGCCAGATAGAGGGCGTTGCTGGGCTTTCCAACACCTCCGGCGCGGAGCTTGTCGAGCTTATCGGAATAAAAACGCTTTCCAAGGGCGTGAAGGTGCAGTTCGTCGATTCCAAGGTGATAGTTGACGCCATCATCACCGTGAAGTACGGCTTCAACATCGTCAACGTTGCAAAGACCGTGCAGGAAGAGATACTCGGCGTCATTCTTTCCGCCACCGGGCTGGAGCAGGCAGAGGTGAACGTCCACGTTTCCGGCGTGGCCTTTGACAAATAAAGCGCGGAGGGGTTTGGGATGACCAGAACTACGGCCAGAGAGATAGCGATACAGCTCGGCTTTGCCGCCGCGGCCTGCGGCGCGGCTCCGCAGGAGATTTTTGACGGCTTCTTCTCGCATGAGCATTATGGCACCCTCGCGGCGGAGGATGAGCTTTACAGCGAATACCCGAATAAAAAGCAGCTTGAGTATATCCGCACTCTCACTGCGCTTATGTATGAAAAGCGTGATGAGATAGATGCTTATATCGAGCGCTACGCCCACGGCTGGAAGCGTGAGCGTATTTCAAAAACGGCGCTGGCGGTGCTTCGCTGTGCCATATGTGAGATCATGTATATGGACGACGTTCCGGCGTCCGCGGCCATAAATGAGGCTGTTGAGCTGGATAAGGGCTATGACGAGCCGGAGACCGTCGCCTTTGTAAACGGCATTCTGGGCGGCTTCATGCGCGGGGAGTTCCCGGCACAGGCAGAGGCTGCTTTGACCGGTGCAGACGAACAGCCCGCGCCGGAGGCGGGGGAGTAAAATGGAAGTCAGGACCCTTTCGGTTACGCAGCTCAACAACAGAATAAAGGGTCTTATCGATTCCGACCCGGTGCTTGCGGACATATGCGTCCGCGGCGAACTGTCAAATTATAAGATATACCCTTCCGGGCACCATTACTTCACGCTCAAGGACAGCGAAAGCAGCATCCGCTGCGTCATGTTCAAAAGCAGCGCGTCAAAGCTCCGCTTCCGCCCGGAAAGCGGCATGGGCGTCACGGCCTTCGGCAGAGTGTCCGTCTATCCGCGCGACGGCGCGTATCAGCTTTATTGCAGCGCGCTTATGCCGGAGGGAACGGGCGATTTACAGATCGCCTTTGAGCAGCTTAAAAAGAAACTCGACGAGGAAGGCCTTTTCGCGCGTGAGCATAAAAAGCCCCTGCCGAGGTTCCCGGAAAGAATAGCCGTGATAACCTCATCCGCCGGGGCGGCAGTGCATGACATGATAAGGATACTCGGCCACCGCTGGCCGCTTACGAAGGTGATTTTGCTGCCGGTGCGCGTGCAGGGCGTCGAAGCCCCGCCCGAGATCGCGGGCGCGATACGCTACGCGAATGAATTCAAGGTGGCGGACGTTATCATCACCGGGCGCGGCGGCGGCTCAATAGAGGATCTGTGGGCGTTCAATGATGAGCGCGTGGCGCGCGCCATATATAATTCTGAAATACCTGTCATTTCCGCCGTCGGGCATGAGCCGGACGTCACCATCGCGGATTATGTGGCGGATATGCGCGCATCCACGCCGTCCAACGCGGCGGAGCTTGCCGTGCCGGATATGAGTGAAATGGCCGACGTGCTGCACGGCTATGATATTCGCGGCCGCCAGGCGATGGCGAAGAAGCTTGCCTCGCTGCGCACGCGGCTTTCCGCGCTTTCTGAAAGGCGGGTCATGCTCGACCCCGCGGTCAGTATCGACAACCGCCGTATAGAGCTTGACCGTCTGCGTGACAGGCTCGTCTCCGCGGAGGAGCACGCCGTATCCGGGAAGAAGCACGAATTCGTGCGCCTGACAGCGGCGCTGGACGCGATGAGTCCGCTGAAGGTGCTCTCGCGCGGCTATGCCATTGCGACCGACGGCACGGGGGCCGCGGTGAAGAGCGTGAAGGGCGTCAGCCCCGGCGACAGGCTTTGCCTGCGCTTTTCGGATGGCAGCGCTCAGTGCGCGGTCGAAAGCGTGCAGGACTACACCGTACAGGAGGAAGAATAATGGGTGCAAAAAAGCTCAGCTTTGAGGAATCAGTCGCAAGACTTGACGATATAGTGAAGCATCTGGAAAACGGCGATATGCCGCTGAGTGAGTCGCTTTCGATGTTTGAAGAGGGGACGAAGCTCATTTCCGCATGCAGCAAAATGCTCGACGAGGCCGAGCAGAAGGTGGTAAAGCTTAAGAAAGGGCCGGACAGGGAGCCGATAGAGCTTCCCTTTGAGGACAGCGAACAATGAACGAGAAGGAATATAAACAGCTTATAGAAAGCGCGCTTGAAAAGACGCTGGCAAACGCCGGCGGACTGCCGCAGGCCGGACTTGCGGAGGCGATGCGCTACAGTCTGCTTGCCGGCGGCAAGCGTATCCGCCCGATGCTGACGCTGGAATTCTGCCGCGTGTGCGGCGGCGATATAAACGCCGCGCTTCCCGTGGCCTACGGTGTGGAAATGCTGCATACATACAGCCTCATCCACGACGATCTGCCGTGCATGGACAATGACGACCTCCGCCGCGGCCGCCCGACGAACCATAAGGTCTACGGCGAGTGCGTGGCGATGCTTGCGGGCGACGCGCTCCAGGCACAGGCGTTCTATTCCGTGCTGTCGGCGGAGCTGCCCGCAGACAGGCGCGCGGCGTGCGCACAGATACTTGCCTCCGCCGTCGGCTTTGACGGAATGTGCGGCGGGCAATACCTCGACATGCTGTGGGAAGGGCGCAAGCTCAATGAGCAGGAGCTTTCCGAGATAAACAGCCGCAAGACGGGCGCGCTTCTCGTCGCGGCCTGTCAGATGGGTGTCGCCGCGGCCGGCGGCACCGAGAGTCAGCTTGCCGCGGCCGGACATTACGGTGCGGCGCTGGGTCTTGCTTTCCAGATAAGGGACGACATGCTTGACGTCCTCAGCACGACGGAGGAGCTTGGCAAGCCGATAGGCTCCGACGTTCAGGAGAACAAGAACACCTATATGGCGCTCAAGGGCGAGGAGGGCTGCAAAAAGACTATTGAGCGGCTCAACGCGTGCGCAAAGGACATAATCGGCGAGGCGTTTGAGGATACGGGCTTTCTCTGCGCGCTGGTCGATGAGCTTGCCGAAAGAACAAAATAAGTTTTCAGGTGTTGGTTTTGAGTGTTATAGAGAGAATAAACTCCTCTGATGATATAAAAAAGCTCAGCGCGGATGAGCTGGATACGCTGTGCGCTGAGATCAGAGAGTTCCTGATAAAAAATGTTTCGCAGACCGGCGGCCACCTCGCGTCGAATCTCGGTGCGGTCGAGCTTACGGTCGCGCTTCATAGAGTATACGACAGCGCAGTTGACCGGATCGTGTTCGATGTGGGCCACCAGAGCTATACCCATAAAATTATCACGGGCCGCAGAGACGCTTTCCCGACGCTTCGCCAGCATGAGGGCCTTTCAGGCTTCCCCAAGCCGTATGAAAGCGAGGACGACGCGTTTGTCACGGGGCATGCGTCCACGTCTGTGTCCGTTGCAACGGGCATGGCGCGCGCAAGGGCGTTCACCGGGGAAAAGTACGACGTCGCGGCCGTCATCGGCGACGGCGCGATGACTGGCGGCCTCGCCTATGAGGGGCTTGAGGACGCCGCCTCCTGCGGAGAGCCGATAGTCATTATCCTGAATGACAACACCATGTCGATAAGCAAGAACGTCGGCGGTATGTCCAAGCTCCTTGGCGCGATGCGCTATAAGCCGGCGTATATCAGCTTCAAGCGCTGGTACAGGGCGGTGTTCAAAAAGCTGCCCGCGCTGTATTTCTTTAACCATCATGTGAAGGAGTGGCTGAAATCGTGGCTGCTTCCGGATAACACGTTCAGCCAGATGGGCTTTGAATATCTCGGCCCGGTCGATGGGCACGACGTTCAGGCGCTGGAGGCGGCCATAAGGCTTGCAAAGGATATGGAGCAGCCTGTCATCGTGCATGTGCTGACAAGGAAGGGCAAGGGCTGCTCTTACGCGGAGAAGCACCCGGATATGTACCATGGCGTCGGTGCGTTTGACCCGGAAACGGGAGTGTTGGCGGGCGGAAAGGCGGGCTTTTCTGATTATTTCGGCGACTTTATGTGTGAGTTTGCGGCGGAGGATCGCCGCGTGTGCGCCATCACGGCGGCCATGTGCAGCGGCACAGGGCTTACAAGGTTTGAAAAAGAATTCCCCGCGCGCTTCATTGACATCGGCATTGCCGAGGGGCACGCGGCGGCAATGGCCGCCGGAATGGCGAAGCAGGGCGCGCTGCCTGTGTTCGCGGTCTACTCAAGCTTTTTGCAGCGCGCTTACGATATGCTTATACATGACGTTTCCCTGCAGGATCTGCACGTCGTTTTCGCCGTTGACCGCGCAGGACTCGTCGGCAATGACGGGGAGACGCACCACGGCGTTTTTGACGTCAGCTATCTCAGCACCGTTCCCGGCATGACGATCATGTGCCCTGCAAGCTTTTTGGAAATGCACGACATGCTTCGCCATGCGCTGTTTGAAGTAAAAGGGCCTGTTGCCGTGCGTTATCCGCGCGGCGGAGAGGGCGAGTATAAGCAGTCACGCCTTGAGGCGGAATCGGTGCTGAGCGAAGGAACGGACGTCACCATCGTCTGCTACGGCACGATGGTCAACAACGCCCTTGCCGCGGCCACGGAGTTGGCGGCGCACGGCGTCAGCGCGGAGGTCGTCAAGCTCGGCTGGATAAAGCCGAACGACTATGCGCTTACGCTTGAATCTCTCAAAAAGACGGGGCGGCTCGTCGTGCCGGAGGAGACGTGTACGCCCGGCGCGGTCGGGGAGCATGTGCTGGCTCTCTGCGCGGAAAACGCCGTGCCGCTTCGCACGGTGAAGCTTATAAACCTCGGCAGCGGCATAGTGCCGCAGGGCAGTGTTGACGAGCTTATGCGCGACTACGGCCTTGATGCGCACGGGATCGCCGGGGCGGTCCTCTCTGCCGTGCAGACGGAGAAAAGCGGAGTTATATGAAAAAGGTCAGACTGGATCAATTGGTTTTTGAGCTTGGGCTTACGGAGAGCCGTGAGCGCGCCAAAACGACTATAATGAGCGGCCATGTGTTTGTAAACGGCCAGCGCGCGGATAAGCCGGGAATGCCGGTCGCGCCGGACGCCAGGGTCGAGGTACACGGCGAGGCGCTCCCATTCGTCAGCCGCGGCGGCTTCAAGCTGGACAAGGCGCTGCGCGTGTTTCCCGTCGATCCCTCCGGGAAGCACTGCATTGACTGCGGCGCGTCCACCGGCGGCTTTACCGATGTGCTGCTTCAGCATGGTGCGGAGAGGGTATACTCCGTTGACGTCGGGTACGGCCAGCTTGCGTGGAAGCTGCGCAACGATGAGCGCGTTATAAACCTTGAAAGGACGAATCTGCGCTATATCACGGCGGAGCAGATCCCGGAAGCGCTCGACCTCGCCGTTATGGACGTTTCGTTTATCTCCATAAGGCTCGTTCTGCCCGCGGTAAAGGCGCTTCTGAAGCCGGAGGCCGACCTTATCTGCCTGATAAAGCCGCAGTTTGAGGCCGGCAGGGAAGAGGTCGGCAAAAAGGGCGTTGTGCGCGATGTGAAGGTGCATGAGGAAGTCGTGCGCGGCATACTGAATTTTGCGCCGGGAATCGGTTTAAGTGTTCAGGGGCTTGATTTTTCCCCGATAAAAGGGCCGGAAGGCAACATAGAATATATCTGCTGGATGAAAAATTCGGCGGCTCCATCCGCCGCCATTGATGCGGCAGCTGTCGTCGCGGCGTCTCATGAGGCGCTGTGAAGCTTGAAAGAGGCGTTTATATGATTGCGATTTGTCCGAATCCGTTCCGCGATATAGGGTTGAACATCACGCGTCAGGCGGTGGATATCCTCTGCAGCGCGGGGTTTGAAACGGCTGTGTGCCCCGTGTTTGCCGAGGATGAGCCGGGGATAGTTCCCGCGGACATCCCTGTGCGCGCGCTTGCCGATGTCGCGCCGCAAAGCACGCTTATCATCGTCGTCGGCGGCGACGGAACCATACTTTCTGTTGTGCGTTCGCTCAAATGCAGTGTTCCCGTACTTGGCATCAATCTGGGCACCAAGGGCTTCATGGCCTCGCTTGAGGCCGATGATCTGCCGCTTATAGTAAAGGCGGCGAAAAATGAGGCCGCCGTCAGCCGCCGCATGAAGCTGGACGTTCAGCTCGTGCGCGGTGATGCGGTCATCTATGAGGACTGCGCGCTGAATGACGCCGTTATACACGGCTACGGCGACTGCATAAAGCTCACCGCCATCTGCGAGGGGGATAATATAACCGACTTCCTCGGCGATGGGATAATCCTTTCCACGCCCACGGGCTCCACCGGCTATTCAATGTCGGCGGGCGGGCCGATAGTCGAGCCTGACGCCGAGAATATCATCATCACGCCCATATGCGCACATGCCATGGGGGCGCGGTCCTTTGTGCTTGCACCCTCGCGCGAGGTCACGGTGAAAACACAGCGGCTGCACGGCAGAAGGGCGTATCTGTCTGTGGACGGAAACCCGGTGTTTGATATGCAGAATGACGATATGCTTGTCGTGCGGCGTTCGCGGGAGTGCGCACTCATGGTGCATATGGGGCTGAAAAGCTTTTATGATATCGCATACGAAAAACTGATTTAGGAGGCCGCGGCATGAAGCGAGGCAGACAAAGCGTCATTCTTGAAATTATCGCGCAGCAGGACATTGAAACGCAGGCACAGCTTATGGAAGCGCTGGCCGAGAGGGGAATAAAGAGCACGCAGGCTACGCTGTCGAGAGACATAAAGGATATGCGCCTTGCAAAGGAGCTTGGGCCGAACGGGAACTACCGCTATAAAGCGCCCACGACGCCCGAACGGGATGATTTCAGCCCGCGGCTCAAGACCGTGTTCCGGGAGAGCCTTATCTCCTACGCTCTGGCGCAGAATATCGTCGTCATAAAAACGCCCCCCGGACTTGCGCCTGCCTGCTGCTCCGCGCTGGACAGCATGGAGATAGACGGGCTGGTTGGAACCATCGCGGGCGACGACACGGCGTTCATTGCCATGCGCGACAACGAAGCGGCGCACCGCTTCTACCATGAGATAGAAATTCTGTTTTGATTTTTTTGCCGGGGCGGCCCGGCAGGGAGCTTGCCGTATGCTTAATGAACTGCACATTGAGAATATAGCTGTCATAGAAAAAGCGGATATAAGCTTCGTCCCCGGACTCAACGTGCTTACGGGTGAAACGGGCGCGGGCAAATCTATCATAATCGACTCCATCGGGGCAGTCCTCGGAGAGCGCGTCAGCCGTGACCTTGTCCGGCGCGGCGCTGAAAAGGGAACTGTCACTGCCGTTTTTGACGCAGACTGCGCGGCCGCATGGCTGGAGGAGAACGAGATCGACTCCGACGGAGAGCTTATTATACAGCGGCGCATAACGCTTGACGGAAAGAGCAGCTGCCGCATCTGCGGCACGCCTGTTACGGCGGCGCAGCTCAAGGAGCTGGCCGCGATGCTGGTGGATATCCACGGGCAGAACGACGGGCGGCAGCTTATGGATGAGCGCCGCCACATGGCGTATCTGGACAGCTTCGGGCATCTGGACGGCGCGCTGGCGGCGTACAGGGCCGAGTATGACAGCTTCTCCGCGATAAAAAAGGAAATGGCCGCGCTGTCCATGGACGAGATAGAAAAGGCCCGGCTCAGCGACAGCCTCAAATATCAGATAGAAGAGCTTGAGCGCGCCAATATCAAGCCGGGTGAAAAGGATACGCTGAGCGCGCGGCGCGACCTTCTGCGCAACAGCGAAAAGCTGACGGAGGCGCTGGATGAGGCGTTCTCCGCGCTGTACGGGGGCGACGATAACGCCGTTTCCATGTCGCAGAACGCGGCGTATTATGCCGAGAAGGCCGCAAATTACGCGCCGGAGCTTGAACAGGCGGCGAACGCCGTGAACGACGCGGCGTTTGCACTGGCGGACGCGGCGGAGACTCTGCGGGATTTCAAGGACAGTCTTGACTTTTCCCCGGAAGAGTATGATAATATCGAAACACGTCTCTCACTGCTCAATAAGCTTGAGCGTAAGTATGGCCGGACGGATGAGGAGCTTTGCGCGTATCTGGACGAGTGCCGGAAGAAGCTGGACGATATCGAATATGCCGATGACAGGCTCGTGAAGCTGGAAAAGGAGCTTTCCGCGCAGAAGGCACAGTGCGTGAAGGCCGCCGCCGCACTGAGCGCGCAGCGCCGGGAAAAGGCGGCGGAGCTGGAAAAGCGCATCGTGACGGAGCTGAGAGAGCTTAACATGCCGTCTGTCCGGTTTGCCGTCGAATTCGTTCCTGTCGATAATGAGCAGGGCTTTGATGCCAGCGGCGCGGATAAGATACGCTTCATAATGTCGGCAAACGCCGGGGAGGAGCTTGGCCGCATAAGCAAGATCGCCTCCGGTGGTGAGCTCAGCCGCATTATGCTTGCCATGAAGAATGTTTTTGCGGAGAATGATCCTGTTGGCACCATGGTCTTTGACGAGATCGATACGGGCGTTTCCGGCATTGCGGCGCAGCGCGTCGCGGAAAAGCTTTTCGCGGTGTCGAAGGGGCGGCAGGTCATGTGCGTGACGCATCTGCCGCAGATCGCGGCCATGGCGGACAGCCATTATCTCATTGCAAAGCATGAGGAGGGCGGGCGCACCTATACCGAGGTGAACGGCCTGACCCGCGAAGGACGGCGGCGTGAGCTTGCCCGTCTGCACGGCGGCGATTTTATTACAGAGACCACGCTTGCCAGCGCAGAGGAGCAGCTTGCGGCGGCGGAGGCCTTCAAGAAAAGATTTTCCTGAGTATTTAGATATAGACGGATGAACAGGAGGGTGCATAAGTGGGGATCAGAGAAGAAGCGACACGTCTGCATGAAAGCGGCTTCAACTGCGCGCAGAGTGTTCTCTGTGCCTGCGGTAAGTATACCGGGCTTGACGATGATACGGCGCTTGCGCTGTCCGCCGGCTTTGGCGGCGGCGTCCGCTGCGGTGAGATCTGCGGGGCGATATCCGGCGCTGTGATGGCGATAGGCATGGCGTATCCGTTTGCCGACGCGTCTGACGCCAAGGCGAAGGAGCGCATCGCCGCGCTGACGCGGGAGTGCACCGGGCGTTTTGAAAATGAGTACGGCTGTGTGCGCTGCTGTGAGCTTAAGGCCAGCGGATGCAGCTGCGCGGCGCTCATAGAGTATGCCGCCGCGCTTGCCGAGGATATAATAAACGTAAATAAATAAATAGTCATACAGGAGACGAAAATGGGAATTTATGAAGAACTGGTCGCGCGCGGCCTTATAGCGCAGGTTACGAACGAGGAAGAGATCAGAGAGCTTGTCGATAACGGCAAGGCGACGTTTTACATCGGCTTTGACCCGACCGCGGATTCGCTCCACGTGGGTCACTTCATGGCGCTGTGCCTTATGAAGCGCCTGCAAATGGCCGGAAACAAGCCCATTGCCCTCATCGGCGGCGGCACCGGCCACATCGGCGACCCCTCCGGCCGCACGGATATGCGCAGCATGATGACGAAGGAGACCATCGACCATAACTGCGCCTGCTTCAAAAAGCAGATGGAGCGCTTCATTGAGTTTGGCGAGGATAAGGCGCTTATGGTCAACAATGCCGACTGGCTGCTCGACCTGAACTATGTTGAGCTGCTGCGCGAGGTCGGCGCGTGCTTCTCCGTCAACAACATGCTTCGCGCCGAGTGCTATAAGCAGCGCATGGAAAAGGGCCTCAGCTTCCTTGAGTTCAACTACATGATCATGCAGAGCTACGACTTCTACTACCTTTTCCAGCACTACGGATGCAATATGCAGTTCGGCGGGAACGACCAGTGGAGCAACATGCTCGGCGGCACTGAGCTTATCCGCAAAAAGCTCGGCAAGGACGCGCACGCCATGACCATTACGCTCCTCCTCAATTCCGAGGGGAAGAAGATGGGCAAGACGGCCTCCGGCGCGGTGTGGCTCGACCCGAACAAGACCAGCCCCTACGAGTTCTACCAGTACTGGCGCAATGTTGAGGATGCCGACGTTCTCAAGTGCATCCGTATGCTGACCTTCCTGCCGCTTGAGCAGATAGATGAGATGGACAAGTGGGAGGGCAGCCAGCTCAACCGCGCGAAGGAGATACTCGCGTATGAGCTGACGGCGCTCGTGCACGGCGAAGAGGAAGCGAAGAAGGCCGAGGCGTCCGCAAAGGCGCTGTTCGGCGGCGCGGGTGACAGCGAGCATATGCCCAGCACCGAGCTTGCGGAGGATGAGCTTGCCGGCGGCGTCATCGACCTTATGACGCTTCTTGTCAAGACCGGCCTCTGTACGACGAAGTCCGACGCGCGCCGCAACATCCAGCAGGGCGGCGTCACGGTGGACGATGAGAAGGTGACAGACACCGGCAAGACCTATACCGCGGATGAACTGAAAGCCGGACTGATCCTCCGCCGCGGCAAGAAGAACTTCCACAAGGTCATTCTCAAGTAAACAGATATTTTTTCAGCCTGCCCGGAATTTTTCGGACAGGCCGAAGCTTAAAGGCAGGTGATATAATGGATAGAGAAGATGATAATTATCTGGAAGAAACGGTAATCAGCGAAATCGACGAGAATGGAATATATTCTAAAACAGCTTTATTAATGAACGATAACGTCAGATTTGGGAAATATCTTTTACAAAGAAGCAGCAGAGATGGAACAATAACAAGAAGACTAATAAGATATACTTTTAGCTTAAATGTCGATACACTTGGAAAAGCCTTTTATGATGCTTACATTATGACGTATCTTCCTAACATAACTAAAAGATATCAAGACCAAAGGGAAAATGAAGTGATCGAGGACATTTACGGAAACAAAATAAAATTTGTTTATGATTCCATATATGCCGTATTCATTGAACCCAATGTTACAGTCGAGCTTGAGCAGCTATATGATAAATTAACCGCTGAAGTGTTGGAAAAAGTCCGCACATACGGCAGAGATATGGAAATCAGCAGATGGGACTGAACGCATTTTGAAGCCTCAGCCGCTTATAAATGCTGCATCATGTGCAATGCATGTGATGCAGCATTTTGGTGCCGTCAAGAGTTATGCGCAAAATTGTTTGCAGGCTCCGGCTGAGTGAAGTCAGCCGGCAATAGAG
>URPU01000033.1 GCA_900549865.1 uncultured Eubacteriales bacterium
ATTTCTTAGTACTAAGTATTTTACCATACTTGTCTAACAAATGGGGTGCTATTCAAACGGCCGGGGGATATCTTTAGTCTGTTCAGAATTTATTTTATTCCGTGATGTGATCCATGCCCTGACTCACTATGGTGCGCACGTGGTCGTCGGCGAGGGAGTAAAACACACTTCGCCCGTCGCGGCGGCTTTTGATAAGCTTTGCCTGCTTGAGTATCTTAAGCTGGTGCGACACCGCGGACACGGTCATATTCAGCGCCGCTGCAAGGTCGCACACGCACACTTCCGCCTCGAAGAGAACGAATAGGATGCGTATGCGCGTGGAATCGCCAAAAACCTTGAACAGCTCAGCCAGGTCGTAAAGCTGCTCCTCGGCGGGCAGCGTGCTGCGCACGATGCCCAGAAGATCCTCGTGGATCTCGCTGCTGTCGCAGCATTCTATTTCCCTGTCGTTCTCCATGACTTCCTCCTGTCAGAGCTTTTTCACGTTCAGCGCCCTTATGGCGTTGAGAACGGCTATCACCATCACGCCGACGTCGGCGAATATTGCCACCCACATGTTCGCAATGCCCACCGCGCCCAGCGCCAGACACACCAGCTTCACGCCGATGGCAAAGTAAATGTTTTCGTAAACTATGCGCAGGCACTTGCGCGATATGCGTATCGCCTTTGCAATCTTGAGAGGGCTGTCGTCCATCAGCACAACGTCTGACGCCTCTATCGCCGCGTCAGAGCCGAGTGCGCCCATCGCAATGCCCACGTCGGCGCGCGAGAGCACGGGGGCGTCGTTTATGCCGTCGCCCACGAAGGCCAGCATTTCGCCGGGCTGCTTTTTGGCAAGCAGCTCCTCCACCTTGCGCACCTTATCCTCGGGCAGAAGCTGGCTGAAAACGGAGTCTATGCCAAGCTCCTTCGCCACGCTCTGCGCGACCTTGTCGCTGTCACCGGTGAGCATGACGGTCTCCTTCACGCCGACGCGCTTGAGCGCGCTGATGGCGTCCTTCGCGTCGGGCTTCACCACGTCGCAGATGAGGATATGCCCGCAGTACTTGCCGTCTATCGCCACATGCACCACCGTGCCGACGTGGCCGCATTCCGTGAATTCAATGCCGAGCTGCTCCATCAGCCGGTGGTTGCCCGCGGCGACGTCGTGCCCGTCCACCTTCGCCGTGACGCCGTGGCCGCTTATCTCCTGCACGTCGCTCACGCGGCTTTTGTCAAGCGGCGTCTTGCATGCGCGCTGCAGGCTGAGGCTTATGGGGTGGGTGGAATAGCTTTCGGCGAGGGCTGCGTACTCAAGCAGCTTTTCGTCCTCAATAACGCTGTGGTGTATCCCGGCGACCTCGAACACGCCCTGTGTCATCGTGCCGGTCTTGTCAAAGACGACATACTTGACCTTGGACAGCGTCTCCATGTAGTTTGAGCCCTTTACCAGCACACCGGCATTGCTTGCCCCGCCGATACCGGCGAAGAAGCTGAGCGGGATGCTGATGACGAGCGCGCACGGGCAGCTTATGACAAGGAAGGTCAGCGCCCTGTATATCCACGTGCTGAAGTTCGCGGCGTTGCCCGCGATGAGGTTCACCACCGGCGGGATTATGGCCAGCGCCAGCGCGCTGTAACACACGGCGGGCGTGTATATGCGCGCAAATTTCGAGATGAACGCCTCGCTCTTCGACTTGCGGGAGCTTGCGTTCTCGACAAGCTCCAGTATCTTCGATGCTGTGGACTCGCCGAATTCCTTCGTCGTCTTTATCTTGAGAAGACCCGTCTCGTTGATGCAGCCGCTTACGACCTCATCTCCGAGAGAGACATTGCGCGGCATACTCTCGCCGGTCAGTGCGGCAGTGTTCAGTGTGCTCGTTCCCTCGACGATAACGCCGTCAATGGGTATCTTCTCGCCCGGCTGCACGACGATGACCGTGCCAATGGCGATCTCATCCGGGTCGTGCCGGACAAGCTGGCCATTTTCGTCCTCAATATTGGCGTAGTCGGGGCGGATGTCCATGAGTTGGCCAATGCTGCGGCGGCTCTTGCCGACGGCGATGTTCTCAAAAAGCTCGCCTATCTGGTAGAACACCATGACGGAGACGCCCTCGCGGAAGTCGCCCAGCGCTATCGCGCCTATCGTGGCGACGGCCATAAGGAAGTTCTCGTCGAAGGGCTGGCGGTTCTTTATGCCCTTCACGGCCTTCACCAGCGTCTCATAGCCGATTATCAGATAGGGGATAAGGTACAGCGCGAACTTGAGCCACCCGTCCACGGGCGCAAGCTCCAGCGCTATGACCAGAACCACCGCCGCGATTATCCTGTACAGCAGCTTCTTTTGTTTCTTGTTCATGTCCTCGCCTCCGGTGCGCTCTATTTATGCCTCAGAAAAAGATCTCGCAGTCGTCCTCAACGCGCTTGCAGTTTTTAAGCACGTCCTTCATGACTGCCTTGACGTCTGCGCCGTCCTCAAATTCCACGGTCATTTTAAGGGCCATGAAGTTCACGACAGCGTCCTTCACACCGGCGGTCTCCTTTGCGGCCTGCTCCATCTTGTTGGCGCAGTTTGCGCAGTCAACGTCTATCATGTAGGTCTTTTTCATTTTCAGCGTCTCCTTGTATTATTCAACATTTGAACAATCATTCAACTGCTCAATCGCATTATATGCCTGCCCTCATTATATGTCAATAGGGCAAATAAAATAATTCGCGAAATAATTTGCGAAAAAAGAAAAAACCGGCGGCTTTTTGCAAAGCCGCCGCTTGTGTGTCAATATTTCCGTGGGGGCAAAGCATTGCCGGGCGCTTTACGCCGCAATGTGAAGAAACATGCCTGCACCCATTGCCTCCATTGCAGAAGGCGGCGAAAATTCCCAGAATTTTCGCCAAAGGGATTTTATTTCCCAGTGCTGCCGAAGCCGCCTGCGCCGCGCGCTGTCACGTCAAGCTCCTGCGCCTCCTGAAAGTCAAGCTCAAGATATGGTATCACGACAAGCTGCGCTATCCTGTCGCCGGGGCATATCTCGCGCGAATGCCGCTTTTGAAGATGGCGTAGTTTTTCAATGTACTACGCTGGACTTTGATAATCTCATTTTTTGCCGTGCGTGTCTCTTTCCGCCTTACGCCCGGTAGACTGCGGATATGTGAAACGCGCGTCAGCCGCGCTGCTCCGACATAAAAATATTCAGCTTGCTCTGCGTTGTCTCCAGCGCACTGCCAAGCTCGACTGCTCCGCTGAAATATCCCTTGAGACCGTCAGTGATAATACCGGCTGTTGCGGTCTGGGTGTAGCCCATTACTGTACCGTTTGCAATCATGTAATTGACCTCGGACACCTGATTTTCAGACAGGCAGGAGTTCAGCACAGTGTTCAGAGCCTCACGGCTGATGGGCAGACCGATTTTCCTGTCGGCATAGCGCTTGACCTGCCAGTCGCTTGTCAGCAATGTCCGCAGGAATCCCCATGCTCTCTCCACGTCCGTGCAGCTTCGGGGAATCATATAGCAATCCCGCGGTGCGCAGGCGAGCTTTGTGAAATTGTCTCCGCCGTTACGCCCATCGAAATATGCAATTGCGTTTTCACTGTTTTTCTCCAACACGTCTATGTCATCAACGCCGCCAAGCTCTTTCCATTGCAGCACCTCGGAAAAGCGGAGGTTTTCAAGGTCGGTCTCATTCTCAAACGAAAACTCCAGCGGGCAGGCATCGCACAGCGCTATAAGACCGCGCACGTGTTCGTTGTCCAGAATATAGTTGCCATCCGCTTCATTGTATGCGCTTGTCAACACGCCCGGTGCCATGCAGTCAAGAAGGTGCTCCTTGGTGTAAAAGCTGTCGAACAAAGGTCCATCGTAGCCCGCGGCAGCCAAGGCGGCGGGAAGCCCGGCAAGCGTCAGTGCACAGCCGCTCTGCACAGGCAAGCCCATTTCTTGCAGCGTTCCGATTATGAAGCCGCCCCATATTACGTTCAGCGCGCCACGGCTTTCAAGCCCGGTGAGTATTTCCGGCACGAAGTCCTCCCTGTTCAGAGCGCCGTCCGCGTCTATCAGCGGGTAAAGATCTACAAAGCCGGACTGTGGGTTTATCTGCCCATCGCTCACGACGAGATCAAAGCTCTTCCCGGAGCTCAAATCCGTCAGAAGTCGGTTTAATCCTGCCTCATCGCTCCCGTAATCTACGCACTCAACCCTGTACTCCGGGCTATGCCGGTCAAACTGCATGGTCACGGTATCCATTGTCTCGGTGGCTTGCCCGTAAAATGCTACGGTTATCAGTGTCCGGTCATCTGTTTTCTGCCGGATGCTCATACATACAATTTCCGCCGATGAATCAGGCACGGCGAGGAATACGCCCTCATCCACCTCGCATATGCACTTATACTTGTACCCATAGTCGAGCGTCAGACTGTACCAGTCCAGAATTGACGTGTACTGCATATCGGTGTCTATGCTGAATATATTTTTGCCATCGTTTATCAGTCCGCCGCCGGTAAGGCTCTGCACATGGGAAACGTTTGGCGCAAGCTCAAGTGTGTCTGAAACTTTGATCAATGAAGCGGAAGAAGCATCGGCAATATAGATGCCCGGGAATTGTGAGCGGTAGTCCAGCGCCTGTATATAGAGCCTCCCGCCAATTACTGTGGGTGTACAGAGATCCATTTCGTAGTCCGCAATGTGCCCGGCAAGCTCACCGCCTTTGGTATAAGCCATTAAATTATGTGTTCCGTATACCCAGAATTGCCCGCCTTCTGCGGCAGCAATGCCGGAGAGCAGGTCGTCCATCGGGAAGTCTATATCTATTTTGTTGGCAATATTGCCATAGCCGTCAAATACAAATGCAACGTATGCGTCATATGTACTTCCGTCCTCGGACGGCTTGCCGGTGACGACATATATATGCTCCGCATCGGAGGCGATGCCCAGCGCACGTATGCTTCCGCTGTCCGGCAGCGAAATTGTCTTGCTTCCGTCAAAACGCACCGCACCGTCGTCGTTCTCGTAGTCAATCGTGCAGAAAAGCGCGTTTTCATCTCCGTTGCCGCAGACATAAATGTGGTCGCGGCTCACAGCAATATCGGTGACCTTACTGTTCGTTCCAAAGGGGAAAACGCTCGTCCGGTCAAGGTATTTATATGCTTCTCCGCCACTCGTTGTGACGCCGCTGTTTGCCTCCAAAGCCGCAGCGGCGGCCGGCGTAGGCTCTGCCGGGTTTGCACCGCAGGCGCACAGCCCCAGCAGCATGGCGGCGAGCAGAATGTAAATTGCCCGTTTCATATTTTGGCCTCCTTTGTGTTGATGTAAAAGTAACGCCACCATTTTAGATGTGGCGTTACAGTGCCTAAATACTTACGCTTTTATTAGAATGCTATCAGATTTATTTTGAAACATCAATAACTGCGGCACGAACGACAGATTTTCGTGTACAAACGGTTGAAAGTTCAAAAATATTGTTGTAAAATACCAGTAACCTCATGTTGGAAATCATTGAAGTGATTGGACAGACAAGCAGGAAAGGACGGATAAATGAAAATAGCGGTTTGCGATGATGACGAAAGCGACTTGCAGCTGATGCTGTCATATTGCCGGCAATATGCTCCCAACACGCAAACAGTCGCGTTCAGGGACGGGGAGACGCTCCTTGCTGCGTTCAAAAGTGATTTTTTCGATTTAGTCTTTTTGGATATTGAAATGGGCCATCCGGATGGCTTGGAGGTTGGAAGCCTGCTTGTTAACGCATCTCATAAGCCGGTCATTGTTTTTACTACGCATAGCTTGAATTATGCCGTCCGAGGATACGGAATTGCGTTGAGGTATTTACACAAGCCAATTTCTTATGACACTTTCTCGGATGTCATGAAGCTTGCGCTGGAACAAATACTGCCTCAAAAAATAAAGCTTTATTCAAATGGCGTACAGATGGTTTTATCTGTTCAAAACATTCTATACTTCGAGGCCTTGCGCCATCAGCTTATTGCTCATTTAACCGATGGAAAAACAATAACTGTACGCGATACTCTCACGGATACGATTGACAGAGTACCGCACCGCGCATTTGTCCAACCACATAAGAGTTATTATATAAACATGGATTACATAGATCGTTTAACTCAACAGGCTATTACAATGACAAATGGAGACGTTATCCCTGTTGGCCGAAGCAAAAAAACGGAGTTTCTTCTTCGATTTAACGAGTATATGAGAGGAAATAGCTCAAATGAATATCTGGATTGAGTTGTCTACCGTTATAGTAGAGGTCTTTCTTCCATGGTATTTCTTTTCGGGGATGCTCGGTCAAAGTAATCGTTCAGCTATTTCAAAGCTGACGCTTGGCGTTATTTATGCGGTACTTCTTTCTCTCCTGTCATTACTTGTACCGGCCTCAAGTATACGTTCGGCTATTATAATCATAATCACGTATTTAACGGCAAAAGCGTACTTTAATAAAAGTTGGCTTACAACGCTATACCCGACTGTGCTGTTTTTCTTCTTTGCGATTCTCGCAGATATTATATGTGGAGCAATTATGCAATTTGGCGGTATCCCGACCGATGCCATAATGGGTGACGGATTTGGCCGCCTTGTGTATAACATTACCTGCAAGCTCGTCCATTTGGTATCACTTTATATGGTGCTGGCCCTTGTTCGTCCAGGAGTAAATGCGCAAAGTGTTCTCAAGTCTTTTCCGCTTCTTTCATGCCAATTACTGAGTATTTATATTTGCCACCAGAACTACGCTATTATCATCCGCGAAAACAGCCCTGATTTTCTGTATTTTGAGACGCTTTCTCTTTTATATATCAATTTGGTGATCTGTGCTTTTGTTGAGACCTTAAATCGTTCGTTCGAGCGTGAGCAGGAATCTGAACTTGTCCGCCAACAGTTAGAAACACAGAAAAACTACTATCTTGATATTCTGGAACGTCAGGAAGAAACTCGCAGTCTATGGCATGATATAAAGAAGTACATGACAACTATGGAAACACTGGTGGCTAATGAAGATAGAGATGCCGCAAAAGCTTGTCTTACGCAGCTGCAATCAGTCTTTTCTGATATATCGAATTCCGTTGATACAGGCAACAAATTAATCGACAGCATTTTTACATATGGCATGAAAAAAGCTGCCGATAACAATGTCACTCTCAAGCTTGAAATTTGGGTCAACAGCAATCTGTCTTTTTCAAGCACTGATTTGTTCATTATTATCGGCAATACCCTTGATAATGCTATTGAAGCATGCAGTCAGATTGATGATAAAAAAGAGCGCATTGTTTCGGTTTGGCTTTACCAAAAGAATCATCTTTTGCTGTACGAAATCAGCAACCCATATAACGAAAAAAGCTCAAAAAAAGCCGGTAAGATACACGGATACGGGTTGAAAAATGTATCTGCTTGTGTTGAAAAGAACGATGGCATTATAAATATCGAAAAGAGTCACAGCATTTTTGATGTTTCCATTCAACTCAATTTGAATGACTAAGTTCATTTATTATCTGTAATTGCGGTGCAATTTCCAATATCGAAATATAATCGAAAATACCGGCAAAAAGCCGGATCTTTTCGACAGATAACATGCGGCGGCTTTTTGCAAAGCCGCCGCATGTATGTCAAGATTTACGTATCGTTCGCCCATGTCTCCCTCGAAAAGACGTGTTATGAAAATCTCTGAATTTCGCCGGAGGGATTTTATTTCCCAGTGCTGCCGAAGCCGCCCGCGCCGCGCGCCGTCACGTCAAGCTCCTGCGCCTCCTGAAAGTCAAGCTCAAGATACGGTATCACGACAAGCTGCGCTATCCTGTCGCCGGGGCATATCTCGCACGGCACGGCGCTGTCGTTGTGCAGCGCCACGGTGTATTCGCCCCTGTAATCGCTGTCGCACACGCCCACGCAGTTCGCCGGGCGCACGCCCTGCTTCGCCGCAAGACCGCTGCGGGCGAACACCGCGCCGAAATACCCCTCCGGCACGGCGATGGACAGCCCAGTGCCGACCATTTTCGTTTCCCCCGGCGCGATGGTGACGGGCGCGTCAAGACAGGCGCGCAGGTCGTAACCCGCCGCGGCGGCGGAGCCGCGCGACGGCAGCGCGGCGTTATCGCGAAGTTTTTTTACCTTTATCAGCATGTGAGTGCTCCTTTTATCTTTATTATTTAAAACTGCGAAAACCGGTTTTTCGCTACTATACACCGCGCCGCGGCGTTTTTCAAGCCCGCGCCGGTATGCAAAGCGCGTATGCCGACGTATGAATCAAATTCGTTGACACTCATAGGACACAATGATATAATGACTTGATTTACAGCTTATAATTATTATAGGTGGTACTTGAGAGTACTTTTCCCGAAAAACAGTCAGAGTGGGGAGAATTATGTACGAGCGTGTGATAAAAAGAGCGTTGGATGTGCTGCTTTCGCTGGCGGGCATCATCGTGCTGGGAATACCGATGCTGCTGATATCGGCGGCCATAAAGCTTGGCTCTCCGGGGCCGGTGTTCTTCCGGCAGAAGCGCTTCGGCATCCATAAAAGCTTTTTCAATATCCTGAAATTCCGCACCATGCGCACGGACACGCCCAAGGACGTGCCCACGCACCTGCTGTCCGACCCGACGAAGTGGATCACAAAAACTGGCGCGTTCCTGCGCCGCACAAGTCTTGACGAGCTTCCCCAGCTTTTCAACATCCTCGCCGGGCAGATGTCTGTGATCGGCCCGCGCCCCGCGCTGTGGAATCAGGCCGACCTGATCGCCGAGCGGGATAAATACGGCGCAAATGACGTCAAGCCAGGTCTCACCGGCTGGGCGCAGATAAACGGGCGGGACGAGCTGCCCATCCCCGTCAAGGCGAAGCTGGACGGGGAGTATGTGCGGCGGCTCAGCTTCGGCTTTGACTGCAAGTGCTTTTTCGGCACGGTGAAAAGCGTGCTCCGGCATGACGGCGTCGTCGAGGGGGGCACGGGAACTCTCGGACGGGGGGACTGAGAATGAAGCGCATTCTTATAACCGGCATAAACAGCTACCTCGGCAAAAGCTTCAAAAGCTATATGGAGGGCTTCCCCGGCTACAGCACCGTGTCCATCAGTATGCGCGACGGCTCCTGGCGGGAGGAGGACTTCACCGGGATAGACGCCGTCTACCACGTCGCCGGGCTTGCGCATTCCGATAACGGGCGCATAAGTCCGGAAAAGGCGCAGATGTATTACAGCATAAATACCGACCTCACGCTGGAGCTTGCAAAAAAGGCCAAGCGCGAGGGCGTGGGCCAGTTCATTTTCATGAGCTCCGCCATAGTCTACGGCGACAGCGCGCCCATCGGCCAGCGCCGCATGATAGACCGCGGCACGCGCTGTTCCCCGGCCAACTGCTACGGCGACAGCAAGGTGCAGGCGGAGCTGGGCCTTAAAAGGCTTGAGGATGAGCGCTTCCGCGTCGTGATCCTCCGCCCGCCGATGATATACGGCCCCGGCTGCAAGGGAAATTACCCCGTGCTGTCGCTCATGGCGCGCCGCCTGCACTTCTTCCCGCAGGTGGACAATCAGCGCTCCATGCTCTTCGTCGGCAATCTCATGGCTTTCGTCAAGCTCATGATAGATAATAATGAGTCAGGCACGTTCTTCCCGCAGAATGCGCAGTACAGCAACACCTCCGCGCTCGTGGCGCTCATCGCCGCGGCGCACGGCAGGAAGATAAGGCTGGTGCGCGGATTCACGTGGGCGCTGAAGCTGCTGGGCGTGTTCACGCCGCTTGTCAACAAGGCCTTCGGCAGTCTCAGCTACGACATGGAGATGAGCGGGTACCCCCGCGGCGAGTACAGGCTTTTCAGCCTTGAAGAGAGCATACGTATCACAGAGGGCGCGCAATGACCGATACACCGCAGAAGAAAAAGCATATTCTGGTCGTCAGCCAGTATTTCTACCCGGAGGCGTTCAGAATAAACGACATGTGCGCCGAGTGGGGCCGGCGCGGGTATAAGATAACCGTGCTCACGGGCATCCCGAACTACCCCTACGGCCGGTATTTCGACGGCTACGGCCTTTTCAAAAAGCGGCGCGAGAGCTATATGGGCATGGACATTATCCGCATCCCGCTCATCGCGCGCGGCAAAAGCGCCGTTGGCATGTGCATGAACTACATCTCCTTCGTCGTGTCCGGCTGGTTCTGGAAGTGCTTCACGGCGCTCAAGGCGGACATGGTGTTTATATTTGAGGTCTCTCCTATGACGCAGGCGCTTGCCGGCGTGTGGTACGCCAGGCGCAGGAGAATACCCTGCTGGATATACGTGCAGGATCTCTGGCCGGAAAATATCGAGATAGTCACCGGCATACATTCCCCGCTTGTGCTCAGACCCATCGGGCGCATGGTGGATTCCATCTACCGCCGCTGCGACAGGATATTCGCCACATCCCCCAGCTTCGTGCGCATGATACAGCAGCGCGTGCCGGGCGAGGAGGACAAGGTCAGCTATTGGCCGCAGTATGCCGAGGAGTTTTACAGCCCTGCGCAGCGCCCGGACGCGCGCATCCCGCAGGACGGGCGGTTCAGGGTGATATTCACGGGCAACGTCGGCATGGCGCAGGGGCTTGACATCCTGCCGGAGACGGCGGCGCTGCTGAAGGCTTCCGGAACGGCGGCGCAGTTCGTTATCGTCGGCGACGGGCGCGGAAAGGCCGCGCTGGAGGATAAGATAAAAAAGCTCGGCGCGGAGGACATGTTTCTTCTTATCCCGCGCCAGCGGGCGGAGGATATACCGGCGCTTCTCGCTGCGTGCGACGCGGCCTTCGTATCTTTCATGAACAATCCGCTTTTTGCAAACACCATCCCGGCGAAGCTCCAGTCATACATGGCCTGCGGGATGCCGGTGCTGGCCTGCGCCACCGGCGAGACGGAGCGCATCGTCAAAGAGGCGGACTGCGGCGTGTGCAGCCCCATCGGTGACGCCGCCGCGCTGGCGGAGGCGGTGCGCGCGCTCATGCGCGACGGGAGGCTTGAACAATACGGGATAAACGCAAGAAAATACTTTACCGCGCATTACGATAAAAAAATGCTGCTGGACCGCTTTGACGAATGCGTCAGGGCCATGGACGCGGCTGAAAGAGGAAAAAATGTTTAAGGACAAAACTTTGATGATCACCGGCGGCACGGGATCGTTCGGCAATGCCGTGCTCAACAGATTCATTTCCGGCGACATAGGCGAGATACGCATATTCTCCCGCGACGAGAAGAAGCAGGACGATATGCGCCATGATTTTCAGGCGCGCATGCCCCAGTATGCCGACAAACTCAAGTTTTACATAGGCGACGTGCGCGATATCCAGTCCGTCAAAAACGCCATGCACGGCGTGGACTACATCTTCCATGCGGCGGCGCTCAAGCAGGTGCCTTCATGCGAGTTTTTCCCGCTGGAGGCCGTAAAGACCAACGTGTTCGGCACGGACAACGTGCTCACCGCCGCGATAGACGAGGGCGTGAAGGCCGCAATATGCCTTTCCACCGATAAGGCCGCCTATCCCATAAACGCCATGGGCACCAGCAAGGCCATGATGGAAAAGGTCGTTGTGGCGAAGTCGCGCACCGTCTCGCCGGAGCGCACGAAGATCTGCTGCACGCGCTACGGCAACGTCATGTGCTCGCGCGGCAGCGTCATCCCTCTGTGGATAGACCAGCTCAAGAAGGGCGAGCCGATAACCGTGACGGAGCCGGCGATGACGCGCTTCATCATGTCTCTCGACGAGGCTGTGGATCTGGTGCTGTTCGCGTTTGAAAACGGCGGCAGCGGCGACATCCTTGTGCAGAAGGCGCCCGCCTGCACCATAAAGACGCAGGCCGAGGCCGTGTGTGAGCTTTTCGGCGGCGATAAGGAGAATATAAAGGTCATCGGCATCCGCCACGGCGAGAAGATGTATGAAACGCTGCTGACGAATGAGGAGTGCGCCCGGGCGGAGGACCTCGGCAGCTTTTACCGCGTTCCCTGCGACAAGCGCAGCCTGAACTATGACAAATACTTCGTGCAGGGCGACACTGAGAGGAACCATCTCAGCGAGTTCAACTCCAACAACACCCGTATGCTGGACGTGCAGCAGGTGAAGGAAAAGCTTTTGCAGCTCAAGTACATCCGCAGCCAGCTTGACGAAATGGGGATAGATTACTGATGAACATCCTTGTCACGGGTGCATCGGGCTTCGTGGGGAAGAATCTCTGCCGCGCGCTTGAAAATATAAGAGACGGCAGGGATAGGACCCACCCGGAGCTTGAAATAGGCGAGATATATGAATATACGCGCGCTTCCGGCGCGGCGGCGCTTGAGGAGTACTGCCGCGGCGCAGACTTTGTTTTCAACCTTGCCGGGGTCAACCGCCCCAAGGACAGCGCGGAGTTCATGCAGGGCAACTTCGGCTTTGCCGGGGAGCTTCTTGATACGCTTTTCCGCTGCGGCAACGGCTGCCCCGTCATGCTTTCAAGCTCTGCACAGGCGAGCCTTCTCGGGCGCTACGCCGGGTCGGATTACGGCCGGTCAAAGCTTGCCGGGGAGGAGTTGTTCTTCGGCTACGGCGCGAAGAGCGGCGCGCGTGTGCTGGTGTACCGCTTCCCGAACATCTTCGGCAAGTGGTGCCGCCCGAACTATAACAGCGCCGTGGCGACCTTCTGCAATAATATCGCAAATGGCCTGCCGATTCAGGTCAGCGACCCCGCGGCAGAGCTTGAGCTTGTCTATATAGACGACCTCGTGGCGGAGCTTATTTCCGCCCTCTCCGGGCATGAGCACCGCTGCGGATATGACGGACTCACGCCTGTTCCTGCGGCGGACGGGCGGTACTGCTTCGTGCCAGTGACGCATAAGGCGTCGCTCGGGCGCATAACGCAGCTTCTCTATTCCTTCGCCGCACAGCCCGAAACCGGGCTCATGCCGGAGATACCGGCGGGCTCCTTTGAAAAGAAGCTGTACTCCACCTTCCTCAGCTACCTGCCGCCGGAGAAGGCGGCGTATGAGCTGAAAATGAACTGCGACAGCCGCGGCAGCTTTACTGAGCTTATAAAAACCGCGTCCTGCGGGCAGATAAGCGTCAATGTCTCCAACCCCGGCGTCACGAAGGGACAGCACTGGCACAATACAAAGTGGGAGCTGTTCATCGTCGTGTCCGGCCATGGGCTTATCCGCCAGCGCAGGATAGGCGGCGATGAGATAACGGAATATGAGGTCAGCGGGGATAAAATAGAGGCCGTGCATATGCTTCCGGGCTATACGCATTCCATCGTGAATCTCTCCGACACGGAAAAACTCGTCACTGTCATGTGGGCGAACGAGAGCTTCGACCCCGCCCACCCCGATACTTTTTTTGAGGAGCTGTGACAATGGGCATAAAGCTGGATTACTCTGATGTGAAATTCAAAAACGACGGGAGGCTAAAGCTTCTCATCATCGTCGGCACGCGCCCGGAGATAATCCGCCTTGCCGCCGTCATCGGCAAGTGCCGGCAGTATTTTGACTGCATTCTCGCCCATACCGGGCAGAACTATGACTATAACCTCAACGGCGTGTTTTTCCGCGATCTCGGCATCGCCGCGCCGGAGGTGTATATGGACGCCGCCGGCGGCGACCTCGGCGAGACGGTGGGCAGCATCATCAACTGCTCGTATAAGCTCATGGTGCAGACGCGCCCTGACGCGCTGCTCATCCTCGGCGATACGAACTCCTGCCTTTCCTCCATCGCGGCGAAGCGTCTGCATATCCCCATCTTCCACATGGAGGCCGGCAACCGCTGTAAGGACGAGTGCCTTCCCGAGGAAACGAACCGCCGCATCGTCGATATAATATCCGACGTGAACATGGCCTATTCCGAGCATGCCCGCCGCTATCTCATTGAGTGCGGCCTCCCGAAGGAGCGCACCTATGTCACGGGTTCACCAATGGCGGAGGTGCTGCATACCAATCTTGAAAATATAGAGGCTTCGGATATCCACGCCCGCCTCGGGCTTGAAAAGGGAAAGTATATCCTTCTTTCCGCCCACCGCGAGGAAAATATAGACACCGAGAAGAACTTCACCTCTCTTTTCACCGCCGTAAACAAAATGGCGGAGAAGTACGATATGCCAATACTCTACTCCTGCCATCCGCGTTCAGCGAAGCGGCTGGAGAGCAGCGGCTTCGTCCTCGACCGGCGCGTGATCCGGCATGAGCCTCTCGGCTTTTTCGATTATAACGCTCTTCAGATGAATGCTTTCGCCGTCGTCTCCGACAGCGGCACCCTGCCGGAGGAGAGCAGCTTCTTCCTCTCCGTCGGGAGGCCCTTCCCGGCCGTGTGCATCCGCACCAGCACGGAGCGCCCCGAGGCGCTTGACAAGGGCTGCTTCATCCTCGCCGGTATCGACGAAAGGTCGCTGCTCCAGGCGGTCGATACGGCGGTCAGCATGAATATGAACGGCGATAACGGAGTGCCCGTGCCGGACTATGTGGAGGAAAACGTCTCTTCCAAGGTCGTCCGGCTGATACAGTCGTACACGGGCGTCGTCGATAAAATGGTGTGGAGAAAGTACTGATATTTGCGTTGCAGGTCACAAGATGAGAGTTTTGTATATAGATTCCGTGTGCAAAAGCGGCAGCACCGGCAAGATAGTTTACGCCCTTTATACCGCCGTGAATGAAAACGGCGGCGAGGCAGCGGTGTGCTATGGCCGCGGCGCGGATGTTGATGAAAAGAATATCTTCAAGTTCGGCCTGCGGTGGGAGACGGCGCTGCACGCGGCGCTCACGCGTGTCACGGGGCTGACGGGCTGCTTCTCCTTCTTCTCCACGCGGCGTCTGCTGCGCTTTATGGACGAATTCAAGCCCGACATTGTCCACCTGCATGAGCCGCATGCATATTTCGTTGATCTGAAGCCGCTTTTCGAGTATTTCACAGCTCATAGTATACCACTGGTATACACCTTTCACTGTGAATTTGCCTATACGGGAAAGTGCGGCTTTGCAAACGGCTGCACGCGCTGGCAGACAGGCTGCGGCCATTGCCCGGCGCTGCGCGAATATCCCAAAACGCTCTTTTTCGACTTCACGGCGCAGATGTGGCGCGAAAAGCGCGCGCTTCTGTTGGGACAGAACATGGTCATTTGCACGCCGTCGGAGTGGCTGGCGGCGCGGGTGCGGCAGTCCTTCCTCTCCGGCTTTGATGTGCGCGTCGTTAGAAACGGCATCGATACCGCGCTTTTCCGCCCGCGGCCGTATGCGCATCTGCGCGAACGGCACAGCCTGACGGATGAAAGGGTCGTGCTTGCCGTCGCACCGTATATTATGGAGGCGCGCAAGGGCGGGCGTGACGTGCTGCGTCTGGCGGAGAGCATGAAGGACGACAACGTGCGCTTCATAATTATCGGCGTGGACGATCTGAACGAGAGCTTCCCGGACAATGTCATTGCCCTCGGCAGGACGGAAAACCAGCAGGAGCTTGCTGAGTACTACTCGATGGCGGACGTTTTCGTGATATGCTCCGCAATGGAGAATCTGCCCACCACGTGTCTTGAGGCGCTGTGCTGCGGCACGCCCGTCGCCGGGTTCGCCTCCGGCGGCACGGCGGAGACCGCGCCTGCTCCCCTCGGGCGCTTCTGCGCCCCCGGCGATATCTGCGCCCTGCGCGATAATGTGCGGGCGCTCTTGGCTGCGCCGCCCGCGGCACAGGAGTTTGACACCGCGCGGGAGAGGTATTCCATGGGGCGGATGTACGCGGAATATGATAAAATTTACCGCGCCCTTCTTGAAAAGAACAGCGCGGACGAGCTTGGGAGTTGACAGCTATGGAAAAGGACAGAGCATCGCGCAAGTTTCAGCGCTGCACCTGCTGCGTCATGGATACGACGGACAGCCGTATAGTCTTTGACGAAAACGGCGTGTGCGACTATTGCAGCGATTATTACAAGAACATCCTCCCCGCGTGGCGGGCAAAGCTGGAGGATGAGACGCTTCTTGCCCGCACGGCGGCGGAGATAAAGAAAAACACCGCCGGGCAGAAGTATAACTGCATCATCGGCCTTTCCGGCGGCGTTGACAGCTCATACCTGTGCTATGTCGCCAAGGAACTTATGGGTCTCAACCCCCTGTGCTATGTGTGCGACACGGGCTGGAACCTCAAGGTCGCCGACGATAATATAAAGCGCATCACCGAGGCTCTTGAGCTGGACGTGTATACGGAGACCGTCGATTGGGAAGAGATGAAAGACCTCCAGACGGCGTTTCTCAAGTCGCAGGTGCCGTATCAGGACCTGCCGCAGGATCACGCCATCTTTGCAGGGCTTTATAACTACGCCGTCAGCCACGGCATAAGATACGTGCTTACGGGCGCGAACAGCGCCACAGAATGCATCCGTCCGCCTATAGAGTGGGTGTATCAGAACGACCTGCGACTCATAAAGGACATTCACAAAAGATTCGGCAAGATAAAGCTTAAAAACTTCCCCATGTGCAGCATGGTCAAATACAGGCTCTATTATCCTCTGTTCAAGGGGATGAAGCGCGTCGCCCCGCTTGATATGGTGGAGTATGACAAGGAAAAGGTCAAGGCTTTCCTCACGGAGCGCTTCGGCTGGGAGGCCTATGCCAATAAGCATTATGAGGATGTGTTCACCCGTTTTTACGAGGGGTATTATCTGCCGCACAAGTTCGGCTACGATAAGCGAAAATGCTATCTCTCCAATGAGATCCTTGCCGGCACGAAGGCGCGCGAGGATGCGCTCATCGAACTTGAGCAGCCCGGCTATGACGAACAGACCATGCGCGCTGACCTTGAGTATATCGCAGCGAAGCTGGACATGAGCGCCGCGCAGCTTGAAGCGCTTATAGAAGGGGAGAACAAGACTTTCCGCGATTATAAGAACAGCTGGGGGCTTATCCGGCTTGGCACGGTCATTCTGCGCGCGCTGGGCGCGGAGAAGAAAAAATTCCGCTGAATTCGGGCAGAACGGCGTAATGGGAGCGCACTGATGAAAATAGTTCAGATAGAGGATTTCTTCCACCCGGACGCGGGTTATAAAATAAATATCCTTTCAAAATATTTTGCCCGCATGGGGCATGAGACGGTCATAATCACGGCGGAACTTGACAAAATGCCGGACTTTCTCACAAGCTTTTTCGGACGGGATAATATTGCCGCGCGCGACAGGGAGTATGAGCAGAACTACGGCGTGAAGATAATCCGCCGCCCCATATGGGCCTACGTCAGCGGCCGCGCCATATTTAAAGACGACCTTGCAAAGCTCGTCAACTCGCTTCACCCGGATGTGCTCTATGTCCACGGCAACGACACCGCCGTCGGAATGTGGCTCCTGCGCCACCGCGACCGGCTGTGCTGCCCCATGGTCATGGACAACCACATGGTCGAAATGGCCTCGCAGAACCCGCTGAGGAAACTTTACCGCGCGTATTACCGGCGCTTCATCGCGCCAATAATCATCAAAAATGAGATACCCGTCATCCGCGCCATGAACGACGATTATGTCGAAAGGTGCCTTGGTGTGCCGCTGTCGCTCTCGCCGTGGATATCCTACGGCTCGGATATGCTGCTGTTCCACCCGGACAAGGCGGCTGGCGCGGAATTCAGACGGGAAAACGGCATTGCACAGGACGCGCTTGTGGTGCTGTTTGCCGGCAAGTTTGACGAGTCCAAGGGCGGGATGCTCCTGGCGGAGCTGACCTGCCGCGAGATAAGCTCCCCGCGCGAGATAGTCTACGTCATGATCGGCAACGCCGTGGGTGACTACGGCGCGGCAGTGGAAAAGCGCTTCTCCGAAAGCCACAGCAGGGTCCTGCGCTTCCCCACGCAGAAGTACTCCCAGCTCGCGCGCTTTTATCAGGCGGCCGACATCGGCCTCATCGCAAAGCAGGCCAGCCTCAACTTCTTCGATATGGAGGCCTGCGGCGTGCCCATGCTGTCTGAGGATAATAATCTCAACGCCGCGCGTTCAGACTGCGGCAACGGCTGGCTTTTCCGGCCCGACGATGCGGACGATTTTGCAGCCAAGCTTGAAATGATAGTGAACCTTGACGGCAAGGAGCTTGAAAAGGCTTCCGAAAACGCGTATAACTTTGTAAAGGAAAATTACGACTATTATAAAAAAGCCCTTGAGTATATGGATATAATCCAGAAAGTGTACGACAGGGGAAAGAACGGCACGGGGAGAGGATAATGAACATTCTCGTTGTTGCGGCGTATGGGCTTTACGCCGACTATGGCGCGTCCTTCGTGCACAGTCAGGCAAAGGAATATGTCCGGGCGGGGCATCGCGTCCGCGCGGTCATCCCGGTCGCTATCGGCAAGCGCCTGCCCGGTGCCGGGCGAATCAGTGCACCTGTCACGCGCCGCGTGCAGGACGGCGTGGAGATATACTACCTGCGCTATCCGTCGCTCGGGCATTTCGGGGAGAACAGCTTTAACCCAGCCTCGGCGCAGCTTACGGCGCGCATTTTCATGGGGGCGCTTCTGCGCGGCTTCGCGCCGGATGTCATACATGCCCACGCAATTCTCTTTGCCGGGCGCATTGCCTGCGATATCGGCACGCACTGCGGCGCGCCGGTGGTCATAACCACTCACGGCGGCGATACCGACCTTGCGCTCACCCCGCGTGAGAACGCGCGCGCGGCGCGTATATGCAGCGCGGCGGCCTGCGTCGCCGCAGTCAGCGGCGTGTACGCGAAAAAAACGCGGCGCATCGGCGGCAGCGCACCTGTGGTGTGTATCCTCAACGGCTTCAACGCCGTGAACGTGCGCCCCGCCCCCAAAAAGCGCCGCAGCATCATTCAGGTCTGCTATCTCACGGCGCGCAAGCATGTGGACGTCAGCCTTGCGGCAGTGGCGCGGCTTTGCAGGAAGTATGACGGCATCAGCTTCACCGTCGTCGGCAGCGGCGTGGAGCGCGCCGGGCTTGAAAAGCTCGCTCATGAGCTGGGGCTTGACGGGTGCGTGGAATTCTGCGGCTTCCTGCCGAACGACGAGACCATGGCGCGCATGGCGCAAAGTGAGATATTCCTCCTGCCCAGTGTGGATGAAGGCTTCGGCATCGCGTATATCGAGGCCATGGCCTCCGGCTGCGTCGCCATAGGCACGCAGGGGGAGGGAATATCCTCCGTCATCACCTCGGGCGAGAACGGCTTCCTTGTGCCGCCGCTGGACGCGGACGCGATAGCAGCAGTCATTGCACGCTGCTTCGACGAGCCGGAGTACGCCTCCGGCGTTGCCGAAAAAGGCCGCGAGAGCGCCATGAGCCTGACGTGGGAGAGGAACGCCGCGGAGTATATTGCGCTTTTTGAAAAAATACTGAACGGTGAGAGGATCACTGCGGATGGAGCGGAATTGTAAGGTCAGCATAATATGCGCCGTGTTCAACCATGAAAAATATATCCGTCAGGCGCTGGACAGCTTCCTGTGCCAGAAAACGGACTTCAAATATGAGATAGTCATAACGGACGACGCCTCCACGGACGGGTCTGCTGCCATGATCCGTGAGTACGCGGAAAAGTACCCGGATATCATTGTGCCGATATTTTTTGAGGAAAATATGTATTCAAAAAATATCCCCGTTGTGCCGGAGTACGCCATACCCGCCGCGCGCGGCGAATACCTTGCCTTCTGCGAGGGGGACGATTACTGGACGGATCCTGAAAAGCTCAGCATTCAGGCCGCATGGCTGGATGCGCACCCGGACTATTCCGCCTGCGTGCACAACACCATGAACTATTACTGCGACACCGGCCGAGAAGTGCCGTACAACACACGCTATCACGGCGACAGGGATCTCGGCTTTGCCGACGTCGTCAACGGCGTTGGCGGAGTGTTCCATACAAGCTCTGTCATGGCGCGCGCGTCGCTGTTCCGCGAACTGCCGGATTACTGCGTCGTGTCGGAAAAGCACGGCGTGGGCGATCATCCCCGCGCCATCATGTTCGCCCTCAGCGGTAAGATAAGATATATCGACAGATTCATGTCTGTCTACCGCAACAACAGCACGCCCACCGCGTGGACGACGCGCATACGCGAAAACGCGTTTTTGGTGGACAGGCTCACCGGCGCTGTGGAGATGTACACCGCGGCGCTCGGCCACGTCGAGGGTGAGGATAAAAAGCTGCTTGAGCAGACGCTGCACCGCTACGAGTGGGAGCTTTTGCAGGCCAAGGGCGAATACGCCGAAATGCGCCGGGAGCCTTACCGCACGATAACGAAACAGCGCGGCCTCGTTCAGACGCTCTGGCTCGACTTTAAGCAGTATTTCCCGGAACTGTACTGCCTTTATATGAAAGCGCGCGGCATGGAAAACGGGATACCGGAAAAGCTGCGCAAGGATAAAAGATGAACAAGAAGGTCTTTTCAAACTTCATATGGCGCTTTGCTGAGCGCTGCGGCGCGCAGGGCGTGACCTTCATCGTGTCGATAATCCTTGCCCGCGTGCTCGACCCCGCGGTATACGGCACCGTGGCGCTGGTGACGGTGTTCACCTCGCTTTTGCAGGTGTTCGTGGACAGCGGCCTCGGCACGGCGCTCATCCAGAAGAAGGACGCAGATGACACGGACTTTTCCACGGTGTTTTTCTTCAATATCGCCGTGTGCCTCGTCATATATGCGCTCATGTTCGCGCTTGCCCCGGTGATTGCCGCGTTTTACGGCGACGCTTCGCTCTCCCCGGTGATACGGGTGATGAGTCTTATAATAATCATCTCCGGTGTGAAGAACGTCCAGCAGGCATATGTTTCGCGTATGCTGCTGTTCAAACGCTTCTTCTTTGCTACGCTCGGCGGCACGCTTGCCGCGGCGGGGCTTGGGATCTGGATGGCATACAGCGGCTTCGGTGTGTGGGCGCTCGTCGTGCAGATGCTGTTCAACGCAGCCGTCGATACGGCGATACTGTGGATGACGGTGAAGTGGCGGCCAAAGTCTGCCTTTTCGTTTGAAAGGTTGAAGGGGCTGTTCTCCTACGGGTGGAAGCTTCTCGCATCCAGCCTTCTTGACACGCTTTATAAGAACCTGCGCACGCTCATCATCGGCAAGAAGTATTCTGAGGCCGACCTTGCCTTCTATAACCGTGGCGAGCTTTTTCCGCAGCTCATCGTGTCCAATATCAATTCCTCTGTTGACAGCGTCCTTCTGCCGACGCTGTCGGCAGAGCAGAACAACCGCGAACGCGTGCGCGGCATGACGCGCCGCGCGATAAGCGTCAGTTCCTACATAATGTGGCCGACGATGGCGGGCCTGTGCGTCTGCGCGGAACCGCTCGTGCGGCTGCTGCTGACGGAAAAGTGGATGGCCTGCGTGCCGTATGTGCGCATCTTCTGCCTGACCTACGCTTTCCAGCCGATACACACGGCGAATCTCAACGCCATAAAGGCTCTCGGCCGCAGCGACCTTTTCCTCAAGCTTGAGGTGATCAAAAAACTCGCGGGCTTTGCGATAATATGTGTGTCCATGTGGTACGGCGTGATGGCTATGGCGCTGGGGGCGATACTGGATAACTTCCTGTGCCAGATAATAAACGCCTCGCCGAATAAAAGGCTTCTCGGATATACCTATGCCCAGCAGCTTCGGGATATATGCCCGTCAATGCTGCTGTCGCTTGGGATGGGCGGCGCGGTGCTGTGCGTGGGCTTTCTCGGTTTGCCGGATGTGATCACGCTGTTTATTCAGGTGCCGCTGGGCGCCGCGATATACATCCTCGGGTCGAAGCTGCTGCATTTTGAAAGCTATGAATACGTATTGAACGCGGCGAAGGCCGTGATAAAAAAATAAATCCTTATGCACGACGCGCCGAAAGCGCCGCGCAATACGAAAAAAGGAGAAAGCTATGAGAGTTTGTGTTGTCGGAACCGGATATATAGGTCTGCCTACGGCGCTGATGCTGGCGTCGCACGGCGTGTACGTGGAGGCCGTCGGCCACAGGCAGGAGACCGTTGACAGGCTCCGCCGGGGTGACGTGACCTTTGAGGAAAAGGGCCTGCCGGAGCTTTTTGCTCAGGCGAGGGAGAGCGGGCGTATAAACTTCCGCTGCGATTATCCCGCAGAGGATTTTTATATAATCACCGTGCCCACGCCCTACCTGCCCGACAGCAAGAAGGTGGACGCCTCCGCCATCGTGGACGCGCTGCGCCACGTGCTGGCGCACTGCCGCGACGGCGCGATAATCGTCGTTGAGTCCACTATATCCCCGGGCACTATCGACAGAGAGGTTCGCCCCGTCGTGGCGGAAAGCGGCAAGCATGTGCACCTTGCCCACGCGCCGGAGCGTATCATCCCCGGCAACATGCTCAAGGAGCTTATACACAACTCCCGCACCATCGGCTGTGACGACGCAGCCACCGGAGAGACGATAAAGAAGGTCTATCTCTCCTTCTGCCAGGGCGACATAGTTGTCACGGACATCAAGACTGCGGAAATGACGAAGGTCGTGGAGAACACCTTCCGCGATATAAACATCGCCTTCGCAAACGAGCTTGCGAAGATCTGCCGCCGCGGCGGCATGGACGTGGCGGAGGTCATCCGCATCGCCAACAAGCACCCGCGCGTGAATATCCTGCAGCCCGGCCCCGGCGTCGGCGGACACTGCATCTCCATCGACCCGTGGTTCCTCGTGGGAGACTTTCCGGAGGAGGCGCGCCTTATCCGCACCGCGCGCGAGATAAATTCCTCCATGCCCGCCTACGTGCTCGACAGGATAGAGAGCATCATGAGGGAAAACGGCCTTTCAGACTATTCCCGCATCGGCCTTTACGGCCTGACCTATAAGGAGGATGTGGACGACACGCGCGAAAGCCCAACGCTCCAGCTCCTTGAGGTGATGGAAAAGCGCGGCCTGCCCGCCCCGCTCGTGTACGACCCGATAGTCTCCGCGAAGAAGGCGGCGCGCCAGTGCTTTGATTACGATGAGTTCCTTGCCGGAACGGACATGATAGTGCTGCTCGTCGGCCACAGCCATATAAGAAGCAGCCTTGCCTCTCTTGAAGGAAAAACAGTCCTCGATACGCGCGGCATCGTCACCGACGGCAGCGCCTACAAGCTTTAAGAAAAGCCATGAAGAAAATAATGCTGGTTTTCGGTACGCGGCCGGAGGCCATAAAAATGTGCCCGCTCGTGAATGAGCTTAAATCCCGTCCCGGCGCGCAGGTCACGG
>URPU01000034.1 GCA_900549865.1 uncultured Eubacteriales bacterium
ATGGTGCTGTGCGTGTGCGGGCTTGCCTGCGTTCTCGGCGCACGCGTCGGCATATTCAACGTCGGCGGGGAAGGGCAGCTTCTGCTGGGTGCGATATTTGCCTGTCAGACGGGCATATGGCTTGACGGAATGTCACCGTGGCTGGTCATTCCCGCGGCGGCGCTGGCCGCGATGCTGGCGGGCGGGCTTTACGCGCTCATCCCCGGTGTGCTCAAGGTGAAGGTCAAGGTAAACGAGGTCATCACGACCATCATGCTCAACACCGTTGCCGCCTACCTGTGCCAGTATCTGGCGAAGGGGCCGTGGAAGAATTCAAACAAAAACCTCATCGCAGCGACGGAACAGCTCAATGCACAGTATTGGTTCGCCGGGATAATAAAGCGCTCCAGCCTGACGACGGCGGTATTCGCCGCGGCGGTGATCGCCTTTGCCGTGTGGTATGTGATGGAGAAAACATCCGTCGGCTATGAGATGCGCATCACGGGGCAGAATCCGCGCTTTGCGCGCTTTTCCGGCATTAAAACAGACACCATCGTGATCGCCTGCATGGTCATATCCGGCGCGATGTGCGGCCTTGTCGGCATGTTCCGCGTGTACGGGGTCGAGCACCTTTACCGCGACAGCGTCAGCCGGGATTATTACTTTGAAGCGCTTATGGTGGCGATGATCGCCCAGTATAAGCCGGTCACGGTCATTTTCCTGTCGCTTTTCTTTGCCGTGCTGAAAATAGGCGCGCAGGGGATGGAGCTTATCGGCGTGCCGTCGCAGATATACCTTATAATCCAGACCGTCGTCATATTCTGCATGGCGGCTGAAAGCGGCATAACGGAGCATATAAGTGAAGCGCGGCAGCGCCGTGCCGCAAGGCGCGCGGCGGAGGAGAGATTGAAGGAGGGCAGAGAACATGGATGATATAAGCGCTGTGCTTGGCAGCATATTTTCTGCCGGGACCTTCAACGAAATGCTGCGGCGCGCCACGCCCGTGGCGCTGGCGGCAATAGGCGGCTCAATGACGGAGCACGCGGGCATAATGAATATCGGAATGGACGGGATGATACTCATGGGGGCGTTTTTCGGTGTCCTCGGCAGCTATCTTTTCGCGTCCGCGTGGGCGGGGCTTGCCATGGCGCTGGCCATGGGTGTGATCGTGGGATTGTTCTTCGCACTGTTCGTCGTCAAGTTCAGGTCGGATGAGTTCATCATCGGCTGCGCGCTCAACACCTTCGCCCTCGGACTTACGACGTATCTTTCCCGCTCGATTTTCGGGGTGAGCGGCGCGAAGGGCTATCCGTCACTGCCGAATGTTGATATCCCGCTGCTGGACAAGCTGCCGTTTCTGGGGCAGGTGCTGAACGGGCACTCGCTTTTCGTTTATTTGACGTGGCTGCTGGTGCTTCTGCTGTGGGTGTTCGTGTACAAAACGCCTTACGGGTTCTGGCTGCGCGCCTCCGGGGAAAAGCCGGATACACTGCGCACGGCGGGCATCGCGCCGGAAAAAATGAAGTGGCTTGCAAGCATAATATGCGGCGTGCTGTGCGGCGTGGCCGGGGCGCACCTGTCTCTGGGCTATCTCAACGGCACTTTTGCGGAAAATATGAGCAATTCCCGCGGGTATATCGCCTTTGCCTGCGTCATCTTCGGCGCGGCGAACCCCTCCAAGGCGTATATGGCGGCGCTCATGTTCGGCTTTTTTGACGCTATCGGCCTGCGGCTTCAGGACTATGTCAGCTCCGACCTGACGGGGATAATACCCTATGCGATAACTATAATCATGATGGTGTACGTGGTGACAAGCGCGCAGAAGCGGAAGAAGGGCGCAGACAGGTAAAGCCGGTATAAAAGAATGCGCGCCGCGGTTCAAAAGACCGTGGCGCTCGAATATTATATAACGATGTCGTCAGAAACCGTGTATTTATGGAACAGGAGGGGCTATGGAAGGGATAAGTGTGCGAAGCGAAATAAAACCCCTGAAAAAAGTGCTGCTGCACCGGCCGGGCAGGGAACTGCTGAACATGACGCCGGAGCGCCTGCCGGAGCTTCTTTTCGATGACATTCCGTTTCTGCGCGCCGCGCAGCAGGAACACGACGAGTTTGCAAAGCTGCTGCGCGCAAGCGGCGCGGAGGTCGTTTATCTGGAGGACCTCATGGCGGAGCTTCTTGCAATGTATCCGGAGCTGACGGAGTCGTTCATATACCAATGGCTGTCTGAGGGGAACATAAAGACAAAGCGCTGGCAGGACAGAATATATGACCATCTTATGAGCAATTATTCCGGAAAGGCGCTTGTGGAGAAAACGATGGAGGGCTTGACGCTGCGCGAGATGGGCGGGGCTTCCGCTTATTCGCTTCAGGATCTCACCGCCCCGGCGGATGAGCTGATAATCGACCCCATGCCGAACCTTTATTTCACACGTGATCCCTTTGCGTCGGTCGGCACTGGGGTTTTCCTGAACAAGATGCGCTTTCCCACGCGACGGCGGGAGACGATATACGCCGACTACATCTTCAAGTACCATCCGGATTATAAGGGCGTGGTCAAGCGCTATTACGACCGCAGCTATCACGCGAACATAGAAGGGGGAGACGTACTTAACCTGACGGAGGACACCCTTGCCATAGGCATTTCCCAGCGCACCAGCCCGGACGGCATAGAGATCGCCGCGCGCAAGCTTTTCATGGATCCGGAGGCGAAGATACGCACGGTGCTGGCCTTCGACATCCCGGTCAGCCGCGCGTTCATGCATCTGGACACGGTGTTCACCCAGATAGACACGGACAAATACACTGTACACCCGGCAATACTCGGCCCGCTCACCGTCTATGAGATAACGCCCGGCGACAGCGACCCGGCAGAGCTTAAAATACGACGCATAGACTCGGATCTTGAGCATATTCTTGAAGAGTATACACATACGGATAAGGTGAAGCTTATCTACTGCGGCGGCAGCGACCCAATCGCGGCTGCACGCGAACAGTGGAACGACGGCTCCAACACGCTGTGCGTCGCGCCGGGGAAAATAATCGTGTACCGGCGCAATGACGTGACGAATGACATATTGCGCGGCGAGGGGCTGACGGTGCTGGAGATGCCGTCTGCCGAGCTTTCGCGCGGCCGCGGCGGCCCGCGGTGCATGTCCATGCCGCTCATAAGGGCCGAATGAACAAAATCAAAGGAGGAAACGGAAAATGGGCGTAAACATACGCGGGCGCAGCTTTCTGACGCTGCTTGATTTCACACCGGAGGAGATAAATTATCTCATAGACCTTGCCGCAGACTTCAAACGCATGAAGGCCGCCGGGATCGCGCACAAATGGCTGCCGGAAAAGCAGATAGTGCTGCTGTTTGAAAAAACCTCTACGCGCACCCGCTGTGCGTTTGAGGTGGGGGCGCGCGATCTGGGGATGGGCGTCACCTTTCTTGATCAGGCGTCCTCGCAGATGGGGAAGAAGGAATCCATTGCCGACACGGCAAAGGTCCTCGGACGCATGTATGACGGCATCGAATACCGCGGATACAGTCAGGCCGTGGTGGAGGCGCTTGCAAAGTATTCCGGCGTGCCCGTGTGGAACGGGCTGACGGATGACTTCCACCCGACGCAGATGCTGGCGGATATGCTGACCGTGCGCGAGGAGTTTGGCAGTGTGAGGGGGCGCAAGCTCACATTCTTCGGCGACGCGAGGAACAACGTTGCAAACTCGCTCATGGTCGTGTGCGCGAAGCTGGGGATGCACTTCTGCGCCTGCGGCCCGGCGGAGCTTATGCCCGCGGCGGCGCTTGTGGCAAAGTGCCGCGCTGTCGCGGCGGAAACTGGCGCTGTGCTGGAATTTACGGACGACATCCGGCAGGGGGCGGCGGACTGTGACGCCGTGTATACGGATATATGGCTTTCCATGGGCGAGCCCGCGGAGCTGTGGGATGCGCGCATAAAGCTTCTGCGGCCGTATCAGGTCAACAAGGAGCTTATGGCCATGGCGAAGCCGGAGGCCATCTTCCTGCACTGTCTGCCGTCCTTCCACGACCTGGAGACGACGGTGGGCGAGGAGATATACGAAAAATACGGCCTTGCGGCGATGGAGGTCACGGACGATGTGTTCCTCGGCCCGCAGGCGCGGCAGTTTGACGAGGCGGAGAACAGGATGCACACCATCAAGGCCGTTATGTATGCCACACTGAAATAGGCAAATTGACAAAAGTACATAAGAAACGGAGGTAAAGCAGAAGTTACAACAAAATATAGGGAATAGGAGCGCGAAAAATGGCTGTGTCAAGGAAGAAACGTTCACTCAGTACGTTTGCGATTCTGTTGGCGGTCCTGCTTCTTGTGGCTGTGGCGACATGGCTTGCGGACGGACAGAGCTATACCGACCCTGACACGGGAGAGAAGGCCGAGGTTTCCGGCGCGGCACTCAGTGATATTATCATGGCGCCCATTGTCGGCTGGCACGACGCGGGCGACGTTATCGGCTTTGTGTTCTGCCTCGGCGCGTTTCTGGCGATAATAAACGAGACCGGCGCGCTTGAGACCGGGGTTAAGGTGCTTGTGAAAAAGCTGCGCGGCAGAGAGCTTGCGCTTGTGTGGGTGCTTATGTTCGTGTTCTCCGTCGGCGGCACGACCTACGGCATGGGTGAGGAAACAGTCGGCTTCTACATCCTCCTTGCCGCGACGATGCTGACGGCCGGGTTTGACCCCATCGTGGGCGCGGCCACGGTGCTGCTGGGCGCGGGCTGCGGCGTTCTCGGCTCCACGATAAACCCGTTTGCCACCGGCGCGGCCATTGCCGCGGCGGCTGACGCGGGGGTCTCGGTCAACATGGGCGTCGTGTATGCGGAGGCCGTCATTCTCTGGCTTGCTACATATTTCATATCCGCGCTCTTTGTGACGCGGTACGCAAAGCGCGTCCGGGCGGGCGGCGGCTCCATCCTCACGGGCGAACAGCTCGGCGTATGCCGCACGGCTTACGGCGCGTCGGGCGGCACGGAGGAATACGTCCGGCTGACAGTTCCGCATAAAAGGGTGCTTTGGCTGTTTGCGCTGTCCTTCGTGGTGATGATACTCGGGTTTATCCCGTGGGGCAGTCTCAGCGAGGGGATGTATGACTCCCTCGGCTGGAGCGCGTTCTTCTCCGGCAGCTGCCTTGGCGACTGGTGGTTTGACGACGCGGCGTCGTGGTTCATCATCATGGGCATAATAATCGGTGTCGTCGGCCTGAAGGACCGTGGCCGGATCATCCCGTGCATTATCAGCGGCTTTGGAGACATGATAGCAGTAAACCTTGTCATTGCCCTCGCCCGCGCGGCGACGGTGATAATGAACACGACCGGGCTTGGCACATGGATAGTTGAGGCGTCTGTCAGCGCCCTGTCGGCCTCCGGGCTTCCCGCGGCGCTGTTCGGCGCACTGGATTACCTGCTGCATATCGCTCTGAGCTTCCTTGTGCCGTCCTCCTCCGGGCTTGCAAGCCTGTCGGCCCCGATAGTCTCGCCGATAGTTGCGGGGCTTGGCTGGTCCGTGGAGACGTCCATAATGATAAACGTCGCGGCGAACGGGTTCGTCAATCTCTTTACGCCCACCTGCGGGTTCATCATGGGCGGGCTTGCGCTGGCGCGTATTCCCTATGAAAGCTGGCTTAAATGGGCGGGGCGGCTGCTGGCCATTCTCGGCCTCACAGTCGGCGTTATACTCAGCTTTGCCATGCTGATACTGAGCTGAGCGGAGAAAAGAAGTATTTTTGTTGACGAAGGCCGCGCAGTCGGCTATAATATATACATTTGATTGCATAATATCTGATCTGCCGGCATATTGCCTGCCGCGGTATGCCGGCGGATGCTTTTTAGGGGGCGGCGCATGAACACAAAAAGGCAGCAGCTTATACTCGAATTGCTTACGACTCAGGATGTCCGCACGCAGAAGCAGCTTCTGGACCTGCTTGAGGCGCACGGGATGAAGTGCACACAGTCCACTGTTTCGCGCGATATCCGCGCGCTTGGGCTCGTCAAGCAGATAGGGGCGGACGGCTCCGCGTCGTATGCCGTGGATCCCGGCGTCGGCAGCGACAGCAAGGGTGTGGAGCAGATGCAGTATATCGCGCAGATGTCCGCGCCTTCCATTGAAGCGGTCGGCAATCTCATTGTCGTGAAGACCATACACAGTATGGCGCAGGCCGTCTGTGCATATATAGACAAGCTTAACCCAGATGGTTTTGTTGGTTCTATTGCCGGTGTCGACACTATCCTGCTCATACTGCGGACGGAGGAGGCGGCCAAGACCTTCTGCCGCACACTGAGCGATTACCTGTGCAGCGGCGAATTATTTCTTGAGCATGAAAACGGAGGAGAAAATGCATGAGTGACCTTGAGCAGAAAATATATGCGGCCCTGGCTGATGCCGTCAAGTCGGTTTACGGGATAGATGCGGATGAGGACACGCTGCTCGTCGAAGCGCCGCGCGACCCGAAGCTGGGCGACTATGCAACGAGCACGGCGATGCGCCTTGCGCGCACTTTGCATAAATCGCCGATGGAGATCGGCGAGGCGCTTGCCGAGAAGCTGCGCGAAGCGATACCGGAGGCGGAGTCCGTCACCGTGGCCAAGCCCGGCTTTATAAACTTCCGCCTCAAGAGCAATGCGCTCAGCAGTATAATAAACAGAATACTTGAAGCCGGTGCGGATTACGGCAGGAACGACTCCGGCAAGGGCGAACGCGTCCTTGTCGAGTGGGTCTCCGCCAACCCCACGGGCGACCTGCACTGCGGCCATGCGCGCAATGCCGCGTGGGGCGACAGCATCTGCCGTCTGCTTGAGCACAGCGGCTATGACGTGCTGCGTGAGTTCTATGTCAATGACGCCGGAAACCAGATAGTTATGCTGGGCGAATCTCTTGTCGCCCGCTATTTTGAGCATTTCGGCAAGGAATACCCCCTGCCTGAAAACGGCTATCACGCCGAGGATGTCAAGCACATTGCGGAGGATATCGCCGCGCAGGACGGCGACAAGTGGCTGACGGCAGACCCGGCGGAGCGGCTTGAGTATTTCATGAACGAGGGCAAGACGCGTGAGCTTGAAAAGATAGACAGAGACCTCAAGCTGTACCGCGTTACTATACAGTCGTGGATGCATGAGACATTCTTCTATGAGAACAACAGAAAGCGCATAAACGACTGCCTCAAAATGATGGACGAGAAGGGGCTGCTCTACGAAAAGGACGGCGCGCTGTGGTTCAAAAGCACCGATTACGGCGACGATAAGGACCGCGTGCTGCGCAAGAGCGACGGAACGCTTTCATACCTCACGCCGGATATCGCAAATCACGTTTACAAGTGTGAGCGCGGATATAAAAAGCTGATAAACCTCTGGGGCGCGGATCACCATTCCTATGTGACGCGTATGCAGGCGGCGCTGACTGCGCTGGGCTATCCGGAGGGAACGCTCACCATCGACCTTATCCAGATGGTGCGTATGGTCGAGAACGGCGTCGAGGTCAAGATGTCAAAGCGCACGGGCAATGCCATCACTATCCGTGAGCTCTGCGAGGACGTCGGCGTTGACGCGGCGCGCTGGTATTTCAGCTCGAAGGATATCTCTTCGCAGATGGACTTCGACCTCAAGCAGGCCGTGGCGAAGGACAACAATAACCCCGTGTACTATGCGCAGTATGCCCATTCCCGCATGTGCTCTATAATGCGCAACCCCGCGATCCCCGAGTTCCATAAGGTGGACAGCTATGACCGCCTGACGGACGAAAAGGAGCTTCTGCTCATGAAGATGATGGGCGAGTTTACCTCAATTGTCGCAAAGGCGGCAAAGCTCCGCAAGCCCAATCTTATCTCCGAGTATATCATTTCCCTCGTCAAGCTGTATCACAGCTATTATAACGTCGCCCGCGTCAATAACCCGGACGACCCTGAGCTTACGAATCAGCGCATCGGCCTTGTAAAGGCGCTTCAGATCACGCTGAGCAACGCGCTCAACCTCCTCGGCGTGTCCGCGCCGGAGTCGATGTGATACTGCGGCAAAAGCTATTCAGACCGGCAAAGCAGAACGCTTTGCCGGTCTGAGCATTATGCGGTGAAGAACAGCGCACGGCGGTCATATATCCGCTGTGCGCTGTATCTGTGAAAACGGTATTATTCTGCATCCAAGCGCGTCCGCTTCCTCCGGGCTGTGCGTCACAAGTATGACCGCGCAGTCCGCGCGCTCGTTCACGGCGTCTATGGCCAGCGCCTTTGACGCGGCGTCCAGCGCCCTGAACGGCTCATCCAGCAAAAGCAGATCCGGCGCGTATGCCAGCGCCCTTGCCAGTGCGGCGCGCAGCTGCATCCCGCCGGAAAGCTCGCATGGATGCTTCTCCGCGCTGTCTGCCAGACCGAGTTTTTTCAGCAGCATGAGCGCGTCCTGCCCCTGTGTGCCGTGCGGCATGACGATGGATACATTCTCCTCCGCACTCAGCCACGGAAGCAGCCGCGGCTCCTGAAATACGCAGGCCGTGCGCGTGGCGCGATTGCGGACAAGACCGGAATCCGGATGCAGCAGCCCGGCGATGACGTGCAGAAGGCTGGTCTTTCCGCAGCCGGACGGCCCGGTTATGGCAATGCGTTCGCCCTGCTCCAGCGCGAGGGATGCGCCGCGCAGGACCTCAAGCGCGCCGAAGGAGAGGGAAACATCCTTTAATTCAAGCATTTTTTCCCCTCCCCGCCGCAAGGCGCATTACAATGCGCTCAAGGCACAGGCTTATAAGAATGACTGCGGCCGTCCACGCAAAAAGGTCCGTCGTCTGCAAGTAAAGCTTGGACTCATATATCATGCGCCCGACGGAGTCGCGCGGAACTGTCAGCACCTCGGCGGCGACGCCGGACTTCCACCCGAAGCCAAGCGCGCTTGTACATGCCGCGCGGAAATGCGGCACAACGGACGGAACGGCAATGTATTTAAGCCTTTTCCCGCGCGGCAGACGGAAAACCTGCGCCATTTCGAGAAGCTTCGGGTCAATGCCCTTTATGCCCTCGGTCACGTTCGCCCATATGATTGGCAGGACGGTCAGCGCAGAAATGAGGACCGGCACTAAGTCGCGCTTCACCCAGATAAGCACCAGCACGGCGAAGGATGCAACGGGTGTGGTCTTTATCACGGTCAGAAGAGGGGAGAACAGCGCCTCCAGCGCGCTGCGGCGGCAGGTCAGCACGGCAAGGGCGACGCCCGCGGCGATGGCCGCGGCTATTCCCGCGCTGATCCTCAAGAGGGAAACGCCGACCGACTGCCAGAAGGAAACGGTCTGCACCAGCTCGAATAGTCTGCACAGCACGTCCACCGGCGCGGGCAGCAGCAGGGGCTTGCCGGTGAGCATGGCCGCCGCCTGCCACAGCGCCGCCCAGAAAAGCACCGCAAGCAGCCTCTTCAGTTTTCCGGCTGCACGGCTACTCATTCAAGAACGCAGTAGAAGTCGTCACCGGGGATCGCGCCGCCTATGGACGCCGGGGCAACGGCGAACATTATCTCATAGAAGGACGAGAGGGCGTCGCGCATATCGCTTCCCGCGATGAAGCACACGTTGCAGTTCGGTATGGCCTTCGCGGCGACTGCGGCCTTTGCAAATATCCCCGTCTCCTGTATCTTTTCTGCGGTGCCCTGAACGTCGGCACTCAGCGCCTCGACGGAGGCTCTGTATTCGTCAAGGAAGCATTTGAGCTCCGCCGCGTGCTCCTTGGCAAATTCCGTCCTCACTACCACACAGCCCTGAACGAGGCTTCCGGCAGGGGAGACCTTATCCCATTCCGCGGTGAGGTCCATCGCCACGGAAAGCGCGCTATTTGCGGCGCAGGCTATCGTGACCATCGGCTCCGGCAGAACGGCAAGGGAGACCTCGCCGGATGAAACCGCGGCATTGAGGTCGGCCGGCTGGGCATAGGTCGTGTCGATGATTATATCCTCGCCAGGCTTAAGGCCGTTCTTCTCGCAGAGGTACTGAAAGATAAAGCTGGGATTCTGGGCGGGCGCATACACCGTCTGACCCTTGAGGTCGTCAAAGCTGGCGGCGGCGCACGTGCCGTCGGAGACCAGATACAGCACGCCCAGCGTGTTCAGCGCCAGCACCTGCACCGCGCCGCCGGTCTTGCTGTAAAGCGCGGCGGCGGCATTCGTCGGCAGAGCCGCAATGTCGGCGCTGCCGTTTATGAGCGCCGCGGTAATGTTGCTGGCGTCCGTCTCAACGGTGAAGCTGTAGTTCAGCGCCGCGCCGCCGTTCTGCGCGGCGTACATCAGGTTTGCCATGCCGAAGCCCGTCGTTCCGTTCAGCGTCATTACATTTACGGGAAGCGTGCTGTCATACTCCGCCTGCGCGTTATCCGGCACGGCCGCGGCTTCCTCGCTTGCGGTTGGGGCGGCGCTTTCTACAGGCGCGCTCTGTGCGCCGCATGCAGCGAGAAGCGTCAGCATGGAAAGCGTCAAAACAAGTGAAAGTATCTTTTTTGCAAATGAACTCATAGTATTTCTCCTGCTTTCTTATCTTTTTGCGGGGATTATCTCTATCCAGTATCCGTCGGGGTCCTCTATGAAATAGATGCCCATGGTTGGATTTTCAAAACAGATGCAGCCCATCTCGTCGTGCTTTGCGTGCGCCGCGTCATAATCCTCCGCGGTGAAGGCAAGGTGGAACTCCTGCTCGCCAAGGTCGTAAGGCTCACTGTGATCCTTGAGATAGGTAAGCTCAAGCCGGAAGTCACTCTGCCCGTCGCCGAGGAATATTATCTGATAACTGCCGTCGGCGGCATTCTTTTCGCGCACAGGCTCAAGTCCGAGCGCGTCCTTATAAAACTTCAGACTGCGCTGCATATCCAGCACGTTAAAATTGAAATGGTTGAATCTGAACATGACCGTTCCTCCTTTGACACATAAATCACACACGCATTATAATGCCCGGCACCGGCACGGTCAAGAATAAATTGCGGCAGCTATTGACCGGGGCAATATAAAATGCTAAGCTTATTAATATAAAGACAGGTTATCATGATATGGAGGCAGTATGCGAATATACAAAAAATGGACGGGCCGACAGCCGGACTACGCCGGAGATATCTTCCTGCTTGAATGCTCACAGGAGGAGCAGTTCACGCAGATGTATCCGCTCATCGGGCAGCCTGCGCTGCACGCCACGAGCGGCCGGGACGTTATATACAGGCTTTACCTCATCTGTGAAGATGGGCGGCGCATACTCCCGATAGACAAGCCGTCGGTCATTATGGGCGCTTTCAACGGCGGCCATTCACCGCTTTCCGACTGCGCCGAAATTACGGCGGCGCGGATAGAAGAGCTTGTCCGCGCGGATGAGCTTCTGCCGTCTATAGAGGCAAGCAAATATCTTTTTGAGTGAGATAGAGAGGTTTTTCCAATGGTTTATACAATTTTTATTCTTATAAGCTTTCTGGCTTCCGTCATCGGCTGCATCTGCGGCATCCTTGGCGGCGTGGTCGGGCGGAAAATAAACAAGAAGATCGACAACGCGGCTGTAGACAAGCTGTTTATAGGGCTTCTGACGGTCGTAATGTTTGTGTGCGTGCATAATTATATGCAGTTCAGCCGTTGAGGCCGGACTGCATATATAACGCGGGTCAATCCTTTTCCGGAACGAGCCGGAGGACGACACCGTCCGGGTATTCTATTATCAGCGCATTTCCGTCAAGGGAATAATCGAGAAGAAGCTGTCCATAGATAAGGCCGCTTTCCGTGAAGCTTGCGCTTTGCGCCTCTGCGGCGAAAAGCCGTGCCTCGGCGCTGCCGTCGTCATTTATCAGAACGTACCATTCTCCTGCTCCGGCCTCGTCAACGGTGCTTTTGGCATAGCTTTCCCCATCGGCCGATATTTCTGAAACGACGTATTTTCCGCTGGATGGCGGCGTATATCCGTCGCCGCCGTGCGAAAGCGAGACGGCCGTGCCGCTGCCGAAGACGTTTTCAAGCGTCAGCACATCTCCGTCAAGAGTGCCGCGCATGTACGCCGTGCCGCACCATATCCGCAGCCCGCCGCCGCGAAGCGTCCACCGCCCGGAATAGCTGCGCTCTCCCAAGCTGAGCGTGCATTTCCCGCCCGCGTCGAGCACGGCGGTAAGCGGCATACCCTCACTGAGGCGGATATTGCCGGTCTGCGTGTACGCCGCGCTGTATTCCCCGGCATATCTGGCCATTTCCGGCACGGCCCTGAATGAGAAGAGAAGATACCCGCACCAGAACACGGCAAGCGCGGCAAGCCCCGCCAGTACGGACAGGAGAACGCGCCTTGCCTGAACCGCAATGCGGCTTTCTTTCGAGGCCTCGGGTGTGCTTTTCTGTATAGATTCGGAATTCCCGTTCATAGCAATAAAAACCTCGCAGATAAATTCATCTATGATTTTACCACAAGCGGCGCAAATATAAAAGCATGACATATCGGGAATATCCGTCGAAAAAAATATATCCCGACAGGAAGAAAACTTTTGCCATGACGCGCTGTGTATGATATAATCTAAAAAAAGACAGGGGGACGGGCATATGGCATCATCAACAAAAGAAGCTTTCGCTGCGGCATTGAAGCAAATGATGGCGGTCAAGCCGATGGATAAGATCACGGTCAAGGATCTGGTCGAGATCTGCGGCGTCAACAGGCAGACGTTCTACTATCATTTCGATGATGTGTACGATCTTCTTGAGTGGGTCTTTGAGGAGGATGCAAGCAGGGTCCTGCCAAAGGAGATAGTTTATGACCATTGGCGTGAGGACGTCATGGTTTTCTTTGAGTATCTGTATGAAAACCGCACCTTTGCCACGAACGTCTATAACTCCAACAGCCGCCTTTACATGCTGCGCTTTCTGAAAGATAGACTGCAAAACTGCATCCGCGGTTTTGCCGAGATCGTCTGCGACGGGCGCAATGTGGACAGGCAGGATTTTGAATTCGTTGTTGAGTTTTACGCGAACGGCATCATCGGGCTTATCTCCCAGTGGCTCGACCTCGGCATGAAGCTGCCGCCGAGTGTGACGAAGGAAAGGTTCCTGCTCGTGCTCGACAACAGCGTGGAAAACATGCTGTACCGTTTCCAGAGCAATAAGTGATATTTAGAAATATTTTTATATTATCAGAACTGCCGGAGTGTTCCCCGGCAGTTCTGATTTTAAATTTGATTATTTCATTTGTTCCTGTTGAAAGAAAGCGAGAAATAGGTTATAATATTCTGAAAAACTTTGAAAGCGTGGCGGACTATGGCAGAGAAAACAAATGTAATGCGCATGCTGGAGCAGAAAAAGATAGCGTATATCCCGCATGAGTATCCGCACGGCGATGAGGCCGTTGACGGCGTCACTGTCGCCGGGCTTATCAGTGCAGACCCCGCCGCCGTGTTCAAGACGCTGGTGCTGCGCGGGGCGAGCAAGGCTGTGTACGTCTTTGTCATCCCTGTCGCCGCGGAGCTTGACCTTAAAAAAGCGGCAAAGGCCGTGAAGGAGAAGTCTGTGGCGATGCTGCACGTCAGCGAAATAAATGATATCACCGGCTACGTCCGCGGCGGCTGCTCGCCTGTCGGGATGAAGAAGCTTTTCACGACGACGTATCACAGCAGCATTGAGGCGCTGGACGCTGTCATCGTCAGCGCCGGGAAGATAGGCTGTCAGGTGGAGCTTGCGCCGGAGGCGCTGATAAAGCTCACACGCGGCAGGATTGCGGACATAACCGCAGAATAAGCGCATCATCATACACGCGGCAGGGCCGCACGGGGAAAACACTATGCAGAACAATATTTACATCAAAGGCGCAAGAGAAAACAATCTTAAAAACATTGATCTTGAAATTCCGCGCGACAAGCTTGTCGTCATAACCGGGCTTTCCGGCAGCGGCAAGTCCAGTCTCGCGTTTGACACAATTTATGCCGAGGGGCAGCGCAGATACGTTGAAAGTCTCAGCTCATACGCAAGGATGTTCCTTGGCCAGATGGACAAGCCGGACGTGGATTATATAGACGGGCTTTCGCCTGCGATATCCATCGACCAGAAAACAACGTCGAAAAACCCGCGCTCCACAGTGGGCACGGTTACGGAAATATACGACTATCTCCGCCTTCTCTGGGCGCGGATAGGCGTGCCGCACTGCCCGAAGTGCGGCCGGGAGATACAGCAGCAGAGCATCGACCAGATAGTTGACAGGATAATGGAGCTGCCCGAGGGCACAAGAATACAGATACTTGCCCCTGTCGTGCGCGCCCGGAAGGGTGAGCACGTCAAGGTGTTCGAGGACGCGAAGAAGTCCGGTTATGTCCGCGCCCGCGTGGACGGCAATATCTATGACCTCTCGGAAGAGATAAAGCTGGAAAAAAACAAAAAGCATAATATTGAGATAATCGTTGACCGCCTTGTCATCAAAAAGGACATTGTGCGACGCCTGACGGACTCGGCGGAGACGGCGCTTGCGCTTTCCGGCGGGCTGCTGTTTGTGGACATCCCGAACGAGGAAAGGCAGATCGCTTTCTCGCAGAACTATGCCTGCGAAAACTGCGGCATATCCATAGAGGAGCTGACGCCGCGCCTGTTCTCCTTCAACAGTCCGCACGGCGCGTGCCCGACGTGCACCGGCCTCGGCGTGCAGCTTCTGGTCGATCCGGCGCTCATCATGCCAAACCCGAATCTCAGCATTATGGACGGCGGCATCACCGCCTCCGGCTGGGGCAACGTCAAGGGCGACTCTATTTCACGTATGTACTTTGAGGCGCTTTCGCGCCGCTATCACTTCAAGCTGACAGACCCCATAAAGGACCTGCCGCAGGAGGCGGTGGACGCGATACTCTACGGAACGAAGGGGGAGGCGCTCCAGCTCCACTATGAAAAGGCGGAGGGCTTCGGCGTGATAAAGCGCGAGTTCGAGGGCATCGTCAACAACCTTGACCGCCGCTATAAGGAAACGCAGAGTCCGTCCATGCGCGCTGATATAGAGGAATGCATGTCCGAGACGCCGTGCCCCGCGTGCAAGGGGAAGCGGCTGAAGGATTCCGCGCTTGCGGTCACTGTCGGCGGGATGAATATCGCGCAGTTTACGGAGCTTTCCGTCGTAAAGGCGCTTGATTTTATCGGCGGGCTTGAGCTCACGCCGAAGGAACAGCTCATCGCGGAGAGAATAATAAAAGAGATAAGATCCCGGCTGGGCTTCCTGCAGGATGTCGGGCTTGGTTACCTTACGCTCTCCCGCTCCGCCGCGACGCTTTCCGGCGGCGAGAGTCAGCGCATCCGCCTTGCAACGCAGATAGGCTCCAGCCTCATGGGCGTGCTGTATATTCTGGATGAGCCGAGCATCGGCCTGCACCAGCGGGATAACGCAAAGCTCTTGGCCACGCTCAAGCAGCTGCGCGACCTCGGCAATACTCTCATCGTTGTCGAGCATGACGAGGAGACGATGCGTGCGGCGGACTATGTCGTTGATATCGGCCCCGGTGCCGGTGTGAACGGCGGACGCGTTGTGTGCGCGGGCTCGATAGAGGATATCTGTGCATGTCCGGAGTCTGTGACGGGGCAGTACCTCAGCGGGAAAAAGCACATCCCTGTTCCGGCAGAGCGCCGCGCCGGAAACGGGAAGAGCCTTGTTATACGCGGCGCGCGTGAAAATAACCTTAAGAATATCGACGTAGAGCTGCCGCTTGGCAAGATAATCTGCGTCACGGGCGTTTCCGGCAGCGGCAAATCGTCGCTCATAAACGAGATACTTTATAAGACCCTTGCCGCGGAGAAAAACCGCACAAAGGTCAGGCCCGGCCTGTGCGACGGGATAGACGGCCTTGAATATGTGGACAAGGTCATCGCGCTTGACCAGAGTCCGATAGGCCGCAGCCCGCGCTCGAACCCGGCGACCTACACGGGCGTATTCAATGATATACGCGACCTTTTCGCCTCCACGCAGGACGCCAAGCTGCGCGGCTATTCGCAGGGGCGCTTTTCCTTCAACGTGAAGGGCGGGCGCTGTGAGGCGTGCACCGGCGACGGGCTGATAAAGATAGAGATGCACTTCCTGCCGGACGTTTATGTGCCGTGCGATGTGTGCGGCGGCAAGCGCTACAACCGTGAAACGCTGGAAGTGAAGTACAAGGGCAAGAGCATTGCCGACGTGCTGGACATGACGGTGGAGGAAGCGTGTTCCTTCTTTGCAAGCCAGCCCCGTATACTCGGCAAGATACAGACGCTTTATGATGTCGGTCTGGGTTACGTCAAGCTTGGCCAATCCAGCACGACGCTCTCCGGCGGCGAGGCGCAGCGCGTGAAGCTTGCAACGGAGCTTTCCAAGCGCAGCACCGGCAGCACCGTTTATGTCCTTGATGAGCCGACGACCGGACTGCACATTGCCGATGTGCACAGGCTCATAAACATCCTTGACCGCTTTGCCGACGCGGGCAACACCGTCGTCGTTATTGAGCATAACCTGGACGTGATAAAAATCGCGGATCATATAATCGACCTCGGCCCGGAGGGCGGCGACGGCGGCGGAGAGCTGGTATTTGCCGGCACGCCGGAGGACTGCGCACGCTGCGAGGCAAGCTATACAGGGCAGTATCTCAGGCCGCTGCTGGACATCGGCTGATCTTGAATTGAACGGAGGCATCCCTCAATGGAACAGGACTATGAGCTTCTTGAGCTTTCCGGCACGGTAGACTCTGTAATATATAAAAACGAGGAGAACGGCTATACCGTTCTGCGTCTGCGTGACGGAAACGGCGAGGCCGTCACTGTCGTGGGCTGCTTCCCGTATGCCGCGCCCGGCGAGTCGATGATAATCAGCGGCACGTGGATGAATCACAGCGTCCACGGGCGACAGTTCAAGGCGGAGTTTGCGCAGCGGCTTCTGCCGACGAGCGCCTCCGCGATATATGATTATCTGGCCGGGGGCACGGTGAAGGGCATCGGCCCTGCTACTGCCGCGCTCATAGTTGACCGCTTCGGCGATAAAACGCTTGACGTGCTGGAGACCGCGCCGGAAAAACTGGCGGAGCTGAAGGGCATAAGCCTTGCCAAGGCAAAGCAGATGTCAAAGGATTTCCGCCGTCAGGCCGGTGTGCGCAGGATAATGGAATTCGTCTGTTCCTTCGGGATAAGGCCGATACTCGCCATGCGCATGTATAAATTCTACGGCGACGACGCGCTGGAGCTTCTGCGTGAAAACCCGTACATACTTGCGACCAGCCATATCGGCGGCCGCTTTTCCGAAGCGGACTCGCTCGCGCTGGAAATGGGGCTGGACGGAAACAGCCGCAACAGAATAAACGCCGCCGCGCTTTTTGAGCTTCGGCATAATCTCAATAACGGCCATTGCTTCATCCCGCGCGAAAAGCTTGCCGCCGTCACGGCGGAGCTTATAAGCGTTGAGCCGGATGAGGTCAACGACAGCATAGACGAGCTTATCGAGACCGGACAGATATGCTATGAGGAGATAGCAAAGTGCAAGGCCTGCTATCTGCCGGAGATATACGAGGCGGAGACAGACGCCGCGGCGCATATGGCGAAAATGTGCGCCAGAAAATATAAAGAGGATGTGGATATCCCCGCGCTGATCGCCAGAATAGAAAAGCGGCAGGGGATAGAATATGCGCCCCTCCAGCGGCAGACGCTGCAGCTTGCGCTTGAAAACCAGCTCGTCGTGATTACCGGCGGGCCGGGTACGGGCAAAACGACGTCTATCCGCGCCATAATCGCGATGTTTGACGCGCTTGGGCTGAAAACACTGCTGACCGCGCCGACAGGGCGCGCCGCCAAGCGCATGAGTGAGCTCAGCGGAGAGGATGCCGTCACCGTGCACAGGCTGCTTGGGGCGAAGTTCGCGGAGGACGGCGAGCGCGTCGTGTTCGCAAAGAACGAAGGCGACAGGCTCGACTGCGGCGCAGTCATACTCGACGAATGCTCCATGGTAGATATCACGCTTATCGACGCGCTTTTGCGCGCGCTGCCGGATGACGCGCGCCTTGTGATGGTCGGCGATGCGGATCAGCTTCCGTCCGTTGGCCCCGGCAATGTGTTCTCCGCCGTTATCCGCAGCGGCGTCGTTCCGACTGTGAAGCTCACGGAGATATTCCGGCAGAACGAGGGCAGCAGGATCGTCAGAAACGCGCACCTTATAAACAAGGGGGAGCACCCGAACCTTGCGGAGAATACGGGCGACTTTTTCCGCCTGAAAAGGCTTCAGGCCGCAAGCTCCGTCGAAACCATCGTGGAGCTGTGCGCCGTGCGCCTGCCGGGGAAGATGCACATCCCGCCAAGCGACATTCAGGTGCTGTCGCCGACGCGCAAGGGCGAGCTTGGCACGAAGAACCTGAACCGCCGGTTACAGGAAGCGCTGAACCCCGCCTCTCCGGAGAAGAAGGAAAAGCTTTTCAGCGACGTCGTGTTCCGCGAGGGCGACAGGGTCATGCAGATAAAGAATAATTATGATATCCTCTGGCGCAGTGCGGACGGGTCAAGCGCCGGCAGCGGGATATATAACGGCGATATTGGCCGCATTGTGTCAATTGATACGGACGCGGAGAACGTGACCGTCGATTTTGACGGGCGGCTTGCCGCATACGCTTTCGACTCGTTGCTTGAGCTGGAGCATGCGTGGGCCATGACGGTCCACAAGTCGCAGGGCAGCGAATACAGGGCTGTCATACTTGCGCTCAGCGCTTCCTCGCAGATGCTGCTGACGCGCGATGTGCTCTATACTGCGGTCACCCGCGCGAAGGAGATACTCATCATGGTCGGAGACGACCAGACGGCCTATCACATGATAGACAACTACCGCCAGTCCAAGCGCTATACGGCGCTGCGCGTCAGACTGCGCAGGCTGTGCGGGGTCGAATGAGCGCCATGCGTGTAAGCGATGTTCTGAACGCGGTGCTGGACGTGCTTTTTCCGCGCCGCTGTCCGTTCTGCCGGAAGCTGCTGGACGGCAAGCGCATCATCTGCCGCGACTGCGCAAAGTCTCTGCCGCGCGTGCATGAAACCGCGCAGAGCCGCCGCTACGCCAACATTGCGGAATGCCATTCCGTGCTCTATTATGAGGGCGCAGTGCGCGAATCGCTCCTGCGCTATAAATTCGGCGGCGCGGCGGCTTACGCGGATGCTTATGCAGCCCTTATGGAAGCGTACCTCGACGACGCACCCCTTGATTGCGATGTTGTCACTTGGGCGCCGCTCAGCAGGAAAAGACTGCGCCGCCGGGGTTACGATCAGGCGCGCCTGCTTGCCGAACCTGTGGCGGAGCACCTCGGCGTTCCGTGCGCGCAGCTTCTTGTGAAAACGCGCAATAATCCGGCGCAGTCCGGCACAAAGGGCCGGGATAAGCGCGCGGCGAACGTCTCCGGCGTGTACAGCCCGGCACCGGGCACATCCGCCGCGGGGCTTCGCGTCCTGCTGGTGGACGATATCGTCACCACCGGCGCGACGCTTTCTGAGTGTGCACGCGTATTGAAGGCGGCGGGCGCAGATGAAATATTTGCATTGACGCTGGCTATGACAAGGGATTAATATATACTTGGGTATATTGATATATAAACACAGATTTTTAGGAGAAGCCGCATGAATATATTTGAAAGAGATATCGCCGTTGATATGGGCACGTCGTCCACGCTGATATTCGAACAGGGCAAGGGCGTCGTTACGCGCGAACCCACCGTGGTGGCTGTGGACAAGTTTTCCGGCAAGATCCTCAAGGTCGGGCAGGACGCTCAGAAAATGCTTGGCCGCACGCCGGCCAATATCGTCGCCATTCATCCTGTAAATGCCGGCGTCATATCGGATTACGAGATAACGGCGCAGATGCTGCGTGAGCTTATAAGCCGCATCACCTCGTTCAGCCTTTTCAAGCCCTGCATCCTCGCCTGCGTTCCCAGCAGCATAAACGGCGTTGAGGAGCGCGCGGTGATAGACGCGGCCATCGAGGCCGGCGCGCGCAAGGTGTATCTGCTTGAGACCGCCGTTGCGACGGCGCTCGGCGCGGGCGTGGATATATCCAAGGCGGACGGGCACATGGTCATCGATATCGGCGGCGGCACGACAGAGGTCGCCATTATCTCCGCCGGGGGCGTGGTCGAGTGCGAGTCAATCAAGGTCGCGGGCTCCAGCTTTGACGAGGCCATAGTGAAATTTATACGCGAAAAATACAACGTCCGTATCGGCCTTTCCGCGGCGGAGGAGCTCAAGCGCAGTATTGGCTGCATAATCCAGCGCCCAGACGTCGGCATAGAGGAGGTCAAGGGGCAGAACCTCAAGAACGGCCTGCCCAAATCGCTTGAGATAAACTCCACCGAGCTTATAGAGGCCTTTGTTGAGCCGATGAACAGGATCCTTGACGCGGTGCATTCCGTGCTGGAGCGCACGCCGCCCCAGCTTGTCGGCGACCTTGATAAAAACGGCATAATCATGTCCGGCGGCGGCAGTCTTATTTACGGAATCGACAGACTTATCGAGCGCAGCACCAACATCCGCACCGTCGTCGTGGACGACGCGATATCCTGCGCGGCATACGGCGCGGGCAAGATGCTTCTGCATCTTGAGGATATGCAGGACGGAATGATGAACTTCTACAGGAAGAGGCAGCTTAGAGGCTAACGGCCTGAAATTCAGAAATTTATTTGAAAGAGGTCTGGCGTATGGGTATAAAGGATATATTCAGGAAGAAAGAGACGCCGCCCGTGTGCTCGGCGGTCATTGTGGCGGCCGGAAGCGCACAGCGCATGGGCGCGGACAAGGTGATGATGGAGCTGGGCTGTATGCCGGTGCTGGCAAGGACGCTTCTCGTTTTTCAGAACTGCGACGCCGTGGATGAGATAATTGTCGTGACGCGCATGGAGAAGGTCACGGAGGTTGCCGCGCTGTGCAAGAAATACGGGATAAGCAAGGCAAGCAAGGTCGTGCGCGGCGGGAAAACGCGCATGGAATCCGTCCTTGCCGGTGTGTCCGAGGTGAAGAGCGGCGCAAGGCTTATCGCCATCCATGACGGCGCGCGCCCGCTTATAACGGAGGAGCTTATAAAAAGCACCGTCCTCGCCGCCGATGAATATATGGCGGCGGCGCCCGCCATCCGAAGCACGGATACGCTCAAGGCGGTGGATGAAAACGGCGTTGTGACGGGCACGGTCGATAGGGAGCGCACGCTTCGCATTCAGACGCCGCAGATATTCAACGCCGATCTCATAAAGGGCGCGCTGACAAAGGCCGTCAGCGACGGGTTGACCCTCACGGACGACTGCGCCGCGATAGAGATAATGGGCGTGAGGACGCACACCGTTCCGGGGGACGAGGATAACATTAAGCTCACCACGCCGCGGGATATGGAATTTGCGGAAGTGATACTGCGCAGCAGGGGGGATTACAGTGCGGATAGGACACGGCTATGACGTTCACCGTCTCGTGGAGGGGCGCAGGCTCATCCTCGGCGGCGTAGAGATACCGTATGAAAAGGGGCTGGACGGGCACTCCGACGCGGACGTGCTGACCCATGCCCTCATGGACGCGCTTCTTGGCGCGGCGGCGCTGGGCGACATCGGGCACATCTTTCCCGATGACGACGACGCGTACCTCGGCGCGGACAGCATTGAGCTTTTAAAGCGCGTGTGCGCGATACTGCGCGGGCACGGCTTCGGCATCGGCAATGTGGACTGCACTGTCATTGCACAGCGCCCAAAGCTCGCCCCGTATATATCACAGATGCGCGAAAGGCTGGCCTCCGCTATGGGAATTGACGTCTCCTGCGTCAGCGTCAAGGCCACGACGGAGGAAAAGCTCGGCTTCACCGGCGAGGGGCTCGGCATCGCCGCCCACGCGCTCGCCCTGATCGAATAACGCCCAATAGCACCCATCGAGGCCACGGCATATGATATAGTGTATCTATGCTGATGGATATCACAGCGACAGTTTGCTGCCCGCAGAGCATGGTACGGCTCTGCGGGCTTTATTATATGAGATGGGGATTTATATGACTCAATACCTTATCATGTGCAGATCTCTGACGTATGCACAGCGTGCGCAAAAGCAGCTTGAGCGCGCCGGGATAAGCGCCGCCGTCGTCAAGGCGCCGCAGGGGCTGAACACAAGCGGCTGCGGCTATGCGGTCAGCGTCTACAGACACTTTGACGAGGCGTATGCGCTGCTGAAAAGCAAAAATATGATAAACGGGAAGATATTCAAAAGTATTGGCGCGGGCGAGTATGCCGAGGTGAAGTAATGATATATCTTGACAGTGCCGCAACGAGCCTGATAAAACCGGCGTGCGTGGAGCGCGCTGTCGTCACGGCCATGCGCAGCATGGCAAGCCCCGGCAGAGGCGGGCACAGGCCGGCTCTGCTCGCGGCGGAGACCGTATATAACTGCCGCGAAGCGGCGGCGGAGCTGTTCAATGTGGATGACAGCACGAACGTTGTTTTTACGATGAACGCCACGCACGCGCTGAACATCGCCATAAACTCGCTTGCCAGAAGGGGCGGCAGGGTCGTCATAAGCGGGTTTGAGCATAATTCAGTAACAAGGCCGCTTGCGGCGCTTGGCGCGGACGTCCGCATCGCCGGAATAAGGCTTTTTGACAGGGACGTCGTATTGAACGACTTTGAGGATAAGCTTAAAGGGGCGTCGCTCGCCGTATGCACGCACGTTTCAAACGTGTTCGGCTTTGTGCTGCCGGTGTACGAGATCGGCGCGCTGTGCCGGAAATATTCTGTGCCGTTCATCGTGGACGCGTCGCAGTCGGCCGGGGTGCTGGATGTGGACGTCGCGCGCCTCGGCGCGGCGTTCGTCGCCATGCCGGGGCACAAGGCGCTCTTCGGCCCGCAGGGAACGGGGCTGCTGCTGTGCGCGGCGGAGGCCGCGCCGCTTATGCACGGCGGCACCGGCTCAGACAGCATAATGCAGGCCATGCCCGACTACCTGCCCGACAGGCTCGAGGCGGGCACGCACAACGTCTGCGGTATTGCCGGGCTTGCCGCCGGACTGGGCTTTATAAAGGAAAAGGGCCGGGAAAATATC